>DAOTXU010000517.1:0-16975 GCA_034435135.1 Anaerolineae bacterium | reverse complement strand
GGTTCCAGCCGGGGGACGTGGTTCAGCCGGCGTGGTACGCGCTACAGCGGTTCGTGAATAAGAAGCTGGCCCAGCACGGCGCGGTGCCGAAGATGCTGTGGCACATCGACCGGCGTAGATCCGAACTGGAGATGCACTTCGTGCCCGAGAGCCTGATCGGCGCGCTGTGGTTGCAGTTTGCCCACGGCATCACGGGCAACAAGGAGTACCGCCAGTGCGAGCAGTGCGGGCGCTGGTTCGAGGTGGCGGCCGAGGTGCGGCAGGACGGCAAGTTCTGCCAGGGCGCCTGCCGGAGCCGCGCCTACCGGGCGCGCCAGGCCGAAGCCAGAAAACTGCACGCCGCCGGCATGGCCTTCGGTGAGATCGCCAAGCGCCTGAACTCGGACGCCAAGACGGTGAAGGGCTGGGTGAGATAACCCCCTTCACCGATAAGCTTCGCGGCGGTTGCGGACACCGGTGATCTCGATGGTGTTCTCGCCCTTGAGATCGAAGAACACCCGGTAGTCGCCACAGCGGAGGCGGAAGCCGGTCCGCGGCGGCTTCAGCTTTTTCACGTCGCCCGTGCGGTTGGTCAGGTAACGATCAATGCAGTACAGAATCTGCATGGCCGTCTCCCGATCGATGGCCCTCAGATCAGCGCGTGCTTCCGGCGACCAGAGGACCAGGATCCGCTCCGGTTCTTCACTCACTGTTTCCGCCCGAACTCGCGCAGGATCTCTTCGTGCGGGATGCCTTCGCCGCAGGTAAGTGAAGCACGGGCGCGGTCCAGTGCGGCGGCCGTTTCAGGCGTGATCTCTTCCTCTTCCACCGAAGCCAGTGCCAATGAACGCGCCAGCGGCTCCACCATCACTTCCAGCAGACTCCGCACGGCGTTCAGTTTCTCGGCCGGCAACATGTCCAGCAAGGCGTGGGCCTCGCGGCGTTCCTGATCGAGATCCGGTTCCATGGTTTCCTTTTAGCGGCCGGAATCGGCCGGGACGAAGCGGCGTTCAGCAGCTTTGACGGTGTTGCGCAACACGATACTTTCAATCACCGAACGAATCACGCTCTTCTCTTCCGGGTCGAGACGGCTGGCGGCTTCGAACTGAAGCTTCAGGTCTTCGTCGGGGCCGCGTTCATCCTTCTCGAAAAGGAGCATATCCGCGCTCACGCTGAGTGCGACGGCAAGCTTACGGATGGCGTCGAGCGTGGGCTGGGACTGGCCGCTTTCGTAGCGGCGGATCTGCGAGATGTGCATCTCGACCATCCCGGCGAGAGCCTGCTGGGTCAGGCCGCGCTCCTTGCGGAGCGAAACCAGGCGCTCGTGAAACCGCAACTCGGGGGGAGCCTTTTTCTTCACGAGACCAGGATAAAAGGGGGTAGCGGAAAGGCTTGCCATATCCTCTCTCATATGCGACTATCAGTATAGCATAAGAGCTAGTTGACGGCTCGTTCTTATGCAATCCTGTTTCGGGAGGTTTTTGGGATGGCCCGCATCTCCGGCGAGGTGATCGAACGGCTCAAGCAGGAGGTCTCGCTGGAGCGCCTGGCCGAGGCGCGCGGCGTCAAGCTCACCCGCCACGGCGCGGATCTGATCGGCCTGTGCCCCTTCCACGACGACCACGAACCCTCCCTCGTCATCACTCCCCAAAAGAATCTGTGGCACTGCCTGGGCGCCTGCCAGACCGGCGGCACCGTCATCGACTGGGTGATGCGGGCCCAGGGCGTCAGTTTCCGGCACGCCGTCGAACTGCTGCGCGCCGATCATCCGGCGCTGGCCGAGGCGGCGGCGCCCGTGCGGCAGTCCACCGTGCGCAAACTGCCGCCGCCCATCGACCGTGGCGGCGACGACGCCAGGCTCCTGGTGCAGGTCGCCGGCTTCTACCACGACACGCTGAAACAATCGCCCGAGGCGCTGGCCTATCTCCAGAAGCGCGGTCTGAACCATCCGGAGATGATCGGCCAGTTTCAACTCGGCTACGCCAACCGCACACTGGGCTACCGGCTGCCGGCATCGAACCGTGTGGCCGGGGCCGACATGCGCGGCCGGTTGCAGAAGCTCGGCATCCTGCGGGACACCGGCCACGAGCACTTCAACGGCTCACTGGTGATCCCCGTGTTCGATGGCCCAGGGCAGGTAGTGGAGATGTACGGGCGCAAGATTACCGAGAGCCTGCGGCCAGGCACGCCGCTGCACCTGTACCTGCCCGGGCCGCATCGCGGCGTGTGGAACAAGGCGGCGCTCGAAGCCTCGAAGGAGATCATCCTGTGCGAGGCGCTGATCGACGCGCTCACTTTCTGGTGCGCGGGGTTCCGGAACGTGACCGCGAGCTACGGCGTGAACGGCTTCACCGAGGATCACCAGGCGGCGTTCCGGAAGCACGGCACCACGCGGGTCCTGATCGCCTACGACCGCGACGAAGCCGGAGAGAAAGCGGCCGCCACGCTGGCCGGCGAGCTGATGGCCCTCGGCATCGAGTGTTTCCGCGTGCTGTTTCCCAAGGGCATGGACGCCAACGAATACGCGCTCAAGGTGACGCCGGCAGCCAAGAGCCTGGCCATCCTGCTGAACAAAGCGCAGTGGCTCGGCAAGGGCAGGCCCCCAGGCAGGGAGAGGGTGGAGATCGTTGCCGCGCCGGCGCCCGAGCAAGAACCTCCAGAACCGGCAGCTAAAGAAATAAGTATGAGCAACCCTGTTTGTTCTTTAGCCGCCGGACAGCCGCCGGAGATCGCGCTGGCGGCTACCGCCCCGCCCCCGCCAGCCATCTCTGAGAAACCCGTGGAAGTCCGCGACCATGAAATCATCATCACGCGCGGCGACCGGCGGTATCGCGTGCGCGGCTTCGGCAAAAATCCGGGTTACGACTCGCTCAAGGTGAATCTGCTGGCGTCCCGCGGCGGCGGTTTCCACGTGGATACCCTGAACTTGTACACAGCACACCAGCGCGCCGCTTTCATCAAACAGGCGGCCCTCGAGATGGGCCTGAGCGAAGAGACGCTGAAACACGATCTGGGCTTCGTGCTCGGCAGGCTGGAAGCGATCCAGGACGAGCAGATGCGTAAAGATCTGGAGCCGAAGCCGGAGGCGGCGGGCATGGCCGCCGAGGACCGGGCCGCAGCGCTCGAGCTGCTGCGCGATCCGCGGCTGATGGAGCGCATCCTGGAAGACTTCGCGCGGTGCGGCGTCGTGGGCGAGGAGATCAACAAGAAGGTGGCCTATCTGGCGGCGGTGTCCCGGCTGCTGGATACGCCGCTGGCGGTGATCGTGCAATCCAGTTCCGCCGCCGGCAAGAGCTCGCTGATGGAAGCGGCGCTCGCCTTCATGCCGGAAGAACAGCGCGTGGAGTACTCGGCGATGACGGGCCAGTCGCTGTTCTACATGGGCGAGACGGATCTGAAGCACAAGATCCTGGCCATCGCGGAAGAGGAAGGCGCGCAGCGCGCCGCCTATGCGCTGAAGCTGTTGCAGAGCGAGGGCGTGCTCACCATCGCCTCCACCGGCAAGGATCCGGCCAGCGGCCGGCTGGTCACCCATGAGTACCGCGTCGAAGGCCCGGTGATGATCTTCCTCACGACCACGGCCATCGAGATCGATGAGGAGCTGCTGAACCGCTGCCTGGTGCTGGCCGTGGACGAGGACCGCGAGCAGACCCGCGCCATCCACCGCATCCAGCGCGAGGCGCAGACGCTGGAGGGGCTGCTCGCCAAACGCCGCCGGCAGCAGATCCTCACCCGCCACCGCAACGCGCAACGCCTGCTGAAGCCGATCCCCGTCGTAAATCCTTATGCCGGGCGGCTGACCTTCCCCGACGGCCTGACGCGCACGCGCCGCGATCACCTGAAGTTCCTGTCGCTGATCCGCGCCATTACGCTGCTGTTTCAGCACCAACGCCCCGTGCAAACGGCGGTCTGCGACGGCCAGCCGCTAGAGTACATCGAGTCCACGCCCGAAGATGTGGAGATGGCCGAGGAACTCATCAAGCACGTGCTCGGCCGCGCCCTCGACGAGTTGCCGCCGCAGACGCGGCGCCTGTTGCTGCTGGTCGACGACATGGTGCGGGCCGCCTGCGAGCGCCTCCAGATGCAGCGGAGCGATTACCGCTTTAGCCGCCGCGACGTGCGCCGGCACACCGGCTGGAGCGACGCCCAGGTGAAGCGGCACCTGCGAAAACTGGAGGAGCTCGAATACCTGATCATTCATCACGGCGGGCGTGGGCAGACCATCGTCTACGAGCTGTACTTCGAGCGGCCCGCCGATCCGCGCCAGCCCGTCTTCCCCGGCCTGATTGGCGGCGGCCTGCTACGCGTCCACCGCTACGGCGGGAACAAGGACGGGGCGACAGACGGGAAGGACGGGCCATGGACGCCCCAGGACCGGCCCACGGACGGACCTGGCACGGGCGCCCCAAACTCAATAACGGCGGACCCGCGAAACGGTTTTCAGCGGATTCCGGCGGAACGCACTGATACCGGGGCGCCGCCGGCTTCCACCGTAGCCGCAGGCAGGGAGCGTTAGCCATGCGCCGCCGCAAACGTTCCAACGCGCCCCCGCCGGCGCCCGGCAATCCCATGCGCGCGCTGCTGGAGCAGCACCTCGCCTGGCTGGAGTCCCACAATTTTTCCGGCGACACCATCGTCACGCGCCGCGCCTGCGTCACCTACTTCATCGACTGGTGCGACGAGCGTAGCCTGGAACAGGCGGCCGAGATCACGCGGCCCATGCTCGAACGCTATCAGCGCTGGCTCTATCAGTACCGCAAGAAGGACGGAAATCCGCTCACGTTCCGCACGCAAAATGAGCGGATACGGGCGCTCAAAGGCTGGTTCCGCTGGCTGGCGCGGGAGAATCACATCCTGCACAATCCCGCTTCGGAGCTGATCCTGCCGCGCCTCGAGAACCGGCTGCCGAAATACGTGCTGAGCGCCGCGGAAGCCGAACAGGTCCTGCGGCAGCCCGACACGGCCACTGCGGCGGGTCTGCGCGACCGCGCCATCCTGGAGACGTTCTATTCCACCGGCATGCGGCGCATGGAAGTCGCCCACCTCAACCTGTTCGACGTCGACGCGGACCGGGGAACGGTGTTCGTGCGGCAGGGCAAGGGGAAAAAGGACCGGATGATTCCTATCGCCGGGCGGGCGCTGGCGTGGATCGACAAGTATCTGCGGGAAGCCCGGCCCAAGCTGTCCGTCGGCGGCGACGATGGCACGCTGTTTCTCTCAGACATGGGCCTGCCGTTCGAGCGGACCCATCTGACCAACCTGGTGCGCGATTACGTGGAGAAATCGAAGATCGGCAAGATGGGAGGCTGCCATCTGTTCCGCCATACCCTGGCCACGCTGATGCTGGAGAACGGGGCCGATATCCGCGTGATCCAGGAGATGCTTGGGCACGCCTGTCTATCCACCACGGAAGTATACACGCGCGTGTCGATCAACCTGCTGAAGCAGATCTACCAGGCCACGCATCCGGCCGCCCTCATGAAAGGGCCGGAAGCGGCCCAACTGCTCGCGGAACTCGATGCGGCAGCGGAGCAGGAAGAGGAAGCCGGGGGGAAAGAAACGCTATGATCGAAGATATGGAGGCGTTCCGCATTACAGAAGCCGAGCTCGCCCGCGATCTTCACGCGGTCCTGGCCAAGGTGCAGGAAGGCGCCGAGGTGATCGTGGAGCAGGATCACCGCCCCGTGGCAGTCATCAAGACGCCGCAGGGTCCGGGCCGAAGGATCAGCGAGTGCATCGCGCTGGCGAAGGCGTATGAAGAGAAGCTGGGCTACGCGCCGGTGCCCGATCCCGGCTTCGCCAAAGACGTGCAAGCCGCCATCGACGCCCACCGCGAGCCGCTTTGCCCGCCCTCATGGGATTAGTCCTCGACTCCGGGGTGCTGATCTCCGCCGAGCGCGACGCCCGGCCGGTCAGCGAGTTGCTGGCCGCGCTCGAACACCAGCACGGGGCAAGCGAGATCGTGCTGTCTGCCATTACCGTGATCGAGCTGGAGCACGGCCTCTATCGCGCCCAGACCGCGGAGCAGGCCCAGAAACGGCGGGACTATCTCGACACTGTTTTCGCGGCGATCCCGGTGGAGCCATTCACCAGGGAGATGGCGCGGATCGCGGCGCAGATCGACGCCGAGGCAAGACAGGCCGGACGGGTGATCCCATTCGCGGACCTGCTGATCGGCGCGACCGCGCGGCACTTCGGCTATGCCGTGGGAACCCGCAATCTGCGCCACTTCCAGAGCATTCCGAACCTGGCTGTCATCCAGCTCTGAGGCCGCGCCTCCTTACCCGGTGCAGGTCCTGCCCATTCACCCTCCGCTCCCCTGCGCCCTTGGCGACGCGGGCCTACGCCCGGGACTGCGACAACGTACAATAGCTACGAGTGCTGGCGGCTAAACAAGAAACGGCATCTCCCGGCGAGGCCCTCGCACAAACCGAAACTCGCGTCAGGGGAGTCGTACCTCAAGCCGCACCTCACGCCAAGGCGTTTGCGCCGCTAAGCTCAACCGGCGTCTGGGGTTACTGGCACTTCCACGGAGGAACTGCGTCGGGCCAACTAGTTCCGGTGAATTATGCCGATCCTGAGGGGTTGGCCCAAGGCTCGATCGAATGCGGCATCCCCTGCATCGTCAGAGCCGATCCTCCTCCGGACTTGCCGTATCAGCATGCCGTCTCTTTGCTGGGATTCCGGGCACAGCTCTTCTCGAATACGTTCATCGGAATGACGGCGTCAACGTTCTTGCCGCAGCCACTCCTGACTGAACTTCAGTGTGAGGACAGCCTTGCGGACGCCTCCGCAAGTGACATGGTAGATCTGGTCCTTGAGTTGGGCTCATGGGTGCCTGGTGCGACGGGTCTAATCTCAGGGCTCGGACAAGCTGGTAACCAATTGCTGAATGGAGACGCGGCGGGCGGCATCTTAACGGCAGCGTGCTCGGTGGGCGGTGGTCTGGGAAAAGGTGCCCGCAAGGTTCTCAGCTCGCGGACATCTCAAAAGGCTTTCAGAGCAGGGCTGCAAGCGCTCACCAGGCTTATCGGACAGGGGATGCACGCGCATCACGTGTTCCCGGTAGCACTCGCCGAGAACTTCGACCGGATAGGCATCGATATCTGGAATGTGAGCAACGCGGCGTGGTGGGAAGGAACCTCTCACTTGCAGCACGCTAATGAATACAACGAACTATGGCGGCAATGGTTCAGAAACAACCCGAACGGCACCGCAGCAGACGCGATGGCGTATGGCCAGTCCCTCGCTCAGCACTTTGGATTCGACTGGCCTTAGAGAGTGATATGAAGTTCTTTGAACTGGGTGATCGGTTCGATAGGACGGTGCCTCGGCTTTCCATCGGATCGGAGAACATTTCGGCCTGGATGGCCGCTGGGCGAGGGGAGTCTGCGCCAGTCTTTATCGCCCAACAATACATGGGCGGACGGCAGTGGAAAGACTTCGTTTGGACAGGCGCTGCCGGTGCTCCACTCATAAGGGACCGCGTGCGGGATCTGCTCCAGGCAAGCGGTATTACTGGCTGGACGACTTTTCCGGTCACAGTCCTCGATGCCGCAGGGGTTGAGATTCCTGGTTACAGTGGGCTCGGTGTGACAGGCCGTTGCGGTGGCCGCATTTGCTTCGATCGCCGTGAATCTGCCCTCATTTACAAACCGTCGGCAAAGGGCGAACCGATGCCATGGTTCCGGGGCCTGCGTTTCGATGCCAGCAAGTGGGACGGCTCTGATATCTTCATGGATTGTGACGGTACTGGTTGGACGCTGGTCACGGAGAAAGTTGCGAAGCTCTTCAAGCGAGCTAAAGTCTCCAACTGCGAGTTGCGGGATATCGACTCGATAGAAGCTTTGGCGATGGAAAATGACATCATCAAGGGCGAATAGAAGTTGCCGGCCATGCTCGCCGCCACACCCGCGTGCGGCAAGCAGCCGAGCAGACGTTGTGATTGCCGCTGCCGGCGCTACGCAGAAACAAGCGATCGCATTTTTCTGGTGCGGGCACCAGGCGCTGCGAATGGTATCGGCGGCCTCGCGGCCGAACTGCTGCCAGACAGCGTCGATCAGGAGCACAGGGCGGTAGCGGAGGACGATCTTGCCCTTGCCGCCCAGCCTGGCGGCGAGGCGGAACGGGGTGCGGGCCAGGCGTTCGGTGATGCGGTGGGCGACGAGTTCGCGGACTTTGCCGGAATCCCACAGGTCCGTGACCGTGCGGAGGGCGCGGATCTCGCGGTGCCAGGCGTCGACCGGTTCGGGCGGGAGCATGTCGGCGTGGGCCGGCTTGCCTGGCTCCGGCTTCCTGGCGACGGTCACGGTCAGTAGGCCGTAGTTGTTTGCCATGGCGACGATCTGGTCGTGGCGGCATATGGCGAGGACCCGGTGCAGGCACGGCTGCCGATGTAAGGGCCGGTCCACGGTCAGGTCGTCGCCCGTCCACTTCGGCACGAGGCAGTCCGTCACCATGGCGCCGCCCTCTGGAGTCTTCACCTTCCTGCGCTGGATCTCGAAGCCGCCGTCCGGAATCCAGGTTTCTACCAGCCCGGCGCCGCTGTTGATAAATGCAACAGATTTCGTGACGGCTAATTGTAGTTAGCCGTCACGGTCGAAGGCAAGTTTGGGGGCCGATCCGGGCCGGTGGAGGCCCGGCCGGGCGGCATGGAATCGGGGTGCGTGCCAGGCCTGCAAAAAAGTGACGCCTAATCTGAATTACCCGTCACGCTTCCAGTGGCGTCGGACCCTTCCGGAGAGCCGGTTGGACGCTGGCCGTCTGGGTGGGGTGGTGTATCCCTGGCCATGGGACCCTTCCGGTGCGCCGGGCGGCGGGTGGACGGATGGCACGCTGAGCGCAGCGCGAGCTTCGAAAAACAGGTTGATAGGTTGATACGGCATGACCGGGCGTCGATAGTAACGTATGCGTTACCATTCTAGGCGTGCGGGAGATCGAGATTCAAGAGTTTCTGGACGCCTCCGGCCGGTCGCCGTTCGCGCGCTGGTTCGAGGGCTTGAACGCAGCCGCGGCGGCGCGGGTGACGGTAGCGCTGACGCGGCTCGGGCTGGGGAACTTCTCGAATGTCGAGGGCGTGGGCGGCGGCGTGTACGAGCTCAAGATCGATTTCGGCCCAGGGTATCGGATCTACTTCGGCAAGGACGGCGAACGGATCGTGATCCTGCTGGGCGGCAGCGCGAAGAAACGGCAGAGTGGCGCTATCGCCGCCGCGCAGGCGGCGTGGGCCGAGTACAAACGCCGCAAGAGCGGCAAGGAGTAATCAGATGGCACTGACCAAGGCGTTTCGAGAGACGGTTTACGAGCGTGCTCAGCGGGATGCTGGGTTCCGCAAGGCGCTATTGACGGAAGCGATGAATGCGTATCTGGGCGGCGACGAGGCCTCTGGCAAAGCGGTATTGCGCGACGTCATCAATGCCACCATCGGTTTCGAGCAGTTGGCCGCGGATCTTCAGAAGCCGAGCAAGAGCCTGCATCGCATGCTCGGCCCGAGGGGCAACCCCAACACGGCTAGTTTCTTCGCGATTCTCCAAGTGCTCCAGAAAAGAGTCGGAGTGAAGCTGACCGTGAAGGCGGCGTGAGGGCGGCTTGTCAACCGAGTCAACCGTTGTCAACCAGTTTCGGGGCGCAGTGGCTGGCCACGGCGTGGCATTGGGCTACCGGCTGGAAATAGGCGCCAGGAAGGACCCAACGGAGCTTTGGGCGAGCTCGGCTCGGGCGGCGGCGAGGATGTGTTCGGCCTCTTCGCCGGCGAGTTTGTGGCGTTCGCGGAGGGCATCGGCGAGGCGATGGATCGGGTAGAGCTCGGCGCGGACCAGATCGTGGGAGCGCTGGCGAAGCTGGCGCAGGTGGCTGCGGGTCTCGCACCAGCCGGTGCAGCCTTGGCTGAGCCAGAGCAGGCACAAAGCCTGGGACGTGTCGGAGCGTGGGGCGATGATGGTGGCATCGCTGCGGTAGCGGCAGTGGCCGAGAGTGCCGGGGCCGGGGAGGATGGACACCTCATCGATGCGGATGCCGAGGGCGGTGGCGACGGCGGCGTGGGCGGCTTCGTGGATGGCTACGACCCAGAGGTGATCGCGGGCGGCGGGGTTGCCGCCCGTGTACATCGCGCTGATGATCGGACCGGCCAGCGCGGCCAGGACGTGGTGCTCGACGTTCATGCGGCAGGCTCGATCAGATCGCCTTCGCCGGTGGGGCGGAAGTAGCGGGCGCCCACCCAGAGCGAAGACGTGCCGGTGTCGATGGCGGCGTGCCGCCAAGCGAGGCGGTAGGTGCGTGGCGCGTTGACCAGGCCGGGGGCGATGCGCTTCAGCATTGCTTCGCAGCCGCGGGCCCAGTCCTCGATGGTTGCGAACTCGGGATACAGGGCGCGGTCGCCTTGCGCCGTGACGGCCGCCAGCAACTCGGTAGGTGTTTCGGCGCGGGCTTCGCCGTTGGTGGGGAGGCCTTCGGTTTCGATGCGGGTGGCTTCGCGCTCGGCTGTTGCCGCTTCTTCGAGCAGCGCCAGGGAGCGCGGGAGTCCGGCAGTGGGCGGCAGGCTTTCGAAAGTCACCTGCTCGATGCGGCCGAGTTCGTCGAGCAGCTTGCGGCTTCGGGCCGCGAGATCGGCGTGCTGGTGGCGTTTCGCCTCGGCTTGCTTGCGCAGCGCTTCGGCCTGGCGGCGCAGATCGGCGGCGAGCGCGGTGGCGCGCTGCTCACGCAGACCACGGATGCCGGCCTCGATGACGCGCACTTCGGCGGCGGCCTTCGTGATGGTATCCGCGGCTTGCGAGATGGCGGCGTCGCCGCCGGCAAGGAGCGCGCCGGCTCCGGCGGTGGCTTCGGCGCGGTGGAGCGCCTCCAGTTTCGCGGCCCGCTTCTGGAAGGCTTCCAACTCGAGGCGGGCGAGTTCCAACGGGGTTTTCTTTCCAATCATCATCGTGTGTCTCCTTGAGAGTGAAGTTTCTGTCTGTGCCCGTGAAATGGGCAGCTAAAGGAAATGGGCCATCTGTCGGCCCGGGACGCGACACGGGCCACAGGGGCGCGAACGGGGCCATCTTCATGACGCCGCTTCACCGGCGAACTCGCCGAGGGCGTTGCGGATCTCGCCGGCCAGAATCTGGTGGACCTTGGCCGCGTCCGTTTCGGCGGCGAGCTCGGCGGCGATGCGATCGGGGATGTTCAGCATGGCGTCGCGGAAGCGGCGGGAGGTGTGGAAGGCCACTTCACGCACTTCATCTGCGCGCACCAACTGGCCGATGCGCTCTTCGTAGTCGAGCTTGGCCAGGCGGGCGCGGTAATGCTCGTGGACGGTGCGGGCCTGGCCGTACTGCGACGTGCCGCTCACCGGGTAGCGCGTGTTGCGCTCCCAGTCGGCATCGGCGGTAGCGGCGTCGATGGAGCCATCGGGCAACATGGTGATGCGGCCCGCGGCGATGGCCTTCTCCACGGCGGTGTGGCTGACTCCCCGATGCTTGGCGTAGGCCCGGATGCTGATGCCCATGTTTTTCCTTTAGCCGCCGGCAACCGGCAACCTGTTATCCGCCCTGTCGGTGTCGAAGTCGTGCCGTTTGACCAGGCGCTTGGAAATCGGCCAGGAAGGACCCAAGTTTTTACCTCCGGCCCGCTTCGATTCGCTCGACGGGCGTGAGGGGCGAGTACTCGGGCGGGTAGTGGACCTCGTAGGCCACGGTCTTCGGGCGCGGCTCGGATTCATAGCGGCGGCGCTGTTCCTCGCGGGCGGCTTCGTCGCGGCGCTGGCGGATCTGGCTGGCGATGCTGTCGAGTTTCTCGGCCTTGAGCCGCACATCGACCAGCGCCTCGTGCACGGAGACGGCGGCGGGATCGTCCTGCCAGACCGGATAGCGCTCGATCATGCCGCTGGCCGCGTTGGTGCGCACGGGCTCCATGTCGATCATGGAGTGCGACAGGTGCTCGGGATCGTAGAGCCGGGCCTGGCGCATGGCTGCCGAGAGGGCGGCATCGCCGAGCGCATCGCCGATGGCCACGCCCTTGCGCAGCACGGCGGCAAATGCGGCGGCGGCTTTCCTGTACTCGGCGGCGAACTCGGCGGCGCGGGCCCGCATCCAGGCGTCGCGCGCCACAGTGAGCGCATCCTGGGCATCGCGCACCTGATCGTCGTGCTCGGCGAGTTTGCGGTCGAGGCCGCGCAGCCGCGCCTGCTGGGCTTCGAGACGGAGCCGGAGTTTCTGCACCGTGCGCTGGGCGGCGGTCTCGTTGTCGCCCGTGTCATTGCTTTCGATGGGGGTGAGCGCCCGGCTCGCTTCTTCGACGGCCAACTGTTCCAGAGCGCGCTCTAACTCGGCTTCAACGGCCTTGATCTCGGCCTTGTTTTTGGCCATCGCCGTTACGATGCACTCGCGGAGGCCCAAAACCTCGTCGGCCCTGGCCAGCGCCGCGGACATCGCAACATCGGTTTGGTTCTTTGTTTTGAACATCATGCTCTCCTGTTGTGGTGGGAATGAAAAATCGGGTGTAACGGCGTAACGGACCGTAACGCCGGATTGGGCAAAGTTCCCATACGAGGGCGCAATATGGAAAACTTTCCGGAAACTGCCGTTACGGTCCGTTACGCTGTTACGCTTCATCGGAGGCCCTCAAGCCGATGCCGGTCCAGCCGCGCGTGGGGTTGCCGTTCACGCGCCGCAGGAAGGGCTGGCAGCCCTTGGAGCGGAGGCGGTCGCCGAAGGCATTGCGGCCGAGCATGTAGCGCTCGCCGTTCTGCCGGGCCCACTCCTCGTACTCCTGCCAGAGGCGCGCCGCGCTGGTCCAGGCGTCGGCGTGGAGCACGCAGCAGTCGGAGATGAAATCCTTGAGCGGGTCCATATCGCGGCGGTACTCGTCGGTGGCCTGGCGGATCACGTCGGGCACCTGCAGACGTTCCTCGCGCCAGCGCAGCGCGCCCTCGACGGCCCAGGCGAGGATGGCCGGGCCGGAGATCGCCGGGTTGCGCAGCGTGGCCTTGACGAAGGGCTGGCGCTTTTCGCGCGGGATGGGGTGGTCGAAGGGGATGCGCAGGATGCGGCGCCACATGGCGCTGTCGTCGTCCTTGACGCGGGGCGCGTGGTTCGCGGCCAGCCACAGCTTGAAGGCCGGGGTGAACTCGAAGGACTCGTGGTAGAGAAAGCGCGCCCGCACGGTGTCGGAGCCGGTGACCAGCTTCACCAGACCCTCGGCGAGCTTTTTGCCTTCATCGACCTCGATGGAAACCACGAAGCGGCGGCCGGCCAGTTCAGCGATATCGTTGCGGATGGCCCCGGCATCGCGCCGCTGCACGAAGGACTCGAAGTCGGCGGTCTTGGCGTAGTCGCCGAGCGTGGCTTTGAGGGCTTCGAGGAAGGTGCTCTTGCCGGAAGCGGCCGGGCCGTGCACGAAGAACAGCACCTCTTCATCGGTCGAGCCGGTGAGGGAGTAGCCGGCGGCGACTTGCAGAAAGTCGAGCAGGTCGCGGTCGCCGCCGGTGGCTTCGTAAAGCATCTTCTCCCAAAGCTCGGAGCGGGCCGCGGCGTCGTAGTGGACGGGGCACAGGCGGGTGATGAGGTCTTCGCGGCGGTGCGGGCGCAACTCGCCGGTGGTGAGATCGACGACGCCGTTGAGGCAGTTGAGCAGCCAGGGCGAGGCGTCAAGCTCGCACTGCCGGACGGGGATGCCGGGCTCGCTGCGGGCCAGCGTCACCATGGCGTGGATGGCGCTCTTCGATTCGCTCGAGAGCGCGTGCTTCACCAGATCCTGACGATTCTCGCCGCGGAGCCGGGCGGCATCCCGGTACATGTCGCCCACCGTGCGCTTGGCGAGCAGTTCGATGGCGCCGGTGGAATCGTTCTCCCAGCGCACGCCGGTCCACAGCAGGGTTTTGCCGGATTCGTGGCAGTAGCGGAAGTGGGGACCGAAGCGGGCGACCAGGCGGCGGGCGTTGCCGAGGTCGGTGAGATGGATGGCGCTGTCCTGGGCTTCGCCGATCAGTTCCTCGGCGGCCTTGGCGTTGGCCTGGCGGCGTTGCCTGCGGCGGTCGCGTTCTTCCTGCTTGCGCTCGGCCTGCCACTGCTCCTGGGCCACGTACTCGGGGTCGAGGTGGCGGCGCACGTCTTTCCATCCCTTGCCGCGGCAGGCATTGTGCTGGCACTTGAAGCCGAGCACGCCGTTGCTGCTCTCGAAGATGGCGGCGCTGCCGCCGGTGTGGCTGCTGTCGAAGGGACAGGCGGCGAGCGTCCAGCGGCGGCCGCCGCGATAGGATACCGGGCCCTTCTCGACGGCGATCCCCACCTTCGCCATCCACGCCTCCACGTCGAACTCGAACATCTTCGTGGCGGCTTCGGTGGCGGTGGCGTGCCGGGCCTCAGGAGCTTCGGCGGCCAGTTGTTCGACGAGTTCGATGGGGACCGGCGCGACCGGGTCGGGCACGTCGAGCATGCGGGAGAGCCGGTAAGGGCGCTCCGGCGTGTGGTCGCCTTTGCGGGCGAAGGTGCCGTAGGCTTTCGAGATGCGGGCGGCGTTGAAAACGGTCTCGTCGATGTGCACCGTGGCGTTGGAGAACCGTGCGGACAGCGCCTTGAGCGCCCGGCTGATCAGGCTGGTGGAGGCGTCGTTGTTCGCCAGGTCGGGCAGGCGGTAGAGCAGATGGAAGCCGTTTCCGGAAAGAGAGAAGACCGGCTCGGGCCAACTGCGGCTGCGCAGATGTTCACGAACTTTTTCAGCCACGCCGAGCGCAGCCTCGAGTTCCGGGCGGCTGCTGGAGATGCCGGCGGGGCGCACCGGGTCGCAATCCACCAGCATCCAGCGGCGCACCAGAATATCGGCGTCGCTGGTGGTCGTCTCGGCGAAGGGCTTCACGCGGTTCGAGGCGCGGGCCAGCAGATCGGGCTTGACCGGGTTCAGCGTCACGTACACGCCCGGCCCTTTGCCGTCCATCTCGCGGATGGCTTCGACCAGCGCCGCCGAGTCGTTGAAGTAGCCCGAGATGGTGCGGTTGCGCCCGGCCTTGGGGACGCGCACCTCGACCACGTCGCTGGGACGGAACATAACGGCGACGGCGCGGGCGGCTTCGGCGTGCGCCTTCACGTCGATGGTTTCCATGGGAATGGCCGCCGCGCTCATGCCGCCCTCCCGAGGTTGCCGATGATGCGGCGCAAGGTCTCGCGTTCCTGTTCCTCGATGGCGAGCGAGGCGGCCATCTGGCGGGGGTCGATGTGGCGGGTGATGGCGTCGCGCACCAACTCGCGCAGCGTGGCCGGCGGAATCGAATCCACCTCCACGCTGTCGCCGTCGAAGCCTTCGCTGCGGGAGTCCGACTGCTTGGTGGGGCGCGAGGGCAAGCGCCAGGCGGCGATCTGCGCCGGGGTCACTGCTACCCGCTCGAAGTGAATGTCGGCATCGGGGGCGAACTCGCGGATGCCGCTTTCGACTGCGCGGGTGATGTCGCAGCCGGAAGGATCGTAGTCGCCGAAATAGTACAGGTAGGCCGGCTTCTCCGTTTCCGCGATGGCCTCGGCGGCCTCGTACAAATACGAGATGGAGGGATAGCCGCGGGTGACCATGAGCGGCACGTCGAACTCGGCGGTCACGTCGTAGAGCACGCCCGAGAGCGCGTCCTTTTCGAGCCAGATCTCGACGTAGGCGTCCTGGTCGTCCCACAAGGCGCGGCGGTAGAAGCGCTGGGACTCGGTAAGCATGTCGCTCAGCGAGGAGTAGCTCGCGGGCTTGCGCATCCAGCGGGTGTTGTCGGCGATCCAGCCGAAGGGGATCTCGCCCGAGCGGCGCATGCTGGTCAGCAGGCGCACCACGGTGCTCTTGTACTCGGTCTCGGTCTTGGCGATGGCGCCGCGGCTGACGAGCTGGTAGAAGGTCTGGCGCACGGTGGCCGGGTGCGTTTCCGCGAGCACCTGATGGATGGCCTGCTTGATGGCGTGCATGTCGGAGCGCGACCGGCGCTTTATGGGTCTAGTCCCACAAGCCGTGGTCATCGCGGGCGCGCTCCCGGCTTGGGCGCGGCCAGCATGCGCTCGACCGCCTGGCGGGGAACCAGGATGCGGCGGCCGATCTTGAGCGACGGGATGGCGCCCGTGCGCACCGCCAGATAGGCCGAGTTACGGGCGATGCCGAGCACTCGCGCGGTTTCCGGTACCGTCAGGGTCTGTTTCTGCAACTGCGGTCACCTCCCATCATCGACACGGGCAATGCATCATGATCCGTGTCGTTCTGATATCGATTATGACGGAGAGCCTCTTGACGCGGCAACACGCGTTGGTGTAGTTTATTCGTGTCGGCACTCGTTGCCACGGAAAGGCACGGACATGAACTCGTTCATCGAGTTTTACTGGAAGGTTCCCGAGGTGGGGTTCCAGTGGATCTCTACCAAAGGCTTCCCTTCCAGGCAGATGGACGCCGGCGTGGAAGGCGTTTACCTGGTGGACCGCATGAAGCAGGGCGTCGCCAACACGGTCCGCAACTACCCCGCGTTCAAGGAGACCGGGCTGTTCCGGCGGTTCGCCGCGACCGAGCCCACCAAAGACGGCGTGCTCGCCTTCGCCAACGCCTACGGCTTGCTGGGCGGCGAGGCGACCGTCCCGGTCCAGATCCCGGTCGAGAACGAGCCGAACAACTACTTCCTCGGCAGCGGTGAAACGCTGGAGGGCTGGGGCGCGGAGATCCTGGCCATGCGGCACATGGTCGAGGTATGGGAGGCCGCCCGGGCGGGCGATTCGGAAACGCTGGCCGAGTTCATCCGCTGGAAAGGCAAGGCGGCTAAAGGAGAAGATGCCTGGCCGCACACCGAGGTGGCGTACCGCGGCCCGCGCTCGCGCTTCGAGAAGCACGCGGTCACGTTCCCGATCGCCTCGGAAACGGCGAACCCGGAGACGCTGGCGCGGTTCCAGCCGGGGGACGTGGTTCAGCCGGCGTGGTACGCGCTACAGCGGTTCGTGAATAAGAAGCTGGCCCAGCACGGCGCGGTGCCGAAGATGCTGTGGCACATCGACCGGCGTAGATCCGAACTGGAGAT
>DAOTXU010000516.1:0-12542 GCA_034435135.1 Anaerolineae bacterium | reverse complement strand
CGTCCCCCTCTCCCGGCTACGCCGGACTATAGCCGCAAGCGGAGAGGGGGTGTCGAGCCGCAGGCGAGACGGGGGTGAGGTAGAGAAAGGCCTTAGCACGGCCAGCTGTTGACGTAAGTTTGAATCAGTTCATAGAATACTCGCCTAAGAAAGTGTTTGAAAAGCCCCCTCACCCCCTGTCCCCCTCTCCCGTATGACGGGAGAGGAGGCAAAGATACCCCCAATCTGGGTTTATAATACCCAAACCCACAAGGGGAGAGGGGATTTAGGGGTGAGGGGAAGCAAGGGCGACCTTTTCAAACACATTCTAAGAGGCCATGAGAAGTCCGGCCATGGAAGTTTACTCAGGTTCCGCCGACTTTAGTCGGCGGCTAATCGCCGGAAAGCCACGGCACAGTGGGGAATTCACCCCCGGCTGAAGCCGGGGGAACCCTATGCCGCTTCGCGCGATATTAATGCTCTCCAATCGCGCGATTTCCAGGCGCTGCCTCGACGGCTTATCCCCGCGCACCGAGGCAGCGCCGATTGCTGTGAGCAGACGCTAGGCTATGCTGACTTCCGGCAGGCTCGCCAGCGCCGCCTGAACCGCTTCCTGTGGATATTCGTAGTCCTCCAGCTCGCCGTCGAAGTACTTGTCGTAGGCCGCCAGATCGAAGAAGCCGTGCCCACTCAGGTTGAAGAGGATCACGCGCTCCCGGCCTTCCGCGCGCGCCTCAAGCGCCTCGTCGATGACGGCGCGGACCGCGTGCGCGCTCTCCGGCGCAGACGTGATCCCTTCGGTGCGGGCGAACTGCACCGCCGCGTCGAACACACTGACTTGGTGGAACGCCTTCGCCTCGATGTGGCCGAGGCTGTGCAGCAGGCTGACCAGCGGAGCCATGCCGTGATAACGCAGCCCGCCCGCGTGGATGCCCGGCGGGACGAAGACGTGACCGAGCGTGTCCATCTTGGCGATAGGTGCGGTCGCGGCAGTGTCGCCGTAGTCGAAGGCGTAGACGCCCTTGGTCATGCTGGGGCAGGCCATCGGCTCGGCGGCGACGAAGCGCGTCGGCTTGCCCTCAACCAGCCGGGCGCGCAGGAACGGGAAGGCCAGGCCGGCGTAGTTCGAGCCGCCGCCGACGCAACCGATCACCACATCCGGGTAATCGTCGGCCTGTGCGAGCTGCAAGAGCGCCTCCTCGCCGACGATGGTCTGGTGCATCAGCACGAAGTCTAGCACACTGCCCAGACTATACATGGCGTTCGGGTCTTTCACCGCCGCCTCCACGGCCTCACTGATGGCGATGCCCAGGCTGCCAGGGTGTTCCGGGTTCTCGGCGAGGAGCTTGCGTCCATACTCGGTGCGGTCCGACGGGCTGGGGACCACATCCGCGCCGAAGAGCTGCATGATCGAGCGGCGGAAGGGCTTTTGATAGTAGCTCACACGGACCATGAACACTTCGCACTCTATGCCGAAGAAGTTGCACGCCATCGCCAGTGCGCTGCCCCACTGTCCCGCGCCGGTTTCGGTGGTGAGTTTCTTAACGCCTTCTTGTTTCGTGTAGTAAGCCTGCGCAACGGCGGTGTTGGGCTTATGGCTGCCCACCGGACTGACGCCTTCGTATTTGTAATAAATGCGCGCCGGCGTGTCGAGTGCCTTCTCCAGCCGGCGGGCGCGGAGCAGCGGGCTGGGCCGCCACAGCTTATACACTTCGCGCACCGGCTCTGGAATCTCGATATACCGCTCCTTGCTCACCGCCTGCATGATGCACGCCATGGGGAACAGCGCGTGCAGGAAGTCCGGCGTCACCGGCTCTTTGGTGGCGGGGTGCAGGATCGGCGGCGGCGGAACGGGCAGATCGGCGGCGATGTTGTACCACACTTTGGGCATCTGCTCTTCAGTCAGGATGAACTTGGTGCGCTCGGCCATTGGTCAATTCCTCCTTTGCTCTATGGGCTGATCATTTCTCGATGTAGACAGGCGCGCGGCCTGTATACATCTCCGCGAACGAAGGGTAGACGACGCTGCTCAGGCCCATCGCCTGCCGGGCCATCGTCAGCGTCTCCTGCGCGATGGGCCGCGCGCGCGCCAGGCCGGTCCGCAGAATGTCGATGACGTCGTCGGGGCGCGCTTCCAGATAAGCGCGCCGCTTGCGGAACGGCTCCAAAAACTCGTTGAGCGCGTTCGTCAGCTTTTGCTTGACCTCCACGTCGCCCACCTTGCCGGCGCGGTAGCGCGCTTTTAAGTCCTCGACTTCTTCCCTGTTGGGATTGAAGGCGTCATGGTAGATGAATACCGGATTGCCCTCCACCGTGCCGGGGATGTCGGCGCGGATGCGCTTGGGGTCGGTGTACATGTTGCGGACCTTTTGCTTGACCGTCTCCGCGTCGTCGTCCAGGTAGATGGCGTTGCCCAGGCTCTTGCTCATCTTGGCCTGACCGTCGGTGCCGACGAGGGTCGCCACGTCGCCGATGAGCGCCTGCGGCTCCGGGAAAACCTCGCCGAAGGTGTTGTTAAACCGCCGCGCGATCTCGCGCGTCAACTCGACGTGGCTCTCCTGGTCCTTGCCCACCGGCACCAGGTCCGCGCGCGGGAGCAGGATGTCGGCGGCCTGGAGCACGGGATAGTTCAACAGCCCTGACGACGCCTGCTCGATTTGCTGGTCGCGCATCACGTCCTTGAGCGTCGGGATGCGCTCCAGGCGCGGCACGGTGACGAGCATCATGAACAGTAGCGTGAGTTCGGCGGTCTCCGGCACGTCGGACTGGACGTAATACGTCACTTTGTCCGGGTCGATGCCCGCCGCGTAGTTCGCCAGCACCGCCTCGCGGATGTGCTCGCGCGTGCGGGCCACGTTTTCCTTATCCGGGTGCGTGGTGAGCGAGTGGTAGTCGGCGATCAGCAGGAATGTGTCGTACTGGTCTTGCAGTTTGACCCGGTTCTTGAGCGTGCCCACGTAGTGGCCGAGGTGGAACTTGCCGGTTGGCCGGTCGCCAGTGAGGATGCGCCCTTTCTTCTTTGCCATCATTGCATACTCCTGTGTCTGTTTGCGTCAAACAAAAACGCCCGTCCCGCGTAGGGGCGAGCGTCGCGTTGCCCGTGGTGCCACCCTGTTTAGGCGACTCTCCCCTTCAGACGAAAACCCGCCGGTGACGGCGGGAGTTGGGTTGAGCCAGCCTCACTCTTGCAGCGACTTGTACCGGGTTGCCGGTGCGCATCGCTTCAGCCTGGATAACGGCGGCGTCTCCGGCAAGGACTACTGGCTTGGGGCTGTACGCCCTGTGCGTTTGCCCTTGCAGCTCCCCGGCCCATTCAGCGCCCGCACACGCGCCGCCTTCGCAGCTCCCGGCAGCTCTCTGAGCGCCGCCTTGACGCCTACTCTTCCGGCTCATCGCTTTTGGGTATGTAATTATGATGAGAATAGTAGCAAAGAATGCTGAGCGTGTCAAGGCCTTCTCGCCCTTATGCATCGTTCAGGGCGCTGAGATGGGGAGCTAAAGCCTGCTCCATACGCAGGATGTAATTCAGCCATGCCGCCAGCGAGACGACATCGAGCGCGGCCACGTTCCCGCCGTAGGTCTGCGCCAGGTCTTCGATCTGCGCATCGGTGACGATGCTGGCGTGCAGGGTGATGTCGGTCGCCAACTGGGCCAGCGGCTTGGGCAGGTCGGCTTTCTCGTCTGCAAGGGGCATTCCCAACAAGCGCGCTACAAGACTGGCAAGCGCGCGGCGTTGCTCCAACGGCGGGCCGTCAACCGTGCGCAAGGCGACGATAAGCTGCTCCTGAGCGACGAGCCAGCCCGCCTGGGGAGCCATCGCTGTGAAGACGTCGGCGCTGACGCCCAACCGGGTCGCTTCTTTTTGGGTGATGAGGTAGGCCGTGTTGGGGTGCTCGCTGTACACGGGTGTGAGTTCATCCTTGGCGCGCAAGGCGGCGATGGCCTGCGCGCCCCGGCGAATCAGAGGGACGCTCTCGGCGAAGAGCGGCACGTTTTCAGGCTTAAGGTCCAGGCTGTTCGCCACGCGGTTGAGAAAGTTGGTGTGCCCGATGACCGAGACGGCCTCCAGCAATTGCTGCGTGTTGAAGCCGGCGCTGCGCAAAGCCTGGTAGTCTTCAGGGGCGACGCGCGCGGGTTCGACGCTGAGTCGGCGCGCATAATCGACCAGGGGAGCCAGGTCGATCTGGGGCGCTTCATCTTGCACCTGCCGGGTCAGGTCCATAGAATCCTCGGCGTCGAAGCCGAACGCGCGCAGGAAGACAGTATGAAAGTCCGTGCAATAGGCGCAGTCATTGTCCTCGGAAATGAGCAGGGCCAACAGCTCTTTCACAGGGCGGGATAGCTCGCCCGTCGCCATGACCGCGCGGAAATCTTCCCATACAGCGGTCAGCAGGTCCGGGGCAATCCCGAAGGCACAGAACAGCGCCGGGACGTTCGGTGTAAGTTGGTGTTTGATGGCCTGATAAACCAGGGCAGCCTGCCCGCTGGCCTGTTGGGGTTCGAGCAACGGAAGACGGGCCACGCAGTCCTCCCTTTCGCAGCGTGTGCGCTCATTGTAACAGGGTTTGCGAGGGCGGGGTAGTCTGTGCAGGGTCAGGCGCCGCGTGGGAAGGGCATGATACATCCTTGCGGAACGAGCAAACACACCAGTTCTTGGGGGTCTGGAAACGGGTTATGACCTTGATATTTCAACGAGAATCGTATAACATACAGCTTGTATATGAGCAATTCGCACTTTGTCGCAGAGACCGGCGAATGGGCCGCTTCCCGAAAGCTCTCGCCAGGCTACAGGGGTCGCATGGCTTTTGTCGTCGGGAGAGCACGGTATAATCAGCCGGTCGATAATGAACTCCTTATCGCAAGGGGAAGAAAGTATGGGAAACAGTAAGAGCATCGAGGTCATGGGTGTCAGCAAAAGCTTCGGCGCGATTCGCGCCGTGGACGAACTGACCTTTGAGGTGGAGCGCGGCGAAATTTTCGCCATGCTGGGCCACAACGGCGCCGGCAAGACCACCACCATCCGCATGATCCTGGACATTATGAAGCCTGACGCGGGTGAGATCAGGGTGTTGGGCGGCAAGATCAATGAGGCGGCCAAAGACCAGATCGGCTACCTGCCGGAAGAGCGCGGCCTGTACCGCAACGTCAGGGTCGCCGAGTGCCTGACATACCTGGGCGAACTGAAGGGGATGCGCACCGCCGACGCCAAAGCTCAGGCGCTGAAGCTGCTCAAGCGCGTGGAACTGGACGATGTGGCGAACAAGAAAATCAGCGAACTGAGCCGGGGGATGCAGCAGAAGGCACAATTCGCCGCCACCGTCATCCACAACCCCGACCTTGTCATCGTAGATGAGCCGTTTGCTTCGCTGGACCCGGTGAACACGTTGCTGATTAAGGACCTGCTCTACGAGATGCGCGACCGGGGCAGCGCGGTGGTGATGAGCACGCACCAGATGCACCAGATCGAAGAGATGGCCGACCGGCTGCTGATGATCCATCACGGGCGGCGCGTCCTTTACGGCACGGTTGACGAGGTGCGCCGGCGGTTTGCGGTGCACGCTGTGGAAGTGGAAGGCGAAGGCGACTGGTCCAAGCTGCCCGGCGTGGTGCACGTCGAGCGCGCGGAGAACGGACGCGAGTACCGCCTGATGCTCGACAGCAGCGTGACCACCGACGACATCATGCGCGCCCTGGCCGACAGCCCGGAGCATCACATCCGCCGCTTCGAAGAGGCGATCCCCTCGATCAACGAAATCTTCATCCATGTCGTCCGCGAGCGCGGCGGGGAGATCAACGGAGGCGAGCGGTGAGGAAGATTTGGATCATCGCGCGGCGCGAGTACCTCTACAACTTCAGGAAGAAGTCGTTTCTGTTCTCAGCCTTCGGCGTGCCGATCATGGTGATTGCGATCTGGATCGTTTCCTTCGCGCTTGCCGAACAACAGGCTACAGCGACCGGCAACCTGGGAAACATCGGGTACGTGGACCTGGCCGGCCTTATCAAGCCGGAGGTGGAAGCCCCGGAGGAGTTCATCGCCTATGCCAGCGTCGAGTCGGCTGACGCGGCTTTCCGGGCGAAGGAAATCGGCGCGTATTTCGTCATCACCGGGAGCTACTGGAACGACGGTATGGTGGAAACCTACTCGTCTCAGATGCTCCCTGAAGGCATTGAGGACCAGATCGAAGAATACCTGCACGCGAACGTCCTTACCTACGTGCAGACCGGGCACGTCGAGCGCCTCGCCGAGCCGCTCAACTTTGACCTGCGGGTGGTCGGCAGCCCGGTGAGCTTCACGGAAGACAGCGTTTTGGCGCTGTTCCTCCTGCCGATGGCGTTCGCGTTCGTCTTTATGCTGGCGACGACGGTCACGTCTCAGTTCTTGATGCAGGGCGTGAGCGAGGAGAAAGAGAGCCGCGTCATGGAAATCCTGGTCACTTCCAGCACGCCGGAACAGATGCTCGCCGGCAAGGTGCTGGGCCTGGGCGCGCTGGGGCTGACTCAGGTGCTCGTGTACGGCGCTGTGGCGGCGGTCATCGTGCTCGTGTCGGATCCGAACTCGCCTGTCGCGCAGTTGCTCCGGCTGCCGCCGTTGCTTCTGGCGCTGATTCTGGCTTACTTCACGCTGGGCTACCTGTTCTACGGCGCGATCTTCGCTGGCGTCGGCGCGGCGGTCACCGGCGAGCAGGAAGGGCGGCAATTCGCGGGCATTTTCTCGCTGCTTGTGGTCCTGCCGCTGATCTTCTCCTTCACATTCTTCCAGGACCCGAACGGCCCGATCCCGGTGGCGCTGAGCCTGATCCCGTTCACCGCGCCGATGGGGATGCTGTTCCGGCTGCCGCTGGCCTCCATCCCGGCGTGGCAGTTTGTGGCGAGCCTGGCCTTGATGGCGGCGGCAACGGCGCTGGCGGTCTGGGTAGCGGCGCGGGTATTCCGCCTGGGGATGTTGATGTATGGGAAGCGCCTGAGCCTGCGCGACCTCATGAGGTTGCGGCCTGGGGCCGGCGCTACCGCCATCCGCACGATGGCGGCTGGCGAGGAAGCCAAACGAGGAGTCTGACGTGTACAAGGCGTGGCGTATCTTCAGATACGAGTTTCGGACCAACTTCCGGCGACGGAGTTACCTCTTCGTCACCTTCGGCGTCCCGTTGATCCTGGCCGGCATCGTCTACGCGCTCACCAGCCTGGCCGGCAGCACTTTCGTGAGCGGTGGTGGGGTTGGCGGCATCGTCGAGGGGATTATGGGCGAGGAAGAAGGGGCGAAGGCCGGCGCGGTAGGCTTAGTGGACCTGAGCGGCTTCTTTAGTCCGCCCGCGCCGGGTTCGGAGTATGAGGCGCTCATCAAGCTATACGCGACCGAATCGGAGGCGCAGGCCGCTTTGAGCGCGGGCGCGATTCGCGCCTTCTACGTGATTGGCGAAGGCTACCTCGAAGACGGCCAGGTGTCGCGCTATGCGGAGCAGTTTGACCTGATTAATGCGTTTGGCGATACGTCAACCGTGCGGGACTTCCTGATGAGACAACTGGTGGGCGACGCTGATCCCAGCCTGTACTTCCGTCTGGCGAACCCGGCCAACCTGAACAAGAATATCGTCGCCCTGGGTGAGGTTGAAGGTGGCGAGGCACAAGGGCAGCCCTCCATGAGCGAGGCGGCGGCTTTCATCGTGCCGTATATCTTCGCCGTCCTGATTATGATGGGGACCTTCTTCGCCTCCGGTTACCTGATGGTCAGTGTAACGCAGGAGAAGGAGAGCCGGACGGTGGAGATTCTGCTTTCATCGGCCAAGCCGTTCCCGCTGCTGGTGGGGAAGGTGTTAGCTTCGGGCGCGTTGGGGTTGCTTCAGGTGGTTGTCTATCTTGCGACCATGTGGATTCTTGCACCGCGCGCGGCGACGCAGATCACGGAACTGGCGGGCCTGCAAGTGCCAACTGACCTGTTAGTCGTCGCGGTAATCTATTTCCTGGGCGGCTACCTCATGATCGGCGGGGTTTACGCGGGCGTGAGCGCCGTCGCACCGAAGATGCAGGATGCGCAGCAGTTTGTGGGCTTCCTGGTGATCCCGTTCGTGATACCGACCGTCTTCATCATGCAATTCATCAGCGCGCCGAACGACCCGTTGCCCGTCCTCTTGAGCATCATCCCGTTCACGGCACCGCTGGGGATGGTCATGCGCGAGGCCGCGACCAACGTGCCGCTGATTGAGATCGTCGTCAGCCTCGTCTTGCTGGCGGTGACGGCGGTGGGGTCGATCTGGTTTGCGGGCCGGCTGTTCCGCGTGAACATGCTGTTGGCGGGTCAACCGCCCAAGCTGCGCGACTTGATCCGGTTGGTGCGCGAGGAGTAGCGCCATACCTGGAGGGAAGCGAAAAACGTCGTGGGGGCGCAGCGTCGCTGTGCCCCCACGTGTTCATTGCCCCAACCGATCCAGATTGATGACGGTCACGGCGCCCAGTAGATCAGGCCCGTGTGCACCGGGTTGGCGAGGTCGGTGTGGCGCGGCAGCAGGCGCACGGCGATCCCGCGCGCGCCGCTGGTGAAGTACGTCACGGGCGCGTCGAAGACATAGCGCGTGTTTTCGTGTTCGCCAGTGTAGGCCATAGGGACGGCTTCCCCGGAGACGATGTTGCCGTTTGTGTCCATTGGGCCGTGATACACCTCGACCGTGACGTCGTCGGGGGTGAGTTGACCGAGTTCCACCCACGCCCTGACGTGAATCTCCGCGCCGACTTTGACCTGTGCGCCGTTGGGCGCTTCCACCCTGGTGACGGTCACGACAGGCCACTGCGCCCGGATGCGCTCCAGCCATGCGACCAGATTCTTGCCGCGATCAAAGCTGGGTTGCGTCAGAGCCAGATAGCGGTCGCGGGCGGGGATGTAGAAGTTCTCGGCGTATTCGTGCACCATGCGATGCGTGTTGAAGTACGGCCCCAGGCGGCTGAGGGCGCTCTTGACGCGCGCGATCCACTCGCGCGGCAACCCGCCCCGGTCGCGGCTATAAAAGAGGGGGATGATGTCGTTTTCGAGAATGTTATAAAGGGCCTGCGCTTCGATGCGGTCCTGCTCGTCGTCGTTGCCGTACTCCTCGCCCGCGCCGATGGCCCAACCGACGGTCGGGTCGTAGCCTTCAACCCACCAGCCGTCCAGGATGCTGGCATTCAAGCCGCCGTTGTAAACCACCTTCATGCCGCTGGTGCCGCTGGCCTCGCGGGGGCGGCGCGGCGTGTTGAGCCACACGTCGCAGCCCTGGATCAGGTAACGGGCGATGACCATGTCGTAGTTTTCGAGGAACGCGATGGCGTGGCGGAACTCCGGCTGGTTGGCGAAGTGGGTGATGGTGCGAATCAGGTCCTTGCCGGGGTTGTCGTGCGGGTGGGCCTTGCCGGCGAAGATCAGTTGCAACGGGCGGTCAGGGTTATTGAGGAGACGCTTGAGGCGTTCGGGGTCTTTGAAGAGCAGAGTAGCGCGCTTGTAGGTAGCGAAGCGGCGGGCGAAGCCGATGGTCAGCGCGTCGGGGTTGAGCACTTCGTCGGCCTTGGCGATGTCGGAGGCGGGCGCGCCGCGCGTCTCGAACTGGCGGCGCAAGCGGCGCCGGGCAAAGGCAACCAGACGCTCGCGGCGGCGTTCATGCGTGCGCCAGAGTTCGGCGTCCGGCACGCGATCCACGTCGTCCCACACGTCGGGGTTGGTGGGATCATCGCGCCAGCCGGGGTCTAGGTAGCGGTCGAAGAGGGTCGCCATGTCGGCGGAGATCCATGACATGATATGGATGCCGTTGGTAATCGACGTGATGGGCACTTCATGTTCTGGGACCTGGGGCCACATCCACTGCCACATGCGGCGCGAGACCGTGCTGTGCAACTTGGAGACCCCGTTGGCATACGAGGAAAGGTTCAGCGCCAGAACCGCCATTGAGAACAGTTCGTGGCCATCGGGCATCCGCTCGCGGCCCAGGTTGAGGAACTCGTCGCGGCTGATGCCGAACTCGCGGTAAAACTGGCTCAGGTAGGCGTCAATCGTCTCGAAGCTGAAGCGGTCCATCCCGGCGGGGACAGGGGTATGGGTCGTGAAGGCGTTGCTGGCTTTGGCGATCTCTTTGGCCTCGTGAAAGGAAAGGCCATTCTCTTTCATCAGGGTGCGGATGCGCTCCAACCCCAGAAAAGCCGAGTGCCCTTCGTTCATGTGGCAAACCAGGGGGCGCATCCCCAGCGCGTCGAGCGCGCGCACGCCGCCGATGCCCAGCAGGATCTCCTGGCGGATGCGCATGTCGTTGTCGCCGCCGTACACCCGGTCGGTGACATCGCGGTCGCGCGGCTCATTCTGCGGCAGGTTGGAGTCCAGCAGGACGACCGGGACGCGCCCGACCTGTACGCACCAGACTTGCGCGGTGACCCGCCGGCCAGGGTAGTCCACCGAGATGGTGATGGGCTTGCCGCTTTCGTCGCGCATCAGCGTGACCGGGAGGTTGGGGAAGTCATTGATCGGGTAGGACTCCTGTTGCCAGCCGTCGGCGTTGAGGTACTGATGAAAATAACCTTCTTGATACAGGATGCCGACGCCGACCAGCGGCAGCCCCAGATCAGAGGCGGACTTGACGTGGTCGCCGGAGAGCACGCCGAGGCCGCCGGAGTAGCTGCGCAGCGACTCGGTGAGGCCGAACTCAGGCGAGAAGTAGGCGATATAAGGCCGGGGCGCTTCCCCATAGGTGCGCTGGTACCAGGTGTTTTTGCTGTGCATGTATTCCTGATAGCGCTCGAAGACCCGTTCCATCATCGCCATGTACGCCTTGTCTTTGGTGATTTCGTCGAGCTGGCTCTGGCGGATGAGGCCAAGCATCCAGACGGGGTTGTGTCCGGTGCTGTCCCACAAGTCGCGGTCGAGGCGGCGAAACGTGGTGATCGCGTCGTGGTCCCACGCCCACCACAGGTTGTACGCCAGCTCGCGCAGGCGCTCAAGCTCCGGGGGCAGGTTGGGGATGATCTCAACGGTGGCTTTCGGTTTTATCATGACCGTCTCCAGAAAAGAAGCAACGAGTGCAACCTACAGCGTAAAGGATAGGCGAGACGCTCGAAAGCGTCAAGCGCAGCCGTTTCCCATCAGCGGCGGCCCATGAAGGCGCGGCGGACTCGCCGCTGCGTCTCTTCGTCGATGCGCGGGCTGAGCAGGTAGCCGTTGCGGAGTTCAACGGGCAGGGTAAACAAGGGGGCGATGGGGATGGCGGGCGCACGCGCGCTGATCTCGGCGTGCGGGTTCGTGAAAACGATGAGGGTGGTCAAGGGAACGTTGTTGAGGCCGCGTTTGTTAAGGTAAGCGCGCAGCCGGTCGATCTCTTGCACGAACTCGCGGGTGGGATTTCTGTCCCATATCTGGAAGTCTTTACCCGGCAGCCGTTGCAGCCAGAGATCGCCCTCGCAGCGGAAGATGCCGGCGTCGTCAACTTGCTTGATCGCCATGACGCCGCCGGGGCCGATGATCAGCGCGTCGAGCCGGGCGTCGAGGCCGCCACGCGCCGGTTCGCGCAGCAGCGTGTGGTTTGCGTCTAACACGCTGCTGAGCACCTGGGCCAGCCTGGCCCCTTTGAGGTCGGCGGTGGAGGCGGCGAGGCCGCTCCCGAAGAGAAACGCGCCGATCAGCAAAAGGATGCCTCCGAAGAGGAAAGCGCCCACGTTGACAAGAGTCTGAACCACGCCCTCAAACAGGGGCAAGAGGATGAGGACGACGCCGAAGGCGATCAGCACCAGGGCGGCGAGGACGGCGAGGCACCCGGTGGCGATCCGGCGTTGGGCGCGCTGGGCGCGTTCTCTGCTGATGGCGTCGCTTTGCATGATGGCTTCTCGAAGTCGTTCAAGACAACCGGATAACGGTTAGGGGCACTGCGCGCCGTGCCCTTAGTGCCGGGCTTTGCGCCCGGCAAGCACCTTATCGAAAATCGCGCGCAGTTCGTGCACGACGGGCAGCGGCTTATAGAGCAGTTTGTCAGCGCCGGAGGTCGCCATCAGTTGCTCCTCTTCGGCGGGCTTGAGCCGGTAGGCAGTGAACATCACGATGCCGGTGTTGCCCAGACGCGCGCTCTGTCGCAGGCGGGCGGCAACCTTGTCGCCGTTGATGTCGGGCAGGCGGATGTCGAGAACGGCGAGTTCCGGCAGCGCGCCTCCACCATGCCCGGTGTCCACACCTTCGATCCATTTCATCGCATCCTGGCCGGTGAAGAAGTGGATGTGGTCCACGTCCCACAGTTCGAACATGGCGACCATGACTTCATAGATGTCAGGGTCGTCTTCCACGATCATCCAGGTGGGCAAGGGTGTCTCTCCTTGTGGCGGTGTGTTCCGTGCTCAATGATAAAGGCGATAGGCGTTCTGAGCAAACCGACGGGGAGGGGAAACCGCCAATAACGTGGATAACGCAAATCATTCTTTAAACTTATTCATGCAATTAGCGTTGGTGCCGCGCGCCATGCCCTTGCCGGTTTTGTGTGGTAGAATGGGCGGGGGTATGATGTGAAGTGATTCAAGCTTTTGAGCCAACAACACCGATGCGGTGGCGCTGGTCGTGTTTGCGGGCGACC
>DAOTXU010000515.1:0-9978 GCA_034435135.1 Anaerolineae bacterium | reverse complement strand
GTCTTGAACGGGCGGAAGTAGTAGCGCGGGTCGCTCTTGGGCGCTTCGTGGTCCAGCGCCGCGCCGAGGTCTTGGAGATCGAACACGGCGGTGGTGAAGCGGCGGATCTCATGGCCTCCCTGCTTCGCCACGTTGCGCGCCATCGCCAGCGCCTTGAGGTAGACCTCCGGCCCCATCACCGCCGTGCCGAAGTTGAGCATCACGCCGCCCTCCAGGCTCTCGACGCTGTGCGCCAGCGTGAGGAAGTCGCGGTACGAGGTTGCGCCGAGCGCCGCGCCGTCGGCGTTGGGGTGCTCGTGGATGATGTCGTACCCGACGCCGATGTGCGCCGTCACCGGGACGCCGAGGCGATACCCCGCCTCAAGCACGCTGATCGCCTTGTGCGGGAAGTCGCCTTCCGCGATGGCGCGGCCAATCGCCTCGCCCATGCCCAGGCCATCCGCATAGCCGGCGTTGATCGCGTCGTTGATCCGCCCGGTCTCCTCCCACAGGCCGAACTCCCCCTCGCGGATGTAGCGCGCCACGCTCTCCGTCGTCGCGCCGATCAGCGCCAGCTCCCAGTCGTGGATCGGGCCGGCTCCGTTCATGCCCACGTGGGTGATCGCGCCGCGCTGCATCAGGTCGATGATGAAGCGCGACACACCCGCGCGGATCACGTGCGCGCCCATGAGCAGGATCACCGCGCGCCCCTTGCTTCGCGCCGCCGCGATCCGCGCGCCGAGCACGGGCAGCGCGGGGTGCTCGAAGGGCGGCGCGGGGCCGTCGAGCGCGAGCAGATGGTCGAGCGTCAGGTCGTGGACGCGCTCGCGCAGCGGCTTGATGCGCAGCCGGGCGCGGTCGAAAACCGGGTAAGGCATCGCATTTTCCCATCAACTGTAGAGACGGGTTTGGACTTCACCTTATTCGTTGGAACCCTTCTAGCGACTCACCCTGCCGGAGACATCTCCGCCCATCAGCTTCTTGACTTCATCGAGCGTGACCAGGTTGAAGTCGCCCCAGATGCTATGCTTCAGGCATGAGGCCGCCACCGCGAAGCGCAGCGCCGTTCCCTTGTCCTCATAGGTGCGCATCCCGTAAATCAGGCCGCCCATGAAGCTATCCCCCGCGCCGACCCGGTCCACGATGGGGGTGATGTCATATACGGGGGCGGTGTAAATCTCGCCCTTGTGCCAGAGGATCGCGCTCCAGGTGTTGTGGCTGGCCGAACGCGAGCCGCGCAGCGTGACGCCAACCGTATGCAGGTTGGGGAAGCGCTTCACCAGTTGGTTGCAGACGTAGGTGTACGCCTCCGCCTCGACCTTACCGGCGGTCACGTCAGCCTCAGGCGCTTTGATGCCGAAGACCATCTCGGCGTCCTCCTCGTTGCCGATTGCCACGTCGCACAGGCTCACCAAATCGTGCATGACCTCGCCGGCGGTCTTGCCCCACTTCCACAGCTTGGCGCGATAGTTCAGATCGCAGGAGACGGTCAGCCCCTTCTGCCGGGCGATCTGCGCCGCCTCCAGGCAGGCGGCAGCCGCGCCTTCTGAAATCGCGGGCGTGATGCCGGTCCAGTGGAACCAGTCGGCGTCGGCGAAGGCGGCCTCCCAATCGACCATGCCCGGCTTGATGGCGGCAAACGCGGAGCCGGCGCGGTCATAGATCACCTTGCTGCCGCGCTGGACCGCTCCCATCTCCAAATAATAAATGCCGAGCCGGTCGCCGCCCCGGACGATGTGCCGCACGCCGATGCCGTGCTGTCGCAGGAAGCTCAGGCACAGGTCGCCGAGGTCGTTGTTCGGCAGCCGGGTGACGTACTCGACCGGCAGCCCGAAGCGGGCTGCGGACGCGGCGACGTTGGCTTCGCCGCCGCCGAAGTTCACGTCAAAGCTGTGCGCCTGCGCGATCCGCAGAAAGCCCGGCGGCGACAGGCGCAGCATGATCTCGCCAAAGCACACGGTGGTTTTCATCGCATTTCCCTCGGTGATATAAAAATGGCTTGACCCCTGTGGGCACGCTTAAGTATACTCCGCGCCGGAGCGAACCGCCCCCTGCTGGGCGTAGCTTCCCGCGAACCTGCCGCTCGCGGGAAGCTCAACCGGGTAATATGAGGTCTCCATGAAGGCAAGGGAACTTTGATGCGTTTGCGAGCATCCGTGATTGCTGTTGTCCTGCTGGCGACCCTGTTGCTCCCCCAGACGGAGTCCCAGAGGGCCGCCGCGCGCCAGGACGCGCTATCGCCCACGCCGAGCGCGACTCCGCCATTCAAGCCTTCCCCTACTCGGTCGGCGACTCCGCTCCCTTCGCCCCAGGCCTTGCCGACACTCATCCCCAGGCCCACCGAGCCGGCTACCGCGTCGCCTGCCGCCGTCCCGCTGTCCGAACTGGATGACCCCCCGCCCGGCATGAACCCGCTCACCGGCCTGCTGGTGGCCGACCCGTCGCGCCTGAACCGCCGCCCGCTGCTGGTCAAGATTTCCAACTACCCGGCGCTGGTCAGACCGCAGAGCGCAATCAACCGCGCCGATCACGTTTGGGAGCACATCGTCGAGGGTGGGGGCACGCGCTTTACCGCTGTCTACCTGAGCGAGGACATTCGGAAGATTGGCTCGGTGCGCAGCGCGCGCCTGATCGACCTGTACCTCACGCCGATCTATCGCGGGCTGCTGGCGTATTCGGGCGGGAGCATCGGCACGATGGAGCGGATGCGCGCGCAGCCCTGGTTCGGCGACCGGACTTTCTCCCTGGAAGAGGGGGACGACTGCCCGATGTTCTGCCGCTACGAGATCGAGGGTGTGGACTTCTGGCACACGATGTTCGCCGACGCGCAGGCCATCCGCGCGTCGGCGGCGGCGCTGGGCGTCGATGAGCGCGTGGACCTGCGCGGCTTCACCTTCTCCGAGGAGCCGCCGCCCGGCGGGACGCCGTACAGCAGCATCGAGATCAGCTATCCCGGAACGAACAACTACTGGTTCTACAGCGCCGCTGCGAACAAGCACTTCCGCTGGACCGAGGGCGAAGAGCACCTGGACGCTCTGGGCGAAGTGCAGGTGGCTTACACCAATGTGATCCTGATCTACGCCAATCACGTCGAAGACCCAAACGTGGTCGAGGACCAGGTTCGCGGCGTGAGCTACGCGATGGACATTCAACTCGAAGGTGAGGGGCCGGCGGTGATCTTCCGCGACGGACAGCGCTATGACGGGCGCTGGGTGCGCCCCGCGCCAGAGGGCATAATCCGCCTGATTGACGGCGCAGGGAACGACATCCCGCTTGCGCCGGGCACGGTGTGGTTCCATGTGCTGCCGCGCGATCACACGGCGCTGACGGTCAACTAGGGCGTGCACGGATGACAAGGGGGTTAGAAAAACGCGATCAACACGCGCCGGGGAGGCTGCTGCATCAGGCCATGTGCTCTCTTGTCAAGGTTCCCTGAAGTCCGTACAATCTCAGCCTGTCTTCAGGCTCGAAAGGACAGACTGCATGGAAGGCAGGCAAAACAAAACGCGGCCCGAAAGCCGCGAAGTCCCACAGGTACGGCCCTGCGGGCCAGTCGGGGCGCCCGGATTTGAACCGGGGACCTCATCGACCCGAACGATGCGCGCTAGCCGAACTGCGCTACGCCCCGAACACGTCTCATTGTACCCCGCGTTGACCCGCTTGGCAACCACTCCGCGCCAAAATCAGCGTAACATCGCCTTTTCGGACCGCCTGCGCAACCGCGCCCAACCCCTGATCGCGGCGCTGGGCGAGGCGCTGCACCGCCTCGGCGTGCACCCGGACGCCATCACCCTCGCCGGGACGATCCTCGGCGGCGTCAGCGGCGTGTTGATCGCGCTGGGGCGCTTCCGCGCGGCGGCCTGGGTGCTGATGATCGGCGCGCCGCTGGACGCGGTAGACGGCGCGGTGGCGCGTGCGATGGGGCGCAAGGACCGCTTTGGCGCGGTGCTGGACTCTTCCCTAGACCGGTTTGCCGAGGGGTTTCTGTTCATGGGCCTGAGCGCGCACTTCGCGCGCCAGGGCAAAATCTTCAAAGTGGCGCTATCGGGGGCTGCGTTAAGCGGCTCCTTTATGGTAAGCTATGTGCGCGCGCGCGTCGAGGGCCTGGGCCTGCCCAGCATCAAGACCGGCCTGTTCTCGCGGTTTGAGCGCATGGCGACGTGGTTCTTGATGCTGTTCACCGGCAAGGTCGATCTCGGCGTCTGGGTCATGGCGGCGCTGACGAACGTCACTGCCGTGCAGCGTCTCATCGAAGCGCGCCGCCTGACGCAAGAAGAACTCATGCGCCTATCTGAAACGCTATCTCCAACCGCTGAGGAGGACTCCGCACACCATGGCTGATATTCTTGGCCCGCAAGGCATCCGCATCGGTGCGTTTACCATTTACTATTACGGCATCCTGATCGTCATCGGCATCCTGGTCGCGGCAGGCATCGCCAGCGGAATGGCGAAGCGCGCCGGCAAGGACCCCGATCACGTCTGGGGCGGGTTGACCTGGGCGCTGATCCCGGCGCTGATCGGCGCGCGCCTGTGGTTCGTGTTTTTTCCGCCGGAGAGCGTCGTCGAGGCCGGTCACGGCACCGCCTACATGCTCTCACATCCCTTTGACCTGGAATACGGCCCCTTCGCCATTCGCTACGGCGGGTTGGGCATTTGGGGCGCGGTCATCGGCGGCCTGATCGGGATTTACCTCTACTGGCGTCGCCACCGCGAAGAGGCGCTGGTGGAGTGGCTCGACTTGGCGATTGTGGTTCTGCCGCTGGGACAGGCCATCGGGCGATGGGGCAACTGGATCAACCATGAGCTGTACGGCCCGCCCACCGACCTGCCGTGGGGCATTGCGATCCCCTGCGAAAGCCGCCGCGCAACGCCCTATCCCTGCCCCCAGTACGACTTGGAGGCGCGCTTCCACCCGCTCTTCCTCTACGAGTCGTTGTGGAACCTGTTCACGTTTGGGTTGCTGTTCGTTGCCTGGAGCCGCTTCCGGGATCGGCTGCGCAAGGGCGACATCTTCCTGCTCTACCTGGTGCTCTACCCGGCAGGGCGCTTCGTCTTTGAGTTCTTGCGCGTGGAGATCGCCACTGTCGGCGGCGTCAACATCAATCAGGCGATCATGGGCGTCACCGCGTTATCAGCGGCGGCGTTGCTGCTCTACCGCCACCGACCGGGCGCGGTGTCCGAAGTTGAAGTCGAGGAAGAGGAAGAAGAGGCCAGCCCGCCGGTTGAGGAAGCGAACAACCCGCCGGCTGGCGCCTGACGCGGACCTGCTCTGTTGGCAGGAGAACGCCCGGTGAAAGCCACCCGGCGCGCGAGTCTGCACTCGACTTTGCCGCAATCCGCCTTGCCGAAGCATGAGTTCGGAGTAAAATGTATTTCATAGGGTAGGCCCAGCCAGGAGAGGCGTGGAAACTGCCATGGAACTGATTGAACTTCTCAAAACCGTGGAGTTGTTTGAAGACCTCACCGACGAGCAACTACAACGTCTGATCGAAATCAGCGAGCCGAAGACCTTTCGCAAAGATGCCGTCATCTTCAACCAGGGTGAGGCCGGCGATAGCCTGTATATCGTCACCGCTGGCGAGGTGGAGGTGCGGGTTGGCGAAAATCTCGAGAGCGCACGCTCGCAGGTCTACCTGGGGCGCGGGCAGGTTTTTGGCGAGATGGCGCTGATCGACGGCGGGCCGCGCTCGGCCACCACGATCTGCTCGCGCGAGGGGACCAAAGTCTACAGCATCTCGCGCCAGGCCTTCACCGATCTGTGCAAGTCCGACGCTATGATTGGGTACGTGGTCATGCGGAACATGGCCTACGACCTGTCTTTTAAGCTCAGGCACCACAACCTCACCTTGTAGACCGGTGAGTGGATGCAACGGCGCTTAGGTGTGTGGGGGAAAGCCGGCCATGATTTACAAAGTGAGCTATGTGGTCAGCGGTGGGGGCCATCCTGGCGCCATCATGAACGAATATGAAATGCCGCAACTGGGCGACCGGGTAGAGATTGGCGACAAGGTCTTTGAAGTGACGGAGGTGCTGGAGATGACGCCGCCGCGCGGCGACTTCCAGTATTTGCACGTCACGGTCAAGCCGGTGGACGACAGCGGCAAAGACAAATCGTAGCCCTGGCGCTTGCCTTGATGCAAAACGCCCCAACCTTACATCTGGGGCGTTTTTGTGTCTCAGAAAGTGTTTGAAAAGCCCCCTCACCCCCTGTCCCCCTCTCCCCTTGTGGGAGAGGGGATTTAGGGGTGAGGGGAAGCAAGGGCGACCTTTTCAAACACATTCTCAGAACAGCATCCGACCAATCGGTCCCTCAGCCGGGAGCGGGCTTTCCGACAGGTCGAACTCCATGAAGTCCTGGACCAGCCCTACCGGCCCCGCGAAGGTGGACTGCGCCTCCGGGATGAGCGCGTTGGGGTCGGCCCCGCCCCACACCTGGTAATGGATGAGATACAGACGCTTGGCCCCGGCGCGGGTCGCGGCTTCGCCGGCCTGGGCGGCGCTGGAATGGCCGCCGGGGATCGCGCCGGTGGCTTCGTGAATGAGCAGGTCAGCCTCTTCTGCCAGGCGCACCACGCTGTCGCACGGCGCGGTGTCGCACGAGTACGCGACGACCAGCCCACTCGACTTGACCTCAATGCGCAGCCCGATGGTGGGCACGCTGAAATGGACGGTGGGCGACGACGTGATGCGGATTTCGGGGGAGTCGAGCACGAGCATCCCCTCGCGCTCCGGCAGGCGGTAAAAGGCTACCGGGAAGAAGTGGGGCCACTCGTCCCAGGTGAAAAACGCCATCATGTCCTCGGTGCGGTGCAGACAGTGGTGCAGCCCGTGTATGCGCAGCGGCGTCGGCCTCCCCAGTTGCCACATGTGCATCAGTAAGATCGGCACCCCGTGCACGTGATCGGGGTGGAAGTGGGTCAGGATCAGGTCGGTGAGTTGCGAGTAGTGGATGCCGGCGCGTTGCAGCCGGACAATCGGGTTGGAGCCGCAGTCGATGAGCACGGCGTCGCCGTTGTCGCCTTGGAGCACCATGTGCGCGTTGTCGTGCTCCCAGTTGGAGACTGCTGAGGCGGAACCGAGGATGACTAATCGGGGCATGTAGGGGATTCCCTGTTGTTGCTAGCGCCTATCCGCAAAACGGCTCTGGCTGCTTCGGACAGAGGGCTGAAGCTCCCTGTCCAGGCCTCTTCGGATAGGCTTTCACAAACCCTTCTACCTGACACCTGAAAACCGCCGAATGTCGCCATTCATCCCGCGCCCAACAGCGCCAGGCGGACCACCTGGGGCGTGATATAGACCTCGACCACGCCGGCGACCACCAGCAGGCCCAGCACGAGCACGCTCACCTTGACCAGGTCGCTGAGCGCCCGGAGCCACGCCTCGCCCACCGTGACCCCCCTGGGCGGATCGACAAACACCACACCCAGCCGGAGCGCCGCCGCGGTCGCCAGGATCACCGCCGGCACCTCGAAGAGGCTGTGCGGGACCACCGCCGCCACGAAGATGACAGGGCTGACGCCGTTGAGCATGAATTGCGCGAAGACAAACCCCAGGATGCCGAACGGCGCCATCGCCAGCACCAGGCCCATTACCCCGAAGGTGAAGACGCTCAGCAGCGCGCCGGCCAGCAGCACGCGCCCGTTCTGCCATACCGCCATTGAGGCCAGAGTGTTCTGTTCGCTCAGGACATCGGAGTAACCGACGAAATTGCTGATCCACTCGTCTGCGTCGGTCTGCAGCGGGACGCGCAGGGCGGGGTTGACCATCGGCGCAGCCATGCCGACGAGGAACGCCACGACCATGCAGATCACTGCCACGCCCATCGGCAGGCGCAGCCGCCCGACAACGCTCAGCGGTTCGATGCGTAGCCAGGTCCCCAGGTTGGCCGCCCTCCCCTTGAGCGTCTTCCAGAACACTTGCCGTATCCAGCCCACGTTCAGGTGATCCAACTCGCGGCCCAGCATCTCCTCGCGGTTGAAGAGGCGCGCGCCCATCCGAATGAGCAACACGTTCACCACCACCACGCCGAAAATGATCGGCGTCAGCGCCTCGTAGCCGGCGAAGAACATGATGACGCTCTCCAACTGGACCAGCAGCGCCATCGGGATCACGACGAAGCTCGCCAGCAGGTTGGCCGCGCGCACCGAGGTGGTCTGACTGGAGATCACCACGCTGGCGGAGACCATCACCAACGCCTGCACGCCGGTGAGCAGGACGATCTCCCCGATCAGGCCGGGGTCGGGCCGCCACTGCGCGTCGCCGAACACCAGCAGGAACAGGTAAACCGCCATGCCGCCGTAGCTCGCCACCAGCGGCGGGATCATCGCGGCCAGGGTCTTGCCGATGTACAGCTCGGTGTTGGTGAGCGGCGTCACCAATAGCGGCTCCAGGCTACGGCGTTCTTTCTCACCGACGAACGTCTCCAGCGCGATGACCAGCGAGATCGAGATCGGGAAGAAGCCGACGATCATGAGCAAAAAGGGCAGCGTGCGCTCGCCGATCAGCGCCGCGCCGTACCCTTCGACAAAGGTGGCGAAGCGCTCGGCGGCGAACTGGGCCAGCGGCGGGAAAATCAGCGTCAGGACGATGACAGGGGCCATGATGCGCCAGTCGCGGAAGCTGTCGCGCATCTCGCGGCGGGTGATAATCAGCGCGTTGCTCATGGTGGCGCGGAACGCGGTCCATGCGCCCGGCGCGCGGGGGAGGTCGGCGTGCAGGGTCTCAACTTGCGTCGCCATATGCACCCTCCGGCCCCTCGGCCACCACGCGCAGGTACACGTCTTCCAGGCTTTGCGGCACCTCGCTGAGCGTCACCACGTCCAGGCCGGCCCCGGTCAACCGGCGGAGCACCTGCGGGTTGACCGCGACCGGCGCGGCGGTCCGGTAGCGCAGCCAGTCCTCGCCCACACTTTCAATCTCCACCAGGTCTTCGATCAACTGCGCGTGGCCGTTCAACTGGGAGACGGCGCGCAATTCCATCAGGGGCGCGCCGAGCATCTGCGCGCGCAGTTCGTTAAAGGTGCCGTCGGCGACGATGCGCCCGCGCCGGATGATGGCAATGCGGTCGGCTAAAAGCTGCGCCTCGTTGAGGTTGTGCGTGGTGATGATGATGGTGCGCTGGTCGCGGCGCAGCTCCAGCAGCGCGTCGCGCACCAGCTTGGCGCTCTCCGGGTCCATCGCCGAGGTCGGCTCGTCCAGCAGCAGCACCGGCGGGTCGTGGAGCATCGCGCGCACGAGCGAAAGCTTCTGGCGCATCCCTTTGGAGTATTCGCCCAGGCGGCGGTCGATGGCCTCCATCAGGCCGAAGCGCTCCATCAGCGCCAGGCCGCGCCGACGCCGCTGTTCCGGCGGCATGTGGTAGACCTGCCCGAAGAAGTCCAGGTATTCCATCGCTTTCATGCGCAGGTAGAGGCCGTGCTGTTCGGTTAACACCCCGACGTGCGCGCGCACCTGCGCGGCCTGCGTCGCCACGTCGTAGCCGGCCACTTTCGCCCGGCCCGCCGTCGGGAGGAGGATGCTGGTGAGCATCCGCACGGTGGTGGTCTTGCCCGCGCCGTTCGGCCCCAGCAAGGCAAGCACGGCGCCTGGCGATACGGACAGCGTCACGTCGTCAACCGCGCGGAAGTCGCCGAAGTCTTTGGTCAGCCCTGCCGTCTCGATCATCGGCCTGATCCCTGACTCTTAACCTTAAGATTGTCTTTATTCTAGCGATCTGGCGTTAAAGCACAATAGCCATCGGGTAACTGTCTGCCGGGGGGAATGCCTTACGACCCGGTTCGGGGTGGGGTTCAGAAGCGCGGGGGTAAAAAGCTCCCTGCGAGCTTCAAACTCGCAGGAAGTCGCCCACCCCACACTGTTGATTGTATCCTTAGAAACTATCTCAAAAGGTCTCGTAAGCCAATCGACGATACCAGAGTAATGCACAAGCAAGCTGAAGCAATGCCAGGTAGTTCTCGGACTTCTTCTCGTAACGCACCAAGATGCCACGACACTTGGACA
>DAOTXU010000514.1:0-3430 GCA_034435135.1 Anaerolineae bacterium | reverse complement strand
GGGCGGGTCTCAGACCCGCCCCTACGCCACCTTGGCAAAGCGGTATTATCAGCGTGATCTGCGTTATCAGCGGTTAAGAACCTATCCGAAAAACCGTCTCAAACGACCTGGACAAGGGGCTTAAGCCCCTTGTCCAACGCTATTCGGATAGGCTCTAAATCTCTCTCAATCTTGAATCATGCCCCCGCTTTATTCAACCTCTCCATCTGTTCCGCGCTGAGCGTCACCGCCAGCGCGCCGAGGTTCTCCGCCATCTGCGCCTCGCTGCTCGCCCCGAAGACCGGGATCACCGCCGGGTCGCTCTGCATCATCCACGCCAGGATGACCTGGTTGGCCGTCGCGCCGGCCTCCGCCGCGACCGCCTTCAGCGCCGCCAGGCGCGCGTCGGCGTCGGGGCCGACGTACTGGCTCTGGAGGGGCTTCGCAGGGTTGACGTACTGCCCGCCCAGGAGCGGCGAGTAGGCGAGCAGTGTGATGTCGCGGCGGCGGAGGTAGGCGAGCAGGTCGTCGTTGGTCGAAACCTGCCCGCCGAAGCTCGCGCCGGGCTTGGGGCGCAGGTACGTGTAGCGCTGTTGGATGCAGCAATACGCCGCCCAGCCGTGCGTCCGGCTGGTCCAGCGCGCCTCTTCGAGCCGCCACGCCGGGAAGTTGCTCGCGCCGATGAAGCGGACCTTGCCGGCCTTCACCAGTCGGTCGAACGCCGCCAGCGTCTCCTCCATCGGCGTGTCCAGGTCGTCCTTGTGCGCGTAGTAGAGGTCGATGGTCTCAACCCCCAGGCGCTTGAGGCTCTTCTCGCACTCCTCCTCGATGCGCCGCGCTTTCAGGCTGCGCTCGATGCCCTGGGGCGGGATCTCAAACCCGACCTTCGTGGCGATAAAGAGCCGGCCCCGGTTGCGGCGTTCGCGCATCCAGCGCCCTAGCAGCGCTTCAGACTCGCCGCCCTTGCCATTGGGCTGCCAGTGCGCGTAGATGTTGGCCGTGTCGATGAACGACCCGCCGGCATCGACGTACTGGTCCAACAGGCGGAAGGAGGTTTTCTCGTCCTCTTTCGTGCCGAAGTACATCGCGCCCAGGCACAAGATGCTCACGTGAACGCCGGTGTCGCCGAGCAGTACGGTCTTCATGATGCGCCCCCCAATCTGGATAGGATTTACGGCATATAGTACCGCATCAGGGGAGGAGGGGCACGGTGTGCAAGTGTGTTGCCGCAGGCTCCGCAATCCTATGTGGACAGGGGGCTTATGCCTGGACAGGGGGCTTAAGCCCCCTGTCCTTTTCGTGTCATGGCCTGGGGATTGCCAGGTCAGGCGAGCCGTGCGGCGAGAGCTTGAGCCGGGGGTTGGTGCACTGGATCAACTCATGGATGATCTGCGCGTACTTGACCTTCTCACGTGCGAACTCGGCGAGCGAGGCAGGGCTGACCCAGGGCTTGTACATCGCGCCGGGGCCGGCGGCCAGCGCCGGGCCGGGTTCGATCTTGAAATAGCACGGGGCGCAGACGCGCGCCATTTCCGCGCCCTCGTAGAAGCGGTTGAAGCCGCCGAACGAATCCGACAGGTAGATGTGCAGGTCCATCGGGATGTCGATCACCTGGCGGATGCTCGCCAGTTGCGGCAGCGAGAGGTCGCCGAGCGGGTTGAACGTCCCCGCGCCCAGGCTTTGGAGCACGCGCCCGCCCGCCGCCGAGGCGTGCCCGGCGAAGACGCTGACTTTAAACGTCACGTCGTTGGGGATGTCGCCGCGCTGCCTGAGCGCGTTCAGCAGCCAGAGCAGGCCTTCGTCAATGCACAGGAAGCCCCGGAAGCCCAGGTCGATGCAGCGCAGAATTTCGGCCACTACGTAGCTGAGCTGGTCCGAGCCGCGAAAGCGCAGCCCTGACAACCCGCCTTCGGGCGTGACCAACTGCCGGCCCACGTCCCACGCGGAGCGCGGCCCCGGCGTGATGATGATCTCCAGCATCGCCTCGGCTGCCATCTGCGCGAAGTCGCGCAGTTCGATGTCATCCAGAAGGGTGGAACCCATCACGGTCGAGATCAGGCGGTGGATGGCGATATGACGCCTCCCCATCTCGTCGATCACCGCCTCCAGCACGTTCGGGCGCTCGATGCCGGAGATTTCCATGCGGTAGTGTCCTCCGTCGGGGAACGTCTTGGTCGAATCGGGCAGGTTGTAGGCGTCGCGGCCAGGGATGCCGACCGCCTCGATCATCGCCTGCACGTCTTTCAGGTTGCGCATCGGTTTTCTCCTCGTGTGCGGCTGAGAGTCAAATCATACAGGTCGGCATAGGCGCGCCGCGCCCTCACTCCCCGATCAGCTTCTTCAGTTCCTCATATTCCTCGTCTTTAATGACGAACCAGTGCTCGCGCTGCGGGAAGTCGCGCCCGATGACCTCGGCGACGTACTGTTTCAGCCCGTTGAGGATCACCTCGCCGGCGTTGCCGTACACCTTCGCCATCTTCGGTTTGAAGCGCGGGTAGAGGCCGAACATGTCGTGGAAGATGAGCAACTGCCCGTCGGCGTGCGGGCCGGAGCCGAGGCTGATGATGGGGATTTCCGCCCGCTTCGTGATGATCTCGCATACGCGGTCGGGGACCATCTCCAACAGGATGGAGTAAGCGCCGGCCTCTTCGAGTATCTTTGCGTCCTGGATGATGCGCGCCGCCTGCGCTGCGCCGCGCCCCTGCACCTTGTAGCCGCCCAACGCCGAGGCGCTCTGCGGCGTCAGGCCCAGGTGCCCCATCGTCGGGATGCCCGCCGCCACCATCGCCCTTACGCGGTCGGCCATCTCGCGCCCGCCCTCCAGCTTGACCGCGTCGCAGCCGGCCTCCGCCATGAAGCGCCCGGCGTTGCGCACCGCCTCCTCGACCGAGATCTGGTAGCTCATGTAGGGCATGTCGCCGATGACCCAGGCGGTCGGCGCGCCGATGCGCACCGCCTTGCTGTGGCGGATCATGTCCGCCATCGTGACCGGCAGCGTGCTCTCGTAGCCAAGGATGGTCATGCCCAGGCTGTCGCCGACCAGGATCATCTCGACGCCGGCCTCCTCCTGCAAGTAGGCGGTCGGGTAGTCGTAGCAGGTCAGCATGACGATGGGTTCGCCCTTCTGGTACTTCTCGTACAGGTAGGGAAGCGTGATCTTCTTGCGATCTGCCATATCATCTGCTCCTTCGTGGGGAGAGGAACCTGTGCTTTCATCATGCTGGATTTTGCCGGCGCGCGACAAGTGTCAGAGATCACATTCTTACCGACTGACTATCGACGCCAAGGGGGGAACCACGATGAGCGCCGGCTAGCCACCGGATACTGAACGTATGTTCGAGAAAAAGGCTCTTGTATTCTCTTACCTCACCCCCTAAGTCCCCCTCTCCCAAAATGGAGAGGGGGACTTCAGACGTTGAACAGGACCGACTCCCCCTCTCCGCGTGCGGAG
>DAOTXU010000513.1:0-6638 GCA_034435135.1 Anaerolineae bacterium | reverse complement strand
AAACTTACGCCAACAGCTAGCCGTGCTAAGGCCTTTCTCTACCTCACCCCCGTCTCGCCTGCGGCGCGACACCCCCTCTCCGCTTGCGGCTATAGTCCGGCGTAGCCGGGAGAGGGGGACGGGGGGTGAGGTGTCCGCCAACACGACCAGCATCACACGCACCGAGGTCGTTGGCTCAAAAGCTTGAATCACTTCATTGTTAAAGTTCAAAATGGAAAGGGAACTTTATCGCGCTCTTACTCCCCTCTCCATTGATGGAGAGGGGGTAGGGGGTGAGGTTTCCGGCTACTGTAACGTCTCCCCTGCCTGCAAACGTAGACACGAGGTGCTGACGTGATTGCCGGGCAGCGGCTCCAGGTGGGGCACGGTCGCGTCGCACAGCCCTTCTATAAACCAGGGGCAGCGCGGATGAAACGCGCACCCCGGCGGCAGCGCGAACAGGCTGGGGATGTCCTCGCTGCGCAGCGCGATGTGCTTCTTGGTGCGCGCCAGGTCGGGATCGGCCTCCGGTACGGCGGAGAGCAGCGCGCGCGTGTAGGGGTGTTGGGGGTTGTGCGTGATCTGCTCCGTCGGGCCGGCCTCGACGATGCGTCCTAAGTACATCACCGCGATGCGCCCCGTGCGCGCAAAGTAGCGCGCCAGCGCCAGGTCGTGGGTGATGAAGACCAGAGTCACTTCCAGCTTGTCGCGCATTTCTTGAAGCGTGTTGAGCAGGCTGATGCGGATCGACACGTCCACCATGCTCACCGCTTCATCGGCGACGATCACCGTCGGCAGGGTGGTGAGCGCGCGCGCGATGCTCACGCGCTGGCGCTGGCCGCCGCTCAGTTGGTGGGGATACTTGTCGATGAAGTCCCCGACGGGGGTCAGGTCCACGATATCCAGCAACTCGGCGACCCGAATCCGCGCCTGGGTGCGGGTGCGCACGAAGCCGTGCCGGAAGAGCGGGTACTTGAGGGTGTTGTACACGGTCTGCGAGGGGTTGAGCGAGGCGTAAGGGTCCTGATGGATGACCTGCACGGCGCGGCGGTAGCGTTTGAAGTCCTCGCCCTTGAAGGTGGTCACCTCCCGACCGCTGAAGAGCACACGCCCGCTGCTGGGCGGCAGCAGGCCCGCCAGGATTTTGCCGGTGGTGGTTTTGCCGCAGCCGCTTTCGCCGACCAGACAGACAACCTCGCCAGGCATCACACCAAGGGTGATGTCTTGCAGGACCCGGACCACGCGCTTCCCCACCTGGAAGTTGCGGTCCACGTTGCGCAACTCGATGATGGGTTCGCTCATCGCACCGACTCCCACGCCACCGGGACGCCGGCCTCGCGGTCGGCGACGAGCTTATCTGTATGGAAACACGCGACGATATGGCCGTTTCCGTAGTCCACGAGAGCGGGTTCCTCCTGTTGGCAGACCGCGCTGGCGTAGGGGCAGCGCAGGTGGAACTTGCACCCCGGCGGCGGCTTGATCAGGTCGGGCGGCGAGCCGGGGATGGAGAACAGGTCGCGCTCCCCGGCGGTGACGGTGGGCACCGCGTGAATGAGGCCGAAGGTATAGGGGTGCAGCGGTCGGTAGAACATCTCGTTGACCGGCCCGACCTCGATCAGCGCGCCGGCGTACATGGTGAGCACCCGGTCGGCCATCTCGGCGGCGATGGAGAGGTCATGCGAGATGAAGATCATCGAGAACTCGATCTCCCGGCGCAGGTCTTGCAACACGCTGATGATGGTGCGCTGTGTGAGGATGTCGAGCGCGGTGGTCGGTTCGTCGAGGATCAGGACGGGGGGGTTGAGGAGCAGGCTCAGCGCCAGGAGCACGCGCTGACGCATCCCGCCGCTGAGTTCATGCGGGTAGGCGCTGAGCACGCGCTCCGGTTCCAGGCGGACCAGCTTAAACAGGTGCAACATGCGCTCGCGGACTTCGCGCATGTCGGTCATGCCGTGCGCCCTGGCGGTGTCGTAGACCTGGGCGGAGATGCGCAGCACCGGGTTGAAGGCGTTGAGGGCCGCCTGGAAGACCATCGCGCAATCGCGCCAGCGAAACGCGCGGAGTTCACTCTTGCTGAGCGAGAGCACGTCGATGGTCCGACCGCCCCGGTCATAGATCACCTGGCTGCCCGCCAGGGTAGTGCTGTTCTTGGGCAGCAGGCGCAGCAGGCCCAACCCCAGCGTCGTCTTCCCGCACCCCGACTCGCCGATCAGCGCCAGCGCCTCGCCCCGGCGCAGGTCAAAAGAGACGTCTCGGACCGCGTGCACATAGCCGCGCTCGGCCAGGTAATCGACCGAGAGGTTTCGGACGGAAAGGATAACGTCGTCAGCCAAAGCAGCTCCCTTTTCAAACAGTCCAGGTGTACCAGTCGTTTATTCCATTCAGGACAGGGGGCTTAAGCCCCTTGTCCTGTTTTTCCCCTGAGCCTACAGCCCGGCCCGCAGACGCGGGTTAAAGAACTCCTCCAGCGAACGGGCGAACATCACCATCGAAAGCTGGAACAAGGCGATGGCGAGGACGGGCGACAAAATCCACGAAGAGGCGTTGGGGTAGAAGATCGCGCCCCCGGTCCAGGCGAGGCTAATCATCACGCCCCAGTTTTGCTTGGCGAACGGCACCAGCCCCAGGAACACCAGGCCGACCTGGGCGTAGATCGCGCCGGTGGTGGCGAAGATGAAGTTGATGGCGATGTAGCTCATCATGTTGGGCAGGAGTTCGCGGAACAGGATGTGCGACGTGCTCAGGTCCAGCGCGACCGCCGCCTCGATGTAGTCGCGCGCGCGCAGCGAGAGCACCTGCGCGCGGATCGACCGCAGCAGCGCCGGCCAGCTCAGCAACGCGAGGATGAAGGCGAGGAACATCGGGCTTTCAAACTTCAAGATGCCCGCCAGCACGACCAGCAGGGGGAACTGGGGGACGGTGAGCACGAAGTTGGCGACAGCGATGATGACCGCGTCCACCGCCCCGCCGGCGAACGCCGCCAGCGAGCCGAACGTCACCGCGATGATGGTCGAAAGGAAACCGGCGACAAAAGCGGTGATGAGCAACTCGCGCCCGCCGTGGATGATGTGCGAGAGGATGCTCTGCCCCTGGTTGTTGGTGCCCAGCGGGAACTCCGCCGAAGGCGCCTCGTAAACGCGGTCTACCCGCACCTTCGAGTCGAAGGGGACGACCAGCGGTCCGGCGAAGGTCAGGAGCAGGAAGAAGACCAGCCCGATGAAACCGATCAGGCCGGCTTTGTTGCGCCACAGCGCGCGGCGCGCGACGCGCAGATTCTCAATCAGGTTGTTCCACAAGCGCCGGGCGAGGCTTTCCTCCAGTTGCAGGATGGAGCTTGTTTCCATGAACCTTGTCTCCGACTCAGGACAGGGAGCTTAAGCCCCCTGTCCTGAAGATTAGTCACCTTTTATGCGCACGCGAGGATCGAGGACGCCGTAGAGCAGTTCGGCGACGATGTTGGACACGACGACGGCGATGGTGATGATCACGAAGATCCCTTGCATCACCGTGTAGTCGCGCCCGTTGATGGCCTGCAACAGGCGAAGGCCGATCCCCGGGTACTGGAAAATGCTCTCGATGACGACGGACCCGCCGACCGCAAACCCGATGCTGATAGCCAGTTGAGTGAAAAGGGGCAGCATGGCGTTGCGACCGACGTAGGAGGTGACGATGCGGCGGTCAGGGATGCCGCGCGCCTGGGCAACGGTCACGTAATCCTCGCCCAGGGTGCTGATGGTGCTGCCTTTCATGGTCAGCATCCACCCGCCCACGGTGGCGATCAGGTAGACTAACATGGGCAAAAAGGCGTGCTTGAGGATGTCGAGGACGTAGACCAGCGTGTTTTCCGGCGTGATTCCCGGCGTGAACCCGCCGATCACCTCCGACACCTTAAACCATTTCAACTGGACGCCGAAGATCACGAGAATGAGGATGGCGATCAGGTAGTTGGGTACACTGTTGAAAAACGAGCCGATAGCGGTAAGAATGTAGTCAAATGGCGTGTCGCGCATATACGCCATCGTCATGCCGAGCAAGACGCCCAGCGTGAAACTGATCAGCAACGCCAGTCCCACGCTGAACAGGGTCCAGGGCAAAAAGCGCCCCAGGATGTCGGCCACCGTGGTGCCGGGCGACCGGATCGATTTCCCCAGATCACCCTTGAGCAGGTTACCCACGTAGGTCAGGTATTGCTCCAGCAGCGGGGCGTCGGGGTCGAAGGCGAACAGGCTGATCGCGCGGTCGCGCGCTTCCTGGTACGACATCCCCTGCGTCACCACCAGATCGTTGATATAAACCGTAAGGGGGTTCCCCGGCATCAGGCGGATCAGGAAGAAGGTGAATGTGATGACCGCGAAGACCGTCAACACGGCCTGCGCGATGGTGCGGAAAGCGTAGTTGCGGGTCACGAATTGCCAGGCTTTGGTGCGCAGGCGCTCAAAAGCGCTGGCGTAGTCGGTCTCCGGTCGTGGGGTGGCGGCTGCTGCGGTCACAAGTGCATATCCTTAACTCACAAGCGCTCCCGATTACGATGAGGAAGCAGGTACGCGAGGTCAGTCTGTCGTTATGTCAACCTTAGCAATGCGGCAACAATGTGTCTATGCGCAATTTTGGTGGTCGGGTGATAATAAAACGAGAACTCATGGGCGTCGGTGCCCGGCAGGAACGCAAGCCCGTTATTTAGATTGGCCTTACACCGAGGGTGGTATAACAATCGTTCGCAAAGACTATAGCAGAAAGTCTGTTATGGGTCAAATCAACCTCTTTCAGGCGTCTTGAAAGTGACGCTTGGCGAAACGCGACCGGGATATGCGCCCGGCATTGAGCGCCAGTGGAGCGATAGGGTCACCATCGCGTTGTGCGCGGTCATGGCCGGCGCGGACGGTGGGGTCGGTGTCGTCACTGTAATCTTCCGTATGATGCATTGACAGCCCCCGGTGCGGGTGTTATGATCTGCGCCGCTCCCGCGTGGGAGTTTTCTTCATCATATATGGCAATGGTGTTGCAAGGACACGCCGACCATGAAAATCACCGTCGTCGGTCTGGGACCGGGCGATCCGGGCATGTTGACTCGCCGCGCGTGGGACGCGCTCCGCGCCGCGCGAGAGGTTTACCTGCGCACCGCGCGCCACCCCACTGTCGCCGCGCTCCCCGAAGGCCCGACGTATCATAGCTTTGACGACCGCTACGAAGCCGCCGCCGACTTCGCCGCCCTGTACGAGGAAATCGCCCGCGAGGTGGTCGCGTTGGGCCGCCGGCCTGAGGGCGTCGTTTACGCCGTGCCCGGCCACCCGCTCATCGGCGAGGCCACCGTCGCGCGCGCGCTGGGGCTGGCGCAGGAGGCCGGCATCCCGGTGGAGATCGTCGCCGGCGTCAGCTTCGTGGAGCCGGCGCTCACGGCGCTGCGCCTGGACGGGTTAAGCGGCCTGCAAGTGCTCGACGCGGTGGAAGTCGCCGCCATGCACCACCCGCCTATCAACCCCGACGCGCCGGCGCTCCTGGCGCAGCTTTACAACCAGACCGTCGCCTCCGATGTCAAGCTCGTGCTGATGAACCAGTACCCCGATGAGCACCCGGTCGCGTTGATTCATGCAGCAGGCACGGATGACGAGCGCGTGGAGCGCCTGCCGCTCTACGAGATCGACCGCAGCCCGCGCCTGGCTCACCTGACGGCGCTCTACATCGCGCCGCTGCCGCAGCCCGGCAGCTTCGAGGCGTTTCAAGAGACCATCGCGCACCTGCGCGCCCCTGACGGCTGCCCCTGGGACCGCGAGCAGACGCACCAATCGCTGCGGCGGAATCTCTTGGAAGAAACTTACGAAGTGCTGGAAGCCATCGATGCGGAGAACACCGATGCCATGCGCGAGGAGTTCGGCGACTTGCTGCTTCAGGTGGTGCTGCACAGCCAGATCGCCGTCGATGAAGGCGAGTTCAAGATGGCGGACGTGATCGCCGCGATCAACGACAAGATCATCCGCCGGCACCCGCATGTCTGGGGCGACGTGCAGGCCGACAACCCGGAGCAGGTTGTGGTCAACTGGGAACAGCTCAAGAAGCGCGAGCGCCAGGACAAGGGCAACGCTCACGCCTCGCTGCTTGACGGCATCCCGAAGGCGCTCCCGGCGCTCGATCAGTCGTTCCGTTACCAGGAACGCGCGGCGCGCGTGGGCTTTGACTGGCCGGAGATCGCGCCGGTGTTCGACAAGGTGCAGGAGGAACTGGCCGAGGTCCAGGCCGCCGCGACGCCCGTAGCGCGCGCCGCTGAGGTGGGCGACCTGCTCTTTGCGCTCGTCAACTGGGCGCGCTGGCTGGGCGTCGAGCCGGAGTCGGCGTTGCGCGAGGCGAACGCGCGCTTCTACCGGCGCTTCCGCCACATCGAGCGCGCGGCGGCTGAGCAGGGCCGCGATGTGAAGGACATGACGCTCGACGAGATGGACGCGCTCTGGAACGAGGCGAAAGCGATGGGGGGTTGAACCGCCGGTCCACGTCATGTTGGTATAATTGATATAGAAGTGATTCAAGCTTTTGAGCCAACGACCGCGGTGCGTGTGGAGCTTGTCGTGTTGGCGGGCACCTCACCTCCCGTCCCCCTCTCCCGGCTACGCCGGACTATAGCCGCAAGCGGAGAGGGGGTGTCGAGCCACAGGCGAGACGGTGGTGAG
>DAOTXU010000512.1:0-2592 GCA_034435135.1 Anaerolineae bacterium | reverse complement strand
GCTCTCGACTGCGCCGCCTGCAACTGCGCGAACCCGCTATTAAGGGATTGGTTTATGATCTCCATGTCTGACTGTGTCTCCAGCCCGCCGCCATCTTCGCAACAGAGCATGATGTACACATTATCTTTCCCATAGTAGCCGGGCCATATTTGTCTGCGTAGTGAAAGCTGATTCCCATAGCGGACACGGGCAGTGGTGTATTCCCGCCTACCTGGGCGCATAAATGGGTCATATTTTTCTTTAGGCAATGCCTCTACCTCGTGACAGATTTCCTCTGTCACAGGTGCCATGCCCCAAATCAACACGTCGTGTTCGGAGTTGTAGAAAAGACAGCAGTGATAGGCGTGACCACCAAACCCGACATCGCAGAAGTGCTTGAGAGGGTATTCCAGTCCATAGATCCCAGTTCTGTTGCCACGGGCGTAATCAGGTATTTCTCGATGGAAGTAAGCTGTACTTGCCCAATCCGTCGGCAATTCGAACGCGCGTGTCTCATTTGTTATCTTAAAGGACACTGACGGGTGTTTCAACGCTTCTTTCAGAAAACCCCGCTTGTCGTTCTTGTCCATCCGATATCCTCCTTTCTTTTGCATGTTACCATAACGTCAAGTCCAAATGCAACAAGTGTTCTGATTCGTGCAAAGCTCCACGACATGGTTGTCGTCTGAGTTGTGCTTTCAATGCAACTCTAGCGGTCGGTTTGGCTTGCCAACCTGTCGATCAAGGTATCCACATCCAGGTCTGGGAACCGCTCCGCCAGCGTCGCCCGCGCCGAGGCGGCGTAGCGACGCTCTCCCGGCCTGCCCTCGCGCCGCAGCAGCCCCCACGCCAGCAGGTCCAGCGGCGGCCTGTTGCGCAGCGTGGACTCGCTGTACCCCACGTAGCGCGCCAGTTGCCGCACGGTCAGCGCCACACCCTCGTGGTCCAGCAGGTACGCCAGCACGCGCTTCTGCGGGCGCGGCAGGCGCGCCACGTCGCCCAGCAGCGCCGCGAACCCCCGCTCCTGCCGCCGGATCGCCCGCACCGTCGCGGTCGGCGAGCGGTACGGGAGGGGGTCTACGGGCGCGGACGGCGCGTCATCGCCCTCGCCCGGCGTCGCTGGCGGCGCACCTGCGACGATCTGCCCGGCGTGAATCTGCTCCACGTCGAGCGTCGCCACCGGCTGCGGCTGCGTGACGAGCAAAAGCTCCAGGCTGTCCAGCACGCCGACCTGCACGCGCAGCCGCCCCACCTCGGCTTCCAGTTCCGCGATGCGCGTGTCCTTCGACGCCAGCGCCGCTTCCAGGCCGGCGACCTGCCGCCGCAGCGCTGTCTGTTCGGGGTCGTCGCCGGGCACCGCCTGCGTGCCCAGGAGCGCCTGCAACTCCGCCAGCAGCGCCGCGTCCACCCGGCGCAGTTCCGGCGCGGACCGGTCGTCCAGCCCCGGCGTCGCGCCTGCATGAAACGTGTGGCGCTGCCGCACCCGCACCGCCTGCACCCAGTCGCGGCGCACCACCAGCGCCTGCCCCGTCGCCAGCGCGCGCACCTGCTCGCCCACCTCCCGCGTCGGCAGCGGGATCAGGTCCTCGTAGACGTGGAGGTCCGCCGGGTGGACCACGCGGTGCAAGAAGAGCACGTCGGCTTGCGTGAGGGCGTCTTTCTCGACCTTCGCCGAGCGCTGCGATACCAGCACCGCGCCCAGGCCGCGCTTGCGCCCGCGCAGCGCCAGGCGGGTGATGACACCCTTCAGGTCCGAGCGTGCCCCCTGCGGCAGGAACTCGTGCGCCTCCTCGATCACCACCTGGTAAGGCCGGCGCACCCGCGTCGCCGCCCGCCAGAGCGCCTGGAAGTACGGCAGCAGGAAGCGCGCCGCGGCTTCGGTCGTCAGGTCGTTCAGGTCGAGGATCACCGACACGCCCTGCTCGACCGAGAACGCCGCCAGCGCGCCTGCGCCCTCGACGCCGCAGGTCACGTCGGCGTGGTCGGAGTGCCCCACCCCGACGACCATGATCTGGAAGCGCTCCTTCAGGCCCCAGTATTCGCTCTCAGGATCAACAATACTCATGGGCAGGAAGGGCAGCAGCTCCTCGATGAGGACGGCGGCGGTGTTGGTCTTGCCGCTGCCCTTGATGCCCAGCACCGCCACGCTCTCGCCCACGAAGTCATCCACGTCGAACGGGAGGCGGCCCTCGATGTCGATGTCCAGCACCCTGCTCTCCTTTCCCACGGCCCTCTATTGTGCCGCCCGGCGGGCAGCTTCGCCAGCCTATGCCTCGTTGCGCCGCTGGCTACCGACGCGCACGGGCGTCGTCGGTGCAATGACTGAGCCGTGGGAAGCCCGCTCCAGGGGAGGTGAGGCGCTCTCGACGCTGCCCCAGCGCGCCCAGGGCAAGGATGCCGGCGAGTGTCGCCAGCAGGCACGCGAGATCAGGGTCCAGTTGGAAAGACCTCCTCATGATCGCCGCTCCTGCTCACGCACGGGCGCAACCGGCTCGCGGCGGGAGAGCATGCGCCCCGGCTCGTGCACGCGGATGCGCGGGCGACGGGCCGCTTCACGCGCCCGATCCGTCGCCTGCGTCCACCGGGCCGCCCAGGCGGTGACGCCGCCGAGGT
>DAOTXU010000511.1:0-1987 GCA_034435135.1 Anaerolineae bacterium | reverse complement strand
GGGGCTTCCCCCCTCTCCATTAATTAATGGAGAGTGGGGCAGGGGGGTGAGGTAAGACAAGCGCCAACATTTTCAGGTCTCGCACCGCCTGACCGATCCGTATCAACGCCCAAGCGGGAGACAGCCCCGACTTTGATCTACGACTAATCGCACGCAGGCGCGGCAAGCGTTGCGAATCAGCCAGCGGCTTGAGTCGCGGGGGCCAGAAGATGATTAGATACTTTTGTAGAACGAAGGAGGCCGTTCTGTGAGCGACACTGTTCTGCTGGGGCAGGGAAGGCAGATCATCCCGATCCCACTCCAGGAGTGGGAAAAGCATCTGGCCCAGGCGCCCCAGCACACTCAAGCCAGACTCAGCTTTATGGCTGAGGAACACCACCTGATCCGTTACTTCGTCGTGCGGGAGCTGCCGCGCGCCGGAGCGCCGATCCCGCCGGCGCGCATTGCCCAGGAATTGCTCCTGCCGCTTACCGAGGTGAACGCCATCCTCGCCGAGCTGGAGCGAAACCTCTTTTTCCTGGTCCGCAACGCGCAGGGCGCGGTGTCGTGGGCGTACCCGGTCACCGTTGAGCCGACGCCGCATCGTCTGATCTTCAGCACGGGCGAGCGCGTGTACGCCGCTTGAGCGGAGGACGCGATGGCCGCGCCCTTCGTGCAAGGACGATTACGCAACGAACCCCTGTCGGTTACGATAGAGACGGAGTGCGCGCACTGCGCCCGGCCTCTGTGCATCACACTCGACAGCGAGATGAAGTATCACGTCGAGGAAGTGGGCGCAGAGCCGCTGGTGTTCGAGCCGCACATTAACTGGGCGACGTTCACCGAGCCGAACATCATCCACGCCTACTGACGGAATTCCCTTTTCTTCTGGTCAGAAGAACACGCGCGGGAATTTCGCGCGAAAGCAGATCACGTGGACGGCTTATTCCTGACGTTGGCGCAAATGGCCTACGCCATACCGATTGCGCAAGGGGCGCTTTTCGCGTTTCAATAGGCATGTGCGCGGTCGCCCCTGCCTGTTCAAGTACAACCGCGCTGAAAGAAAGCATGACCGAAGGCGGCGAACCCCCCGACATCCCGGTGCAGGCCCCGCCGAGGCGCGTGGTCTCGCTCGCGCCGAGCCTGACGCTTTCCCTGTTTGAGTTGAACCTGGGCGACCGGCTCGTCGCGGTCACGACGCGCTGCACCGAGCCGGCGGATCAGGTGGCGCGGCTGCCGCGCGTGGGCGACCCACACGCGCCGGACGCGGCGCGGATCGCGGCGCTGCGCCCTGACCTGGTGATGGCGAGCGCCGACGTGAACCGCGCCGACGACGTGCGCGCGCTGGAAGACGCCGGGTTGACGGTGTGGCTGGCGCACCTGACCACAGTCCGGGGGGCGATTAGCCTGCTTTGGGATATAATGAAAGCCTTCGACGAGGCCGCAATGGTGCCACGAGTACGGCTGATCGACCGGACGCTTGACTACGTTGAAAGCGCGTCGGCCAACCGGGAGGCGCTCCCGGTCTTCGCGCCGATCCGTGCAGACCCGTGGGTGACGTTCAACCGGGATACCTACGCACACGACTTGTTGCGCGCCTGCGGCGGTCGAAACGTCTTCGCCGACCGCGATGCGCGGTACTTCGCCGTGACGCAGGCAGAGGTCGAAGCGGCGCATCCGGAAGTGGCCTTGCTTCCCGACGCCTTCGGGCCGGATCAGGTCGCCGCGATCCGCGCGCTGCACATCCCGGCGGTGCGGGCCGGGCGGATTCACGCGGTGGAAAGCAACCTGCTCACCTGGCCTGGCACACGGACGGCGCGGGCGCTAAACGTGTTGCCGCCCCTGCTCATGCCAGGCGCATCTTCTGAAAATGGGTGAAAGGCTTTCGGATAGACTCAGATAATGAACTGATTCAAACTTACGCCAACAGCTAGCCGTGCTAAGGCCTTTCTCTACCTCACCCCCGTCTCGCCTGCGGCTCGACACCCCCTCTCCGCAAGCGGAGAGG
>DAOTXU010000510.1:0-2938 GCA_034435135.1 Anaerolineae bacterium | reverse complement strand
CGTCTCGCCTGCGGCTCGACACCCCCTCTCCGCTTGCGGCTATAGTCCGGCGTAGCCGGGATAGGGGGACAGGGGGTGAGGTGTCCGCCAACACGACAAGCACCACACGCACCGCGGTCGTTGGCTCAAAAGCTTGAATCACTTCATAGACAGCGGGCTTAAGCCCGCTGTCCAGGGGGATTTTGCACCACTTGTACGGTTGAGCCTGAGTGCTGGTTACACGGACTCGGTTGCTTCGCTTTCGACTTCGACCTTCACCTTGCGCTTCCCTTCGGCTTCCTCCTCTTCTTCACCGCACCACCACATCCAGGGCGGGCTGAAGGGAAACTTGCCGGCGAAGACCCAGGGGCCGTGATGGCGGCGATGGCGGCGGAACATGCCCCAGGGGCCGCCCCAGTTGCGCGGGTCCATGTTCATCACGAACTCGCGCATCTTTTCCTTGTCGCCCTTGATCTCGATGCGAAAGCCGTCGTCGGTCTCGACGATCTTGAATTCTTGAATCACTTTCTCCATTGTTTTCACTCCCTCCGATGATTTGAAAATGCTCGCTAAACTTCCCAGGGCTGCTCACGGCCTCGTTTTGTCCGGACACCACCTCCTCATCGTCCCCGCGCCTACACTTTCCCATACAGGTCGTCATAGAGGTCCTGTAACGAGTCCAGCGCCTCGCGCAACTCTTCTTTGGAGGGTTGGCGCGGGCCGACGCCGCAGCCGCGCTGCCACACGCGGCGGTGTTGCCTTTTCTGCCCGCCTTCCTCAATCTCCAGGCTATAGCCGCCGTCGGTCTCGATCAGGCGCACGCTCAAGAGCACTTTCTCAGGCATTCGCCATCTCCTCGTCTTCCTCCAGATCGTCGATCATGTCGCGCATCACCTCAATCGCTTCGTGCAGGCGCGGGCGCATCACCGCTTTCAGGCGCTCCAACTCTTCCTCGCCGGCGGGCGTGATCTGGTACCGGCGAATCGTGCGCTTATCCGGGTCCTCCCACTCGCCCTCGATGAAGCCGCGTTCTTCCAACAGGGTCAGCAGCGGGTACATCGCGCCGGGGTTGGCGAGCCACTGGCGATGGGTGCGCTCGACGATGGCTTGCATCAACTCGTTGCCATAGCGCGGCCCCCTGCTGAGCAGATGCAACACGTAGAGCGGCAGCAATCCGCCGCCCTTGCTGAGCATTACGGCGATGAACGGGTTGAAGACGGTCTCGCCCATCTGCCAGGGCTTGAAGCGCCGCCCGCCGAACACCCAATGGGCGCGCGGCGGCGTGCCCAGGAATTCGCGGAAGAAGTCGCGCCAGGCCGCGCCGTGGTCGCGCATTTCGTCCCAGCGTTTCCAGAAATCGCCTCGATGTTTGCGCACACGCCCTCCTTTCCAACTCAACTATATTGATTTCAATATAGTTGAACCCATTATACTTGAAACCAAGCGCCGTGTCAAGCGGAATCGATCAGAAAGGGGTTAGAAAAGCTGCGGGCGCGGCTAGAAGTAGACGCGCACCAGCAGTTCGCCGAGGATAAGCTCGTCGCCGTCGTGGAGGAGGTAAGGCTGGCCGGAAATAACCTCTTTGCCGTTGAGCAGCGTGCCGTTGGTGCTTTCCAGGTCGGTGAGCGTCAGCGCGCTCCCCTGGCGGCGGAGGATCACATGCCGGCGTGAGACGCCAAGCGCGTAGGCGTTGTAAGGCGTGAGATCGAAACATTTCTTATCTTCGCGCGCGGCGTCGAACCGGCCCAACGTGATGTCGGTTTCGAGTTTGACAATCAGCGGTTCAGCCATGCCCAACACGTGCAACGCGATGGTGCCCTCCTGTAAAGGAGGCCGCCCACTTGAGGCCTCCTTGCGGAGTTCTTGCAACATCTGCTGCTGGCCGCGCACCCATGCTTCGTGTTCGGCGTCGCCCAACTGATGCGTTGAGGGTTGGCCGACTCCGGGTTGCGCGTCGGTCCCCTGAGACCTGGTCTTGGGTTCGCCCTGCGGTTGGTCGGAGTCAGGTAGTGTTTTCATCGTTTGTCCAGCCCTCACTGCGGACGATACCATCGGCGAAACCCACCGGTTAGGGTGGGCCTGGAACTACTCGTCAAACTCGATCCGCATCACCAAGCGCCCAAGGCGAATCTCGTCATTCGACTTGATGATGCGGGGCTTCTGCGGGTTAAGGCGCTCGCCGTTGAGCGCGGTCCCATTGGTGCTGCCCAGGTCGGTCAGGGTCAGGATGTTGCCGTGATTCTGGATCACAGCGTGAACCCGCGACACGCCCTTGTCAAGTGCGTCATAGGTGCTCAGGTCGATGTCCGGGCCACGTTCGTCAGGAGGCCCCTGGCGGCCCAGCGTGGTCTGCCCGCGCAACGCAACGCGCAGCGGGGGGCTGTCCTCAATATGCAGCGTCACTACAGAAGGAGCGCCATACAGCCCCAGACCTTCGGTGACGCGCTGATACTCTCTCACCCGATCTACAAGCTCACGCGCGCCCACGATGGGAGTATGGTCGTCGTAAGACAACGGGGTGCCGCACTCCGTGCAATAAATCGTGCCGAGTTCGTTCTCGTGGCGGCACGTCGGACAGACGAACGTCATCAACAGCATCCTGGAACATTTTTTTCTATAGTTTACTCGCATTCAAGCTTCAAAGATAGTCCTCTTGTCTGATTAGCGTTAGGATTCTCTGTCGTGGGCAGAGAACCAGCGTTCAGTGTCTGCTTTTAGCTTCCCGCCACCTGTTCCCCCTCCGTCACTGAACGCCGCCCCATCCACATCACCGGGACCAGCGCCAGCAGAGTAATCTTGAACTGATTCAAACTTACGCCAACCGGTGGCCGTGCTAAGAAACTATCTCAAAAGGTCTCGTAAGCCAATCGACGATACCAGAGTAATGCACAAGCAAGCTGAAGCAATGCCAGGTAGTTCTCGGACTTCTTCTCGTAACGCACCAAGATGCCACGACACT
>DAOTXU010000509.1:0-4012 GCA_034435135.1 Anaerolineae bacterium | reverse complement strand
CCGTCCCCCTCTCCCGGCTACGCCGGACTATAGCCGCAAGCGGAGAGGGGGTGTCGAGCCGCAGGCGAGACGGGGGTGAGGTAGAGAAAGGCCTTAGCACGGCCACCGGTTGGCGTAAGTTTGAATCAGTTCAATCGTAAACATAGACCAGGAAAGGCCGATCAACGCTATTTGATGGGAGAGGAGAGAAGGTCATGACAACTGCCATCGCTTTCAAGAGTCCGCTTCACGAGATGGTCTCCACAACTGCCACCGATTATTGGAACGACTCCTCGTCGGTGGAAGAGCTGACCTACGCCATCGGACACGGCGCGGTCGGCGCGACGAGCAATCCGGTGATTGTGCTGACCGTTCTGAAGAAGGAGATGCACCTGTGGCGAGATCGCATTCGCGCCATTATCGCCGACAATCCGACCTGGTCGGAAGTGGAGATCATGTGGAGAACCTTCGAGGAAATCAGCGTCAACGGCGCCAAGCTGCTGCTGCCGGTGCATGAGCGCGAAAATCGCAAAAAAGGGCGGCTTTCGATCCAGACCAACCCGGCCAACTATCGCAATGCGGCGGCAATCGTTGAGCAGGCGTGCTATTTCCACAGCCTTGCGCCCAACATGCAGGTCAAGATTCCGGTGACCCGTGCGGGCATCCAGGCGATTGAAGAAGCGACTTATCACGGCGTCAGCATCAACGCGACGGTATGCTTTACCGTCGCGCAGGCGTTGGCCTCTGCCGAGGCGGTTGAGCGCGGGCTAAAGCGCCGTGAAGCGGAGGGAAAAGACATCACCACGATGAGTCCGGTCATCACCATCATGGTGGGGCGGACGGACGACTGGATACAGGTGTTGGTCAATCGGGACAATATCATCGTCAATCCGTCCTATTTGCCCTGGGCAGGTGTGGCTGTGATGAAAAAAGCCTATCGCCTCTTTCAGGAGCGGGGTTACCGGCCCCGTCTGTTGGCGGCGGCCTACCGGCACCAGTTGCACTGGTCGGAGTTTATCGGCGGCGATGTGATCTTGAGTATGCCCTACGAGTGGCAGAAGCGCTTCAATGCCTCGGACGTGCCGGTGAAAGAGCGTATGGATGAACCGGTCGATCCGGCCATCATCGACAGCCTGTACAGCCATTTCGCAGATTTCCGTCGCGCCTACGACGAAGACGGCTTGACCATTGAGGAGTTCGACACCTACGGCGCGACGGTGCGCACGCTGCGCAGTTTCATCTCCGCCTGTCATGACCTGACGGCGTTAATACGAGAGGAGTTCATGCTGCCGAACCCCGACAGCAAAAAATAGCGCCTTTTGGAGAACTTACGCCGCCCGTGGCTTCAATCGCGCGATTCTGAGAAACGTCAGCGACTTGTGAGGGACGCCCCCCTGCGGTAGAGTCGTCTGCCGAGGGAGGAAACCCGTTCTGTCAATGAGCGCCGACTATTTCGGTCGCGTGATCAGCGGGCGGTATGAAATCCGTGAGCGGATCGGCGGTGGGCGGTCCGCGACCGTCTACAAAGCTTTCGACGTTCACTGCGATTGCTATTTCGCCTTTAAACTGATTCATGGTCATCTGACCACCGCCGAAGACTTCGTTCAGCGCTTCGAGCGCCTGGCCGAAGCGCTCCGCGCGTTGCAGCACCCGAACATCGTCCCGGTGCACGATTACGGCTGCCTGGACGACGAAAACGGCCCGCGTTGCTACCTGGTGCTGGAGTACGTCAATAAACCGCCCCTGCGTGACCGGATCGGCGAGCCGGACGCGCCGCGCCTCTCGCTGGACGAGGCGCTGCGCATCACCACCGACGCGGCGCGCGCGCTTAACTACGCGCACAACCAGGGTTTTGTTCACGGCGACCTGCGCCCGGCCAACATCCTGGTGAAGGGCAAAGAGCCGGCGCTGGTGACCGATTTCGGCCTGCTCAGCTTGTTCTGCGGAGAGGACCCGGCGGCGCTGGGACACCCGACGTATCTCGCGCCGGAGCAGCTTCGCGGCGCGGTGGTCGATCAGCGCGCCGACCTCTACGCGCTCGGCGTGCTGTTGCACGAGCTGGCGTCCGGCCAGTTGCCCACTGGCAACGGCGCGTTGACTCTCGCCCCTGACCTGCCGGATGGGGTCGTGCGGATCGTGCGGCGCGCGACCGCGCCGGAGCCGGAGCAGCGCTTCCGCAGCGCGGAGATGGTGATCGATTACCTGACCAGCCTGGCGGGGATGACTCCGCGCTACGGCACGCCGATCCTGGCCTCTGCTGTCCGGCCTGCGCCGCCCCAAACTGAAGCTCCACCACCCCAGCCCGCGACCGAGCCGCCGCCGGCTGAGGCGGAAGTCTACACTGAAACTCTAGGGCACGACGCACGCCCTGCGCCCGCGCCGTCCGCGCGCTGGAGCCGGCGGACGGCTTTGCTCGCCGTCGGCACGGCGGCGCTGCTCCTGCTGGCGCTGGGGATGGTGGTGGGGCTGGCGTTCGTGGCCGGCGGGCGCGGGAGCCTGCTTGGAGGGCTGTTCCCGCTCTCGGCAGAAGAGCGGGCGCAAACCGCCACCGCGCTCTGGCTGGCCGGGCGCGCGACCGAGGTCTCGGCGACGGGAACCGCCATCGCCCTGCTGCCGACCGCGACGCCGAGCGACACCGCCACTCCCACCACAACGCCCACGCCGACGGCGACGGCGACCCTGACGCCGACCGTCACGCTGACGCCCAGCGTCACCTTTACGCCGAGCGAGTCGCCTACGCCTTCAGACACGCCCACGCCCTCCGACACGCCGACCGCGACCGCCACGCCGAGCGCCACAGCGACACTGACCGCGACCCCTACCTTATCTCCAACCGCGACCGCGACGTCGACGGCTACCGCCACCCCCACTGCAACCCTCACGCCCACAAACACCCCGACCGCGACGGCGACGCCGACGGCGACGTTCACCCCTTCCCACACGCCGACGCCCGCGCCCACATTCACGCCCACGCCGCTGCCTTACCTTCCCATGCCCTACCTGGCCGACATGGAAGGCTACAATCCTTTGGGCGCGTGGGATCTGGACCCGGAGTTCTGGCAGGTAGCGACTGGTACAGGTGAAGGGAACAACCGCGAACTCCACGCCCTGGGCGACCCCGACCAGACGGCGGTGGTGCAGGGAGCGGGGGCGCTCCCGCCGGAGTGGACTTACACCGAGGCCGGCGGGCTGGTGATTGCGCTCCGGTTCAACCTGCCGCCGGACGGCGCGATGCGCCTGGCGTTCCGCAGCGGCGTGCAGGGCTTCTACGGCGTGCTCGTGACGTCGGGGAGCGTGTCGCTGCGGCGCGCGCCCGTGCCCAGCGACATTTTCAGCATCGAGAGCGGGCGGCAGGTGTCAGTACGCGACACAGCAGCGGCGGCGGGCGCGTGGCATCACCTGCTGGTGTGGCTGGACGGGGCGGCGATCAACGTCTATGTTGACTACCAGCTTCGCATCGCGTACCGCGAGGCCGACCTGCTGACGCCCGGCGCGATTGTCCTCCAGGCCGGCGGGGCCAACCCCATCATGCCCCTGCGCCTTGACGACCTGCGCGTCGCGCGCCCGCTGCCGGTCAGCCAGCGCTTCGAGGTCGAGGCCTGGCCCGACGGCTGGGAGCGCGACGCCGCCGGGCGCGCGGAGGTCAGGCAGGACGCGGGCAATCGTTACCTGGACGCCAGCGGCACCGAACTGCTCCCGATGGCGGGCGCGCTCGACGACTTTGCGCTGGTCTGCCGGTACTGGCCGCGCGCGGGGGGTTTCAGGTTGTACGCGCACGAGGGCGAGGAGGGGGCTTACGCGCTAGATTTCGAGGGCGGCGCGCTCACCGTGATGCAGTTCACTCCTGAAGGCAGCATCGCAGCGAGCACAGCGTACCCCGGCTTCTACCACAATACCGGCTGGCAGGATTTTGCCCTACAAGTACAAGAGAGTCGGTTGTCGGTCTACGGCGACGGGGCGCTGCGGCATCAGGAGGCGTGGCGCGACGCGCCGAAGGAGGGGGGCGTGCGCTTCGCGCTGTGGGGCGGCGACG
>DAOTXU010000508.1:0-7143 GCA_034435135.1 Anaerolineae bacterium | reverse complement strand
TCATCGAACTCTGTCGCAACGACAACTACTGGCAGATGGGCGAGGACGGCCAGCCGCTCCCCTACATTGACTGCATCCGCCACCCCGTGTACCCCGGCAACGACCCGGCCAACTTCGCGACGGTCAACGGCGAGGTGGACTGGGTCGGCAACTTCATCCCTGACATTGAAAGCGTGTTCGTCGCGGCCAACCCGGAGCACCACTTCTACTACTTCTGGCCCGGCGGGTCGGACGTTCAGCTCTATGTGAACACCACCAAGGCCCCGTTCAGCGACCTGGCGTTCCGCATCGCGTTGAGCAAGGCGATTGACTACGAGAGCGTCGCCAACATCGGCATGTATGGCTACACCACCCCCGCCAACGCCACCGGCCTCAGCCCGCGCAACGAGAGCTGGATCAGCCAGGCGGCGCTGGACAAGGCTGCCGAAATGGGCCTCAATCAGTACGACCCCGAAGCGGCGAAGGCGGCGCTGGATGAAGCCGGCTACGTGGACGCCGACGCCGACGGCTGGCGCGACATGCCCGACGGAGCGCCCATCGCCTTCAAGGTCCAGGTCGTCAATGGGTGGACCGACTGGGTGACCAGCGTCCAGATCATGAGCCAGAACTTCCAGGACATCGGCCTGAACACCACCATCGACGTGCTGGACTTCGGCGTCTGGTACAACAACCTGCAGACCGGCAGCTATGACACTTCCATTGGCTGGAGCAGCAACGGCAACACGCCCTACGACTTCTACCGCACCACCCTGTACAGCCCGCTGATCGGCGCGGACGGCCTGGCGAACGCGCAACTCTGGGGCCGCTGGACCAGCGAGGAAGTCGATGAACTGCTTGAGGCGTTCGTGGCGACGGCTGACGAGGCGGAGCAGCGCGCGATCTCCGACCAGCTTCAGATGATCTACGTCGAGAACGTGCCCGCGATCCCGCTCTTTCCCGGCCCGACCTGGTACGAGTACACCACATACCGCTTCACCGGCTTCCCCACCAGGGAGGACTACTACGTCCAGGGCAGCCCGTGGTGCGCCGCGTGCCGCCCCATCGTCTTGACCCGGCTGCACTGCGTCAGCCAGGAAGCCTGCGAGGCCGCCAAGTAAGGCTGCTCTAGACCGGCAGGGCTGGAATGGGTAAAATCCTTCCAGCCCTACTTTTACCAACGCCGTAGCTCCCAGAGAGCCAGGAGGAGGACAAGGGGCTTAAGCCCCTTGTCCGGGCCGCAACATGAGACGTGCTTGCTTGAACACGCTCCCGGGAAGCCAGTGTGGACAGTGGGCTTAAGCCCACTGTCCAGACCTAGAATGAGGGTATCGCCATGCGCTTCCTTCTTCGCAGGCTGATGTTTTACCTGGTGGCTGCGTTTGCCGCGATCACGTTGAACTTCTTTATCCCGCGCCTGATGGTCGGCGACCCGGTGCAGGTGATGTTCGCGCAGTTTCAGGGCCGGCTGGACCCGCGCGCGCTGGACTCGCTGAGGGAGACCTTCGGTTTCGTCCAGGGGCCGCTGTTGGACCAGTACGTAACCTATCTGGGCAACCTGCTCCGGGGCAACCTCGGCCTTTCGGTGTCGTTCTTCCCCGTCCCGGTGGCAGAAGTGATCGGCCCCAGCCTGCTGTGGACGCTGCGGCTGATCGGGATCGCCACGATTTTCTCTTTTGCTCTGGGCATTACCCTCGGAATGTTTGCGGCATGGCGGCGGGGCCGGTTTGTCGACTCCGTCATTTTGCCGGTGGCGAGCGCGGTCGGCGCCTTTCCTTTCTTCTGGATCGCCATGCTTGTGCTCTACATTTTCGCTCTGGTGCTCGGCTGGTTTCCCATCGGCCATGCCTACGATGTTTCGCTTCCGGTGGACTGGGGCAACCCGCAATTCCTAAACAGCGTCATCCAGCACGCCGCCCTGCCGCTGCTGACGATCCTCTTCACGGCGTTTGGCGGCTGGTTGCTGGGGATGCGCAACAATATGATCGGCGTGCTGTCCGAGGATTACGTCACCATGGCGCAGGCGAAAGGCCTTTCGGACCGGCGCGTGATGTTCACCTACGCGGCGCGCAACGCCATCCTGCCCAGCCTGACCGGCTTCGCCATGTCGTTGGGGTACGTGGTCGGCGGCGCGCTGGTGGTCGAACTCATCTTTGCCTATCCGGGGATGGGGTACACCCTGCTGAAAGCCGTCCAGGGCCGCGACTACCCGCTGATGCAGGGCGTGTTTCTCCTCATCACCCTGGCTGTGTTGGGGGCGAACTTTATCGCCGATGTTTGTTACGTCCTGCTGGACCCGCGCGCCCGGTAAGCCAACCGCCGTCCCGGCGGTTGAGAGTGATTGCGAGAACGACATGAGACAGGATACACCCATTGCACTCAAATCGACCCCGGAACCCGGCGCGCGCCCGCGCGCTGTGCTTCGTGTGCCACTGCCCGGCTTTCTGAGAGTCATCCTCGGCAACCGGAAGGCGGCCATCGGCGCGGCGATCCTGACCTTTTTCGTCCTGGTCGCCATTTTCGCGCCGGTCATCGCGCCGGGCGACCCGAACAAAATGGTGGGCCGACCGCATGACCCGCCCAGCGCCGCGCACCCCTTCGGCACCTCCCGACAGGGCCAGGATATTTTCGCGCAGGTCGTGCACGGCGCGCGCACCTCGCTGCTCGTGGGCTTTTTGACCGGCACGGTTATCATCATGTTCTGTATTCTTATTGGCGTGACCGCCGGTTTCATCGGCGGGATTGTCGATGAAATTCTGTCGCTCTTGATGAACGTGTTTCTCATCCTGCCCGGCCTGCCGCTCATTATCGTCGTCTCCGGTTGGGTGCAACAGCCCGGCCCGCTGACGGTGATGGGCGTGTTGGCCTTCACAAGCTGGGCGTATGGCGCGCGCGTGCTGCGCTCGCAGACTCTGGTGTTGCGCAACAGCGAGTTTGTCGCCGCCGCGCAGGTGGTGGGCGAACCGAGGTGGCGCATCATCCTGTTTGAAATCTTGCCCAATATGACCTCCCTGGTGGCGTCGAGTTGGTTCGGCGCGGTGGTCTACGTCATCCTGACCGAGGCCACCCTGTCGTTCGTCGGCCTGGGGAACCCGAACGCGGTGTCGTGGGGCACGACGCTCTACTGGGCGCAGAACAACCAGGCGTTGCTGACCCGCGCCTGGTGGACGTTTGTCCCGCCAGGCGTGTGCATCGCGTTGGTAGGCCTGAGCCTGACCCTCATCAACTATGGCATCGACGAGATCACCAACCCGCGCCTGCGGAAGGAGAAAGAACTGGAGAAGGCGGTTAAGGCGGCGGAGAAAGAGATTGCTCTCATCCAGAAAGAAGTCATGGCAACAGTAGAAGGAGAACGCTAGTGGCGGCGCTACCCCTGGCGAAAACAAACACGGCAACCAGGCAAGGCGCGAGCCGCCCGCTCTTAAGCGTGCGCGACCTGGAAGTGGAATATCGCACCACGCGGGGCGCGGTGAAGGCAGTAGACCATGTGTCATTTGACCTCGCGCCCAACGAGGTCCTGGGCCTGGCCGGCGAGTCGGGCAGCGGCAAATCGACCATTGCCCATACAGTGACCCGCATCCTCAAGCCGCCGGCTTATGTGACGGGCGGGCAAATCCTGTTCCAGGGCATTGACCTGTTTCGGATGGATGCCGAACGGCTGCGCGACTTCCGCTGGCGGCACATGTCTATTGTGTTCCAGAGCGCCATGAACGCGCTCAACCCGGTGCTCAAGGTGAGCACGCAGATCATCGACGCGATCCAGGCGCACGAACAGATGGACAAGGATAAAGCCAGAGCGCGCGCGCTCGAACTGCTGCGCCTGGTCAACATCGACGCGAACCGCATCGACAGCTACCCGCACCAACTCAGCGGCGGGATGCGGCAGCGCGTGGTGATTGCCATCGCGCTGGCGCTCAACCCGGAACTCATCATCATGGACGAGCCGACGACGGCGCTCGATGTGGTGGTGCAAAAGCAGATCATGGACGAGATCCGGCATCTTAAGGACGAGTTTGGCTTCTCGATCCTGTTCATCACGCACGACCTCTCGCTGTTGGTGGAGTTCGCCGACCGCATCGCCATCATGTACGCGGGCGAGCTGGTGGAAATCGCGCCGGCCTATGAGCTTTTCAGCAACCCCAAGCATCCCTACACCGCGCGACTGATGAACTCCTTCCCCACCCTCGGCGGGCCACGCCAGGAGTTGCAGGGCATCGCCGGCTCGCCGCCCGATCTGATCTCGCCGCCTTCAGGGTGTCGGTTCCACCCGCGCTGCGAGGTGGCGCTGACCGGGCTGTGCCAGGAGGTCAACCCCGCGCTGCGCCAGGTGGGCGTTGACCACTACGCCGCGTGCCATTTGCTCGGCGGGGGGGGACAGTCATGAGCAGCTACCGGCAACCCATCATCGAAACGCGCAACCTGACCAAGCACTTCGTCACGGGAAACTCCCTGTTCGCGCGCAGGGTCGTGCGCGCGGTCGAGGATGTCTCGTTCGATCTGTGTGTGGGCCGCGTCACGGCGCTGGTGGGCGAAAGCGGCAGCGGCAAGAGCACCACCGCGCGCCTGATCGCCCGACTCTACCCGCCGACCAGCGGCGAGGTCCTGTTTAAGGGGCAGAATATCCTCCGGTCCAATAAACGACAGGCGATCCTGCGCTATCGCGGCCATGTGCAAATGATCTTCCAGGATCCGTTTAGCTCGCTGAACCCGGTCCACCGCGTGAACTATCACCTGGAGCGCCCGTTGCGGCTGCACGGCAAAGCCGAACGTGGCAGCGCCATCAGGGAACAGGTTTATGCGTTGCTGGATCAAGTAGCGTTGACCCCGGTTGAGGAGTTCTACAACAAATATCCGCACCAACTCAGCGGCGGGCAGCGGCAACGAGTCGCTATTGCGCGTGCGTTGGCGGTCGGGCCGGAGGTCATCCTGGCCGACGAGCCGATCTCCATGCTTGATGTATCCATCCGCATGGGCATTCTCAACCTGATGGCCCGGCTCCGCGATGAGAAGAACATCACGTTTCTGTACGTCACGCATGACATCGCCAGCGCGCGCTACTTCGCGGACGAGACCATCGTCATGTACGCCGGGCGCATGGTCGAAGGCGCGCCCAGCGAGGAGTTGATCCAGAAGCCGCAGCACCCTTACACCCAGCTCTTGCTCTCGGCGGTACCCGACCCGGCCAGGGGCTTGCGGACCCGTGATGTCCAGGTGCGCGGCGAAGTGCCAAGCCTGAGCGAAGTCGGCGAGGGATGCCCGTTTGCGCCGCGCTGTCCGCACGCGATGTACCGCTGTAGTGACGCCATGCCGCCGGTCACGCGCCTCACGGACGAGCGTTGGGTGCGTTGCTATCTGTTCGAGTAAAAACGCGGACGTGAGTGCGTCAAGCGTCGTATCGTTCACAACCGTTGGGGTGCCGACGAAAACAGCCACCCAATGCACGGGCCTGGTATGACAGGCCGGCGGTGTGCGCTGCCTGAATTGGCGGCGATGGATTTGCCCTTTCTCAACCAGGAGAATTCCACCATGACCGATAGACTCACTTTCCCTGCAGGTTTCCTCTGGGGGGCGGCGACGGCAGCCTACCAGGTTGAGGGCGCGGCCAACGAAGAGGGTCGGGGCGTGTCGATTTGGGACACGTTCTGCAAGACGCCCGGCAAGGTCACCAACGGCGACACGGGCGACGTGGCCTGCGACCACTATCATCGCTACCGCGAAGACATTGAGTTGATGGCCCATTTGGGGTTAAAGGCGTATCGCTTCTCAGTCGCCTGGCCGCGCATCCTGCCGGCAGGTATCGGGGGGGTCAACGAGGCCGGGCTGGACTTCTACGACCGGCTCGTGGACGCTCTCCTGGCGAAGGGCATCGAGCCGTTCGCCACGCTTTATCACTGGGACCTGCCCCAGCGCCTTCAGGATGACCTGGGCGGCTGGCCCAGCCGCGACATCGTGGAGCCGTTCGTCCACTACGCCGACGTGGTCTCGCGGCGGCTGGGCGACCGGGTGCACCACTGGATGACGATCAACGAGCCGTGGGTGGTCGCTTTCGTAGGCTACGCCATCGGAGCACACGCCCCCGGAATCCAGAGCTGGCCGGATGCGCTGAAAGCGGCGCACAACCTGCTCCTGTCGCACGGGCGGGCGGTTCCTGTGTTGCGCGCCAACGGCGACGACAAAACCCAGGTGGGCATCGTGCTCAACCTGGGCTGGGTGGACGCCGCCACCGACTCGCCCGCAGACCAGGCCGTCGCGCGCCGCATGGACGGCTACCTGAACCGGTGGTTCCTTGACCCTGTGTTCAAAGGCGCGTATCCTGCCGATATGGTTCAGTTTTACGAGGAATCGGGCTGGTTGGAAACGCCCACGGCGCAGGATGGCGACATGGCCGCGATTGCCGCGCCGCTCGACTTCCTGGGCGTCAACTACTATACGCGCAACGTCGTCGGCGCGGGCGGCGGGCCGGACGCCCCAATGGGGAGGCCCGTCAAGCCCGAAGGCGAATACACCGAGATGGGCTGGGAGGTGTACCCCGAAGGGCTGTACAAGTTGCTGATGTCCATCCACCATAACTACGGCCCGCGCGCGATGTACATCACTGAGAACGGCGCGGCCTTCGTGGACGCGGTAACGCCCGACGGGTGCGTGCACGATCCGCGCCGCTTGGCTTACTTGCAGGCGCACTTCGCCCAGGCGCACCGCGCCATTCAAGATGGCGCGCCGCTGAAGGGGTACTTCGTCTGGTCGCTGATGGACAACTTCGAGTGGGGGCACGGGTACACCAAGCGCTTCGGCGTCACCTATGTGGACTACGCCACACAAAAGCGCATCATCAAGGACAGCGGCGCGTGGTACACGCAGGTGACACGGCAGAACGGCTTCGCGCCCGGATAAACCAGCCGCGCGGCAAGCGTTTTGAGCGCCAACTGTAGCTCCCAGAGAGCAACATACTCTCTGGGAGCTTTCTGTCTCTGCCGGGTTCAGACAAGCGGATCACCAAGAGACTTATGCGGATCAGCCGCGTTGGTGTCATAATATGAACTGATTCAAACTTACGCCAATAGCTGGCCGTGCTAAGGCCTTTCTCTACCTCACCCCCGTCTCGCCTGCGGCTCGACACCCCCTCTCCGCTTGCGGCTATAGTCCGGCGTAGCCGGGAGAGGGGGACGG
>DAOTXU010000507.1:0-4173 GCA_034435135.1 Anaerolineae bacterium | reverse complement strand
GGGCTGTTCCCCGGCACGCTCGGCCTCGACCCCACCGTCGGCATCGGCATCCTGCAAATCACCGTGACACTGATCGGCTTCGGCTTGCTAGACTGGGGCGCGTACATCTACGTCAAGGCGACGTGGTTCCGGGGCAAGCCTTACACGCTGGGGCAGACGGTCGCCATTCGCCTGACGCTGAGCGGCCTGCTGATCGCGGCGGCGGCGGGTCTCGCTGATTTGCTGGGGTTCGGCTCTCATCCCAGCGGGCGTGAGACGCCGCCGCTGTTGGGGCCGTGGCAGGCGGCAGGGTTCGTGTTCGGGGTTGTGGTCGCGGCGCTGGCGGTGGTGATTTTCGCGCTGTCGGGCGACTTCTCGGATGAGGATGAGTCGGGGCCGCCGGCAGGTGAAACTCGCGCTTCGCCGTGATAGTGTCGTCAGTCGCGCACGCGCTGAAAAATGTCGCTCACCCTCACGCTGAAGCCGGGCAGGATGTCGCCGCCGTCAAGCGTTTCATCGCCTTCATACGTGTTGACCATCCCGTCGGCGTGATATACGTCCACAAAGCGCTCGTTTGGATAGACCACCCACACCGCCCGCGCACCATTTCGCAGATAGAGCGCCACCTTCCGGCGAAGCGGGCCAGGCGAGTCCGATGGCGAGACAACCTCAACCGCCAGGTCTGGGGCGACTGGATAATACTTGCCGGTCATCGGGGTGAGCCGCGCCTTAGCGAGGAATCCCACGTCGGGGGCGCACACCGTGTTGGCGCTGAGGATAAACCCGGTCTCAAAGACGACATCGCCCAGGTCGGTGTTTACCACATGATTGGCAATCAAGCGATGCAGTTCGCTGGCAACCACGCCATGTCGATCACCCGGCGGCGGCATTTCGACGATCTCCCCTTCGATCAACTCGAAGAACCTGTCTTCGCCACTGTGAGCAAGCTCCCACAGGTCTTCGACCGTGTATAGTCGTTCCTGGGCTGGAAGCGCCATTGCGTATCACCTCGTAGAGCTAACAAGGCTTGCGTCCATATCAGTATACCACATCGTTACCCCGTCCCCGGCAGGGTGAACGTGACCGTCGTGCCCACGCCCGGCGCGCTCTCCACCCAGAGCTTACCGCCGTGTAACTCGATCACGCCTTTCGCCACCGCGAACCCCAGCCCGTGACCCTTCTCCGCGCGCACCAGGTCGTGGTCCGCGCGCCAGAAAGCCCCGCCCAGACGCGCTAACTCCTCCACGCTCATGCCGATGCCGTTGTCGGCGATGGTGATGCGCAGTGCGCTGTCCTCTTTGGCGGCGCTCACCGTGACCTTCCCGTTGCCTTGCGGCGTGTAGAGCAGCGCGTTGGTCACCAGCTTGGCGATGGCGTCGGTCAGGCGCGTGCTATCGACGTTGAGGGTGGGCAGGCCGTCGGGCGTCTCGAACGTGAGGGTGTGGCCTTTCTCATCGGCCAGGTGGCGCGTGGCCTTCTCCACGCCCATGATGACGTTCTTATACATTTCCACCTTCATATTGAGCACCAGCCGTCCGGCGCGGAGCTTGCTCAGGTCGTTGATGTTGCTGATGAGCGTCTCCATGCGCATGGCGTTGCTGCGGATGACATCGACGAACTGGCGCTGCATATCGTTCAGTTCGCCGATCATGCCCTGGCGCAGCATATCGGCGTAGCCCCGGACGCTGGTCAGCGGAACGCGCACCTCATGCGCGATGAGCGAGGCGTACTCGGCGCTCTCGTTGCGAATGGCTTTCACCATGGCTTCGGCTTCGTCGGAGGCGATCACGTTCGCAAGCAGCGCGTCGAGCCGCGCCAGCCCGTCGCGGAGCGCCGGCGCTTCGGTCTCAGCCTGCGCGCGCAGTTCGGCGAGCCGCGCGCGCGCCTGGGCCAGCGCGCCGCGCTCAGTAGGGGGGGTCTGTTCGCTCATGTCATCCTCCGGCTAGGGTGCTGCTTGCCTCGTTAACGAAGCGTGAGACGCCTCTCTACGTTTTGATGCTTTGGATGAGGAGTATACGCGAAACGACGGTTCGGCGGTAGCGCGCGCCTGTAAGAAAACGCAAACCACGAATAAGCTCTCCGGGGGCCTCAAGCTCCCGGAGAGTTACACGTCTGGCTACCTCCAGGGGTTTTCGGCGAGGAGAACCGCCTGCGAGAACCGGTCAGTGAAGCGGCGGTCGTTGGTCAGTTCCAGGTAGCGCACCCTTGCGGCGATAGCCTCGCCGCGCGCGCGCTCGGCGACGGAGACCAGGCATTGCCGCGCGCCCATCCCCGACGCATTGCCCACCTGCCGGTAGCGGTCGCGCGGGAGCGGCGGGAACATGCCAATCGCCACCGCGCTTTCAACGTCGATGTACGAGCCAAACGCCCCGGCGATGATGAACCGGTCGATGTCGGCCTCCGTCAGGCCGGCCTCTTCAAGCAGAATCTTGACGCCGGCGCGCATCGCGCCTTTCGCCAGTTGGATCTCCTGTACATCAGAACGGCTGACCAGAATGTCTGCGCCATGACCGGTGTCTTTGGCCCGCGCGACGAGAAACGCCCTCCCGTGCACAGCGTCGATCACCACGTGGTCGTGGTCCTCCATCGCCCCGGTGGGGGAGACGATCCCCGCCTGCCGCAACTGCGCCACCGCGTCGAGGATGCCGGAGCCGCAGATGCCCACCGGCAGCGCGTGCTCGATGGTCTGGTACTGCACCCGGCCATCGACGATGCGCAGCCGCTCAATCGCGCCCTCGGAAGCGCGCATCCCATCGCGGATGTGCGCGCCCTCGAACGCCGGCCCCGAAGCGGTCGAGCACGCGAGCAGTTGCCCGTGTGCATTGAGCGTGATCTCGGTGTTGGTGCCGATGTCTAGGCCCACGACCACGCCCGACATCGACGGGATGTTGGTCGCCAGCAGCATCGACACGTGGTCCGCGCCGACGTATCCGGCGATATTCGGCAAAATGTAGACGTAAGCGCCCGGCGCGATGCGCAGGCCCAGGTCCGCCGCGCGGATGTCCAGCGCCTGTGAGACCGCCGCCACGTAAGGCGCGGTGCCGAGTTGATCGACCGGCAGGCCCACGAACAGGTGATGCATGGCGGTGTTGCCGACCGCGACCATGTCCACCACCTGCGACGGGTCCGCGTCGGCCTTATGACACAGTGCGGCGATCATCTCATTGAGCGCCTCAACGATGGCGCGCTGCAAGGTTTCCAGATACTCGCGGCCTTGCATGGCGTAGGCGATGCGCGCCATCACGTCCTCGCCGTAGGCGATCTGCGGGTTCATGCGCCCCTGCATCGCCAGGGTCTTCCCGGTCTCCAAATCGACCAGGTAGCCGGCGAGCTTGGTCGTGCCCATATCCACCGCGAAGCCGAGCGCGCGGTCATCGGGCGCGCCGACGTGCACGACCTCGCAGCCCGATTCGCTTTTGCGCACGGCGACGCTGGTCGCCCAGTCATGCCTCCGCAGCGCGTCAGGCAGTTCGACCATGACGGACGGGTGAGCTTTCAGCGACCCATGCACGCCGCAGTCGGCCAGCGCATCGCACAGGCGCGTCCAATCGCTGCGCAGGTCCTCCTGCGTGGCCGGCGCAAGCTGCGCGCGGTACATCACCACCGCCGGGCCGAGTGGCACGTCCAGCGTCTCGCCTTCAACCTGGGTGCGCTGCGGCGCAGAGAGCGAGTCGGGCGGGACATTCACGCGCACATCGCCCAGCACCTCGGTCTGGCAGGCCAGCCGTAGCCCGGCGGCGAGTTCGTCCTCGGTGAGGTCGCTCTGTTCGATCAGAGAAGGCGGCGACACCTTGCCCTGCAAGATGTACACCCGGCAGGTCTCGCAACTGCCCACGCCGCCGCAGATGGCCGAGAGACCCACGCCGGCGCGCTGCGCCGCGTCGAGCAGCGTCGCACCCGCCTCGACCGCGACGCGCCTGCCGATGGGTTGGAAGTTGGCGGTGTATTTTGCCATTGGAACGATTCGGTTCTGCTTGCGTTTGATGAGCCACGGAGACACAGAGAATACTGAGGAGATTATACAGTATCTCCGTGTGCACTGTGTCTCTGTGGTTTCTTATTGAACTGATTCAAACTTACGTCAACAGCTGGCCGTGCTAAGGCCTTTCTCTACCTCACCCCCGTCTCGCCTGCGGCTCGACACCCCCTCTCCGCTTGCGGCTATAGTCCGGCGTAGCCGGGAGAGGGGGACGG
>DAOTXU010000506.1:0-4408 GCA_034435135.1 Anaerolineae bacterium | reverse complement strand
GTCCCCCTCTCCCGGCTACGCCGGACTATAGCCGCAAGCGGAGAGGGGGTGTCGAGCCGCAGGCGAGACGGGGGTGAGGTAGAGAAAGGCCTTAGCACGGCCAGCTGTTGGCGTAAGTTTGAATCAGTTCAATCTTAACCTGGACGGGTTCATAGCTCAGGCAAGATGAGGACGTGAACAACATGAATTCACTCCACACGCGCGCTTACCGCATCGAACGCGACTCGTTAGGTGAGCGCCAGGTCCCTGCCGACGCTTACTACGGCATCCAGACCCTGCGCGCGGTCGAGAACTTCCCCATCTCCGGCGTGCCAATCGGCGATTTTCCCTTTCTGCTGGACGCATTGGCGTGCGTCAAGCAGGCCGCCGCGCGGGCCAACCATGAACTGGGCTTGCTGGACGCCTCGCGCACCGACGCCATCGTCGCCGCGTGCGAGGCGATTCGAGGGGGCCAATTGCATGAACACTTTGTCGTGGATGTGATTCAGGGCGGCGCGGGCACCTCAACCAATATGAACGCCAACGAGGTGATCGCCAACTACGGGTTGGAACTGATGGGCCACCAGCGCGGCGAGTATTATTACCTGCACCCACTCAATCATGTCAACATGTCGCAAAGCACGAACGACGTGTACCCCACGACGCTCAAGATTGCGCTTCAGTTCGCTATCAGCCAACTCTTGGGCGCGATGGAGGAACTCTACACCGCCTTCGCTGCCAAGGGCGAAGCGTTCGCCGATGTGATTAAGATGGGCCGCACGCAGCTTCAAGATGCAGTGCCGATGACGCTGGGCCAGGAGTTTCAGACCTACGCGGTGATGCTCGAAGAGGATATGCAGCGGCTCTATGAGGCGTCCAAGCTGATTTACGAGATCAACATGGGCGCGACTGCCATCGGCACCGGACTGAACACCCACCCGGACTACGCGCCGCTGGTCTGCCGTAAGCTGGTTGAGATCACCGGCATCCCGCTCACCACCGCGCCCAACCTGATCGAGGCGACGCAGGACGCGGGCGCGTTCGTGCAGCTTTCGGGCGTGCTCAAGCGCATCGCGGTCAAGCTCTCCAAGACGTGCAATGATCTGCGGCTGCTTTCGTCGGGGCCGCGCGCGGGTCTCGGCGAGATCAACCTGCCGGCGGTGCAGCCCGGCTCGACCATCATGCCCGGCAAGGTGAACCCGGTCATCCCGGAGGTGGTCAACCAGGTCGCCTACGAAGTCATCGGCCACGACGTGACCGTGACCCTGGCCGCCGAAGCCGGGCAGTTGCAGCTCAACGCGATGGAGCCGATCATCGCGTACAGCCTGTTCAGCAGCCTGACGCACCTGCGCAACGCCTGCAAGACGCTGGAGGAGCGCTGCGTGCGCGGCATCACCGCCAACCGCGAGCACCTGCGCCGGGTGGTCGAGCATTCCATCGGCCTGGTGACTGCGCTCAACCCCTACATCGGCTACGACAACGCCGCGTCGATTGCCAAAGAAGCGCTCGAAACCGGCAAGGGGGTCTATGAATTGGTGCTGGAAAAGGGGCTGCTGACCAAAGAGAAGTTAGACAACATCCTTGACCCGGAGAATATGACGCGACCCAACTGGCTCGTCATGCGGCATCACGCGCGAAAATGAAACGGAAACTTAACACACCACCAAGAAACCAATGCATCGACACCGGGAGCAAGAAGTGTTAAAGTTGGATACACTGCCAGTACAACCCTGAACGGAGCGCCGCCTGATGACGGAATACGAGTTCGCGGAAATCGGCGACGATCAGTTGGAAGAACTGTTCGAAGGCGAGTGGCCGTATAACACCCAGGACATGCTCACGCGCGTGCAGAGCTATTTGCAGAGCGCCTCGGAGAACCCCGGCCTGGCCGAGGCCGAATTGAACGAGATGCGCGCGCAGGCGGCCTTTTATGATGTCAAAGAGGCGTTCGAGTACTACGCCGAGACGCATAACCGGACCTTCGACGATATGAAAGCGGCGCTGCTCTACGGCGACGCTTCGGGCGAGGCGCACGACCTCGACGCGCTGTGTCAGGCGCTTCGGCGCGTGCTCAACCGGCTGGCGCAACGCTGCGTCCAGGGCGCCGACCTGTGGGCCGAGGCGCACGCGGTCGTGATGGGCGCGCGCGCCCGCGATTTAGAGACGCAGGCTACCGTCGCCGAGGGGGACCGCGAGTTTTTGCAGATTCAGAAAAGCGCGGAGGTGGCGCGCAACGCCGCCAACCGACTCCGCGACCCGGCGGCGCGCCAGGCCTGGGCCGACGAAAAGCTGCTAGAGCACGCGCTACCGCCCCGACCGATCAACTGGCGCGACGCGCAGTAACAACCCAGCCTGTAGAGGCGCGCCACGCCATGCCGCCGGTCACTACCGTCAACGGAGATACCTACTCCACCCCTTTGTTCCTGCCCGTCTTTGAACCCGAAAACCCGTTCATCACGGCCCAGGAGTTGACGGACAACTTCGGCGTGAGCGGCGTCATCACGAACGGGTTCCTGCTCTACAAGCGGCGCGAAATCCGTGCGGCGCTGACCGGCCCGGACTTCGACGTAAAGCGCTTTCTCGGCTTCAATGGCCTGGTCGTGACCGACTCCGGCGCGTTCCAGGCGCTCTCCGGGCAACTCTACTTGAAGAACGCCAAGATCGTGCGCTTTCAGGAGGCCATCGGCGCGGATGTGATCTCGCCGCTCGACTTGATTACCCCGCCGCGCGACAACTGGAAGATCGCCAACCGCAAGGTCAACCAGACGCTCCAGCGCGTCGAGGAGGCGTTGCGCCTGGTGAAGCGCTCTATCGTGATCGGCGTGCAGCAGGGCGGACGCTTCCTCGACTTACGCGAGCGCTCGATCCGCGCGCTGGTCGATATGGGCGTGCGCTACGTGGCGCTGGGGAGCCTGGTGCCCTTCTTCGGGCGCAACCACCACATCCGCTTCGCCGGGCGGGTGATCCGCCAGGTGCGGGCGCTCACACCGCCGGACGTGCCCATCCATCTCTACGGAGCCGGCGATCCGGTGGAATTGCCATTCTACGTGGCGCTGGGCTGCGACGTGTTTGACTCGTCCGCTTTCGTGCACTTCGCCCGCGACGGCTGGTACATGACCCCCTACGGCGCGAGCCGGGACCCGGTGCAGGTTAGGGATTATCGCTGCCCCTGCCCGTACTGCCAGCAACATGGCGAGGCGGTCTGGCAGGACGCGCGCCAGCTCGCGCGGCACAACCTGTGGACAGTGCTCGACGTGGTGCGCCGCGTGGGGGCGCTCCGCGCCAGCGGTGCGCTGGACGACTATCTTAATGAAGTGTTGGGCCGGCATATACACATGTTCGCGGACAGCCTGCTCGCCGTCTCTTGGGGGGAGCTTGCGCATGGCTGAATCGCTCGATGCCGTACTTGCAGGGATTAGCGACCTGATCGAGCAGGAGGTCAGCGCTATCTGTAAGCGCTACCGCGCCGACCCCGACCAGACGCGCCGTGCGCTCTATGCTGCCATCGCCCGGCAGCCGGGGCTGCTCGCGGAAGTGCAGACGCGCGGCTCTCCTGAAGAGGTGGCCCGCCTGGGTGCGTATAAGGCCGCCGTCAAGGCGGCGCGCAAGGCGGTTTACTACCAGCTTCGCCGGTACCGCCGCCAGGATGACGCCTCGCTGGAGGCGCTGACGGCGCAACTGGCCGCGCAGATCGCCGGCGGTGCGCCGGCTGAGGCGATCCGCGAGACGCGACGGGCGCTGCTGGGAACACACGCCTCCACCCGCGAACGCGATCAACAAGCCTTCTTCCGGGCGCTGTTCGCATGGGTCGAGCCGCCGGCCTCGGTGGTGGATGTGGGTTGCGGCCTGCAACCGCTGGCCTACCCGTTCGCTGAGAAGGGCTGCGCGCTCTACGTGGCGGTGGACCGGGACGCGCAGGCCATTCAGATACTTGAGACCTTCGCGTCGATGGCGTCGCCGGCGCGGTTGGTTGCGCTGCGGGCGGACCTGGCCGGCTTTGATTGGGCGCAGGTGTGCACCTATGGCGTCGCGCGCTTTGACCTGGCGCTCATGCTCAAGCTGGTCCCCGTTGTTTCCCGGCAGCAGCGCGACCTGCTTCCCCTTCTCGCCGGCGCCCCCGCACGCCGCGTGCTCGTCACGGGCAATATGGAGTCGCTGGCGCGGCGCGAAACGATCCGGCGGCGCGAAGACAGGGCGCTGCGTGGGTTCATCGAGATGAGCGGGCGGCGGGTCATCGGCCACTTTGAAGCGCCCGGCGAATTCGGCTATGTTTTAGAATAACCGCGCGCCGCCGTGGGGTGCATTCGGGATTTGGGGAAAAGGCACGCGGAAGTGGTGGTTTTGTATGAAGTGATTCAAGCTTTTGAGCCAACGACCGCGGTGCGTGTGGTGCTTGTCGTGTTGGCGGACACCTCACCCCCCGTCCCCC
>DAOTXU010000505.1:0-2981 GCA_034435135.1 Anaerolineae bacterium | reverse complement strand
CTGATGATCATCATCAGCGACAACACGGCGACCGATATGGTGATGCAACGGCTCGGCGTCGCGGCGATCAACGATCACATGCACCGCCTGGGCCTGGCGAGCACGCACGTCGCCCACACGCTGCACGAGATTTTCGCGGACATGCTCCCCAGCCCCGACCCGAACCAGGACCGCCACGCGCTTGTCCGCTGGGAAGCGGAGCACGGCGTCCGGCGCGACGGGTTCAGCTACAGCCTCGGCCCAGACAACAACGTCAGCACGCCGCGCGACATGACCCGGCTGATGGAGCTGATATTCCGGGGGGAAATCCTCGACCGCGAAGCCTGCGACCGCATTCTGGACACCATGCTCAAGCAGCAACTCAACGACCGCCTGCCGCGCTTCCTGCCGCCTGGCACGAAGGTCGCGCACAAGACCGGGACCTTCAGCGGAATTCGCAACGACTTCGGGATCATCGACGCCAACGACCAATCGCACGTGATCGTCACTGCGCTCTCGTCGTGGGATCATGACGCAGTGCGCGGCGACCGTCTCGCCGAGTGGCGGCGCGCCATCGAGATTGACACGGCGCTGGGCGAAATCGGGCTGGCAGCCTACCAGGCCCTTGCTTGACCGGAGGCATGGGCAGTGGCAGAGGCGCAATCCCCAGATCGACCCGACCGGACGGCGGCGCTGAGCGCACTCGTCCCCGAAAAGGTAGCGTAGAACGTTTGGGCAAACGACAGAGGATGCGGGCGGCGACCCGGTCTACCCAATCATCTTTGCGGAATCTTAATCCTGACCCGGACCGGCGAGCGCATCGCTATTGTGCATGAGTTGGATGTGGCGATCCCGCGCGCGACAGGCGTGTGGGACCAGGTGATCGAACATAGCGGCGATATGGGGCCGCTGTTCGTCGAGACGCTAAGCCGGCTTAGCGTATTTGTTCACCTTGCGGGGGTAAAAGAGAGCGATAGATCAAAAGGTTGGGAGAGCAGGTCCATCAGGGTGTGCAGAATGTCCTGTCCGCGCCGGCGCGCGGTCTCGATGACGGAGATCACGTTCGCATAGGCGGTTGCCCCCCACTCGGCGCGAAAGCCGCCAGTGACTTTGCGATAGATGACGGCGTTGCGCAGGGCTTGCTCGGCAGCGTTGTGCGTCGGGGGGACGTTGGGCAGGTAGAGGAAGGGAAACAGGTGCTGGCGATGGTCGAGGAAACGCTGCCGCAGGTTCTGGCTCCAAGCCAACCTGGGGACATGCGTCAGCAGGGCGTCGAGCGCATGTTCGACGGCGCGGACTTGCCGACCGTAGTGCTGCGGCGGCATCTGGTGGCGGCGTTGGCCCAGGCGCTGGGCGCGCCAGAGCAGCGCCTGCACCCGGTAGGCCCAGGCGCACCGGTCGGCGTCGATGGCATATTGCAGGTCGCGGGTCTGATGCGCCAGGCAGACCTGCCGGTAGAGGGCGGGTTGCTTCAGTTGCGCCTTCGCCAGGTCGCTGACCCATACGGTCGGACAGGCGTGGTCCATGACGGCTTCCAGCACCCGCGCGCCGCGCGTGGGTGCGATGGTGTAGTAGGCGCTGTCGGGGGTTTGCACCACCCACAGCCAGGCGTGCTGCCCCGCCACCCGCGCCCCGGTTTCATCCGACCCGATCACGGCGCTGGCGCGGATGCGCTCCAGAATGGCGTCGGCGGCTTCCGCGAAGGGTTTTTGCGCCCGGCGCACCGCGTTCACCCGCGCGCCCAGGCTGATGTCCAGCCCGAACAGGTCGTGCAGCAGGCGCTGCACCCGCGCATAGCCCAACGGATGCGCCAGGTGCAGGTAGTGCACAAGCGCTTCCAGGCGCGGCCCGAACACCCGTGCTGGCTCCCGCCCCGCCGGATACGCTGCCGCCTGCGTGTGTCCACACACCGGACAGTCCACCGCGCACCGCTGCGCTTCGATCACCACCGGCTGCACCGGCGGAATCTCCACCACCTGGCTGCTGCCTACCACCCGCTGCCGCGCCTGGCTCACCTCCGCCCCGCACTGCGCGCACACCTCGACCCGCAACGCCACCACCACGTCCGCCTCAACCTTCGTCCGGCTTTTGCCCGTGTGCCCCGGCTTCGCACCGCCTCCCACGCGCCCTCGGCGACGGTTCGCTTTGCGCCCCTGGCTCGGCGGCATGGACGAGTTCGTCGGCGTTTTCGGCGGTCGGTCGATCTTGTCGTGCAACTCCCGGATGTGCTGTTGCAAATCCAGGATGATGGCGACCTGTTCTTCTTTGCTCAGTTGCAGCAGCGCTTCGCGTTCGTTCATGCCACCACTGTACCGGTTTCTTGCTGCTTGCGCTATGGTTCTGCCCTTGCCCTCCGCCGACAAGTGAACAAATACGGCGTTTCAAATCGACTTTGGGGTGAAATACGACGGCTTCTGCGCGGACTTTCATTGATCGAGGGTCGTGGGTGGATCAGCCTGGAAGACGATGTGCTTGTAACCCCAAACGGCAACGAAGTTCTGACCGCTCAACAGCGTGAGCTACGGTTGGTTGCGTGATTGCCGGCCTATTGCGCCGTTGCGGGAGAACAGGAGAGTTAACATCCATATTAAGGAAGGCACAGAGTGCGCTGTGTCTGCCTGTGCGGAAACGTGCAAAGGTGCGGAAATACTGCGAAGTGCCGCTCAACGCGAGCGCGCGCAAGGCGCTGCGGGAGTGGCTGGAGGTGCGACCAGACGACGCCAGCGACGCGCTGTTCCTGTCGCAGAAGGGCGGGGCGCTGTCGGAGCGCGGCGTGTCGGCGCGGGTGGCGGCGCTGGCGAAGGCGGCGGGGCTGGAAGAGGTCAGCGTGCATGTGCTGCGTCATTCCTTCGGGCGCCCGTTCGGGCGTCTGGTTACTGCGTCACAGGACGCTGCTCGTCGGCAGGGACGAGTATTCTCACCCTGGCGGTTCGGGGCGCCAAGAAGCCTCGGGCTGGTCAGCTTCCAGGGGACATGAGCGAGTTGTGCGAAGGAGGCCGACC
>DAOTXU010000504.1:0-1563 GCA_034435135.1 Anaerolineae bacterium | reverse complement strand
ACGCCGGCGCCGGGGGGGGCCCCCACCGCCCACGCAAGCATGTTCACGCGCGCCATCGACGGTCAGGTGAGCGACCACTACGGGTCGGGCTGCATCTGGTGCCACACCACCGGCTACAACGACATGCCCACCGCTGTCAACGGCGGCTTCGATGACCTTGCTGCCGAGCATGGCTGGACGCTCCCTGAACAACTCGTCGAAGGCAACTGGGCCGCGATGATGGCGGAGTATCCCGAAGTGGCGGCGCTGGCGAACATCCAGTGCGAGGCGTGTCACGGCCCCGGCAGCGAGCACTTCACCGGCGACCCCACCGCCATGGGGCCGATCGGGCTGGGGCTGGCCTACGGCACGTGCGCGCAATGCCACGCCGAGGACCCGTATCATGTCTTCCCGCAGCAGTGGGAGCTGAGCGGCCACGCGCAGGCGAACGCGGAGGCGTTCACCTACCCGATCGGCGAGGACCACGCTTCGTGCGTGCGCTGCCACAGCGGCCTCGGCTTCATCGACTGGGCCAACGGCGTGCCGTCGGCGCAGCAGCGCACCGACTACCAGATCATCACCTGCGCGGTCTGCCACGACCCGCACGATGTGAAGAACCCCAAGCAGTTGCGCGTGTTCGACTCGGTAAAGCTGCCTGACGGGACCGAAGTCGCCGACGCCGGCCTGGCGGCCACCTGCATGAGCTGCCACAATGCGCGCCGCAACCCGGTCGCCACGGTTGAGGGCGAGAGCTTCGGCACGCCGCACTACTCCACCGCCGCCGAGTTGATGTACGGCAAGGGCGGCTACACCTGGGGCGAGGAGTTGGCCTCCGGCGTGCACGGCCTGATCATCGAGAACACCTGCATCGGCTGCCACATGGCGGCCACGCCCGGCACGGACGACGCCGGCAACCCGCTGCCCGGCCACAACATGGTCGGCCAGCATACGTTCGCCATGGTGAGCGCGGACGGCGTTGAGAACATCGCCGCCTGCCAGGGTTGCCACGCCGACGCGACCGCGTTCGCGTTTGAGGCGAGCGGCGACTACGACGGCGACGGCGCGGTCGAGAACGTCGAGGAAGAGGTCGCCGGCCTGCGGGCGCTGCTTGAAGAAGCGGTGGTCGCCGCGGGCGTGGAAGTGCTGGAGAGCTACCCGTACTTCACGTTGCCGGACGGCGCGAGCGTGGACCTCAAGGGCGCGGTCTACAACCTGAAGTTCACGGAGAGCGGCGGCTCTGCCTTCCACAACTTCAAGTACACGGTGGCGCTGCTGCAACTGAGCTACGAGAAGGTCACCGGCGCGCCGGTGCCGAACGCGGCCACCGTGCAATAGCCTGTCCAACAGCCGCCCAGTCATAGCTCTCCATGAACAGGGGCACAGCACGCTGTGCCCCTACTTTTTCATCCCCACCCGACTTCGGCAAATCCTGTGCAGGCCGCCCCTTACCATTGAGACAAGGCAATTGGCTATGAAGTGATTCAAGCTTTTGAGCCAACGCCCCCGGTGCGTGTGGTGCTTGTCGTGTTTGCGGGCACCTCACCCCCCGTCCCCCTCTCCGCTTGCGGAGAGGGGGTGTCGAGC
>DAOTXU010000503.1:0-6078 GCA_034435135.1 Anaerolineae bacterium | reverse complement strand
TCCGAGAACTACCTGGCATTGCTTCAGCTTGCTTGTGCATTACTCTGGTATCGTCGATTGGCTTACGAGACCTTTTGAGATAGTTTCTAAATCCCCTCTCCCACAAGGGGAGAGGGGATTATAAACCCAGATTTGGGGTATCTTTGCCCCCTCTCCCGTATGACGGGAGAGGGGGACAGGGGGTGAGGGGGCTTTTCAAACACTTTCTGAGAGGCCATTTGAGAAGTCCGGCCATGGAAGTTTATTCAGGTTCCGCCGACTAAAGTCGGCGGCTAATCGCCGGAAAGCCACGGCACGGTGGGGAATTCACCCCCGGCTTTAGCCGGGGGAACCCTTTTCAAACGGCTTCTGAAAGTGGGTGATAACACCCCACACCTAAGCCGAGTCACCGCAACCAGTGGGCGAGGACAGGGGGCTTAAGCCCCCTGTCCAGGTCGCAAGTGGGACGCTCTCACATGACCATGCTATCCTGTGGAACTACTCCCGTGACTGAAGTTGCGGGCTAATTCGTGATTTCCATGAGCTGATATACGATTGGCCGCCGACTTCAGTCGGCGGACTGCGAAAAACACCACACGACTCGCTACAATAGAGACCAGGTGAATAGTGGCTGGCAAAGAAAGAAAGCCGGAAGGGGCACGGCGCGCCGTGCCCTTACCGTTTATCCTCCCACCCTCTCAACGTCGAGGCCGATCCATTCGGCGTCCGGCGTGTAGGCCGTCCCGGCGAGGTCGCGCCAGTAGCCGCGCACGGCGAATCCATGCCGTTCCAAAATGGGCGTGATCGTCTCCGGCGCGTAGTCGATAAACCAGTTGCGGTAGACGCTGACGCGCCCATCTTCCTCAATGACGATGTACTGGTCGAGGTAGGCGTCGTGCTCCGGGTAGTCGAAGCCCTGTTCCAGCACCAGGTGCGGACCAGGCTTCCAGAAGCCGGACTCGGCAACATACCAGTGATTTTGGAGGCCGACGCGCCAGCGGAGCAACCGCGTCGAGACGTCAAACACGAAATGCCCGCCGGGCTTCAGCGCGCGGTGCACCCGCCGCAGAAGGGCGTCGCGGTCTGCTGGCGCGAGCGCGCACAGATCGCCGTAGATCAGCAGGGCCAGGTCAAACTCGGCCTCGCGGTCCAGCGTCAGGTAGTTCTGCCAATAGTATTCGATGCGCAGGCCGAGTTCCGCCGCGCGCTGCCGGGCGTAGTCAATCGAGCGACGCGAGTAATCGACGCCAACCACGCGCAGCCCGGCCTGGCCCAGCCGTTCGGCGTATAACCCCGGCCCGCATCCCAGGTCCAGGACGGCGTCGCCCGGCTCAAGACGCAGGTGATCCAGCAACCAGCGGACTGTCGCGTCGATCTCCTCTGGCCTGCGGCTCGCCGCCTCCGTGTTTGGGTCCAGATGCAGCGCCAGCATCCCTTTGGAGACGTGCGGATCGTCCCAAAACAGCGACGCGCCCGGCGCGTACAGCGGGGGCTTCTCACGCAGCCGCGTCAAGAGGTCAAGTCGCACGTTCATGTTCGCCGACGGCGCTAACGCTCAGATGAGGTAATCGCGGAGCTGGCGGCTGCGCGTGGGGTGGCGGAGCTTGCGCAGCGCTTTGGCCTCGATCTGGCGGATGCGCTCGCGCGTGACGCCGAAGTGCTTGCCCACCTCTTCGAGCGTGTGATCCTGCCCATTGACCAGGCCGAAGCGCATCTCCAGCACTTCGCGCTCGCGCTCGCTGAGCACGTTCAGCGCGTTGCGGATCTGCTCCTTAAGCAACTGGCGCGAGGCGGCATCCACCGGCCCCACAACCGTCTCGTCCTCAATGAAGTCGCCAAGCTGGCTGGAGTCTTCCTGGCCGACCGGCATATCCAGCGACATCGGCTCCTGCGAGATGCGCATGATGCGGCGGACTTTGCTGGCCGCGCGGCGCAGCTTGCGTATCAGGGAGGGGTCGGGGCGCTCGTCGCGTTGCAGCGCCGCGCGGATGGCGGCGGTCTCTTCCGGTTCGAGGAACTCCATTTCCAGCGCGATCTGTTCGGCGGTCGGCTCCGCGCCGAGTTGCTGAATCAGGGTGCGCTGCACGCGCATCAGCCGGTTGATGGTCTCGACCATGTGCACCGGAATGCGAATGGTGCGCGCCTGGTCGGCGATGGCCCGGCTGATCGCCTGCCGGATCCACCAGGTGGCGTAGGTGCTGAACTTGTAGCCTTTGGTGTGGTCGAACTTTTCAACGGCGCGCAGCAGGCCGATATTCCCTTCTTGAATAAGATCAAGGAAGCCGATCCCCCGGCCCATGTAACGCTTGGCGACGCTGACGACCAGACGCAGGTTGGCGCGGGTGAGCGCTTCGCTGGCGATCTCGGCGCGGGCGCGCGCCGCGGCAAACTCGGCGTCAATCAGCCGGTCGGTGCCGTCGTCCTTGAGCCAGCTTTCAACGGAGCGCCGAGGGGGCAGGCGTCCCTTGCGGCGGTAAACGTCGCGGAGGCGGTTTTGAATCGGAGTCGGTATGAGGTACAGCGCGCTAAACACGTCAAAAAGACCCTGTGCAAGCCTGGTCCATGCCTCGTCGTGGCCCCACTCGCGCTGATCCAGATAGGCGCGGGTGTACGAATGCGCGCCAGCGTCCCAGCCTTCGCGGAGGACTTGCACCTCGTCGATCAGCCGGACCAGGTCCGGTATTTCGACCTTGAATACCGCCGCGCGCTTGATGACGTCGGCCCACTTGGTGAACACCTGCTCGTAGAGCGCGAGCAGCACATCCCTGGGGCGCATCGCGCCGTTGTCCTCGGCCAGGTGCCTGAGGGTATAGTCTAACAGGCTGACGGCGGCCATCTGCGAGGAAAGCCAGGTCTCGCGGCTGGAGTCGAGCAACGGCACCTGGCCGATCTCCTTAAGGTACATGCGAACCGGGTCGTCGGAGAGCGCGGCGCTGTCCAGCGAGACGAGGTCTTCATCTCCCTCCTCGATCTCGATGTCCTCAAGCTCCTCGTCGTCGGGTTCAGACGCGAAGTCATCGACGCCGTTCTCTTCCGAGATGATCTCGACGCCCAGCTCTTCGAGCTGGTCAAAGAGCGCCTGCGCCTCCTCGCTTTCGGGGTCCTCGAACAGCGCCAACACCTCTTCTTCGGTGAGCTGTTTGTCGCGCTTGCCCTTGGCGACGAGCGACTCGACGGTCGGCTCGACCTCGTTCGCTTCGTGGTTTGGTTGCTCGGATGGACGCTCTGCCATCATTTCCGGTGCGGCCTCGTGGTATCTCCGCTACCTGTGCGCAGCAATCCGTGCCCTCTTTCTTGGGCAAGGAGCTAAGCTCCTTGTCCCTGGTGCGGTTCACGGCGCGCGCGTCGTCGTCGGCAGCGCCTTTTGGAGGCGCATCAACTCGCGCTTCTTACGATTTACAATAGTCCCAAGTTCTACGGCTCTTGTCAAGTCGCCGACCTCCTGCGCCTCGGTCTGCAAGAACTGTAATTCCTCGATCTGACGCTGCAAGCTGCGTTCCCGCAGGCCCAGCAAGCGGTCGAGCGCTTCGTCCATCACGCGCTCGTCCGCCAGGTCGCCCACGCGCTCGTGTTTCAGCAGCGCGTCCAGTTCATTGATGAGCGCCGCCGACAAGACAGACCGCATGTAGTCCAGCGGCGCCTGCGCGTCCTGCGCCAGCGACGCCTGAAAAGCGTGGAAGATTTCCTGCAAAGCGGTCTGGGTGAAGTCCTCGGCGCTCAGGCGCGGCAGGCCGGGCGTTTCCTCGTCTTTTAGCGCTTGCAGCCGCCGGTCGATGCGGTAGATCAACTGCGGCTGCTGGACCAGCGCGGCCAGGCAGTAGCGCTCCTGGCGGTTGATCGCGGGCCTCCTGACTTTGGCCTCCGCCGGGGGCGGCTCTCCGTTCGGGCGCGAGGGCGTCGGCTCCGAGGGTTTGCGCCCGCGCGGCGGCTGGCGCTGCGCGCCGGCCCACGCGATCAGCGTCCGTTCGGGGATGCGCACCGCGCGCGCCAGCGCTTGCAGGTTGTTCTGCGTCTGAAGCTGGCTCTCGGTGGCGGAGAGGATCGGCAGCACCGCGCGCGCGATCTGCTCGCGCTCGAACGGGTCGTCAAGGTCCCGCCCCTGCGTGGCCTGCTCGATGACAAACCGCGCCACCGGCAACGCCTCGTCGAGTAAGCGTCGCCACTCGTCCGGCTGCTCGCGGATCAGGTCATCGGGGTCCATGCCTTTAGGCAGCCGCAGGATACGGATGTCCATGTTCAGCCGCCCGCTCCACAGGATCATCCCCTTCGCGTCGATCTGCTGTTCGGTCAGGGTGGCGCGCGCGACTTCCAGATCGCGCAGGGTAGCCTGGACGCCGGCGACGTCGGGATCGAGCGCCAGGATCAGCCGGCGCGCATACTTGCTGAGCTGGCGCAACTGCGCTTCGGTGAGCGCGGTGCCCATCTGCGCCACCACGTTGTCAAAGCCGGCCTGGTGCGCCTGCATCACGTCCATGTAGCCCTCGACCAGGACGGCGGTCTCGCGCTCGCGGATGGCCCGGCGCGCCCTGTCGAACCCGAAGAGGATGCGGCTCTTATCGAAGAGCGCGCTCTGCGGAGAGTTGAGGTACTTGGGCGCGTCGTCGGGGTTAAGCGCGCGCGCGCCAAAGCCTGTCGTGCGCCCCTGCGCGTCGCGGATGGGGATCATCAACCGGTGGCGGAAGCGGTCGTAGCGCCGGCCCTCCTCGCGCTCGACCATCAGCCCGGCGTCGATAATCTCCCGCTCGGTATAACCTTTGGATTGCAGGTACTTACTGGTGGCGTCCCAACTGTTAGGCGCGTAACCGAGCATGAACGCGCGCGCGGTGTCGCCGGTCAGGCCGCGTCGCTTCACGTAGTCTTTTGCGACCGCAGCCGCTGGCGCGTTGAGCAGCAGGTGATGGAAATAAGTCGTCGCCTCGGCCAGGAGGTCGCGCAGGCGGTCGTATGCCTCCATCTGCTCCGATGGCGCGCGCTGCTCCAGCGTCACGCCGGCGCGCTCGGCCAGCGCGCGCAACGCCTCGCCGAAGTCCCAGCCTTCACGCTTCATCACAAAGCTGAAGATGTCGCCGCCCTCGTTGCACGCGCCAAAGCAGCGCCAGGTTCCCGATTCGGGGAACACGACAAACGAGGGCGTCTTCTCGCTGTGGAAGGGGCAGAGCGCCTTGTAGTTGCGCCCGGCCTTCTTCAGCGGGACGTACTCGTTGACCAGGTCAACAATATTCAGCCGCGCTTTAATCTCGTCGATGGCGTCCATTGATCTGTCAGCTATGTGTCTTTTCAGCCCTGGACATGTTTCGCGTTAGGACCACAGGATAGTGTGGAACGTCCATTCGTGAGGCGCCATGCGCGTCTTTTAGCGGTTTCAACTATCCAGTGGGTAGGACAAGGGGCTTAAGCCCCTTGTCCTGTTTCCAAGTGAGACGGCTGCGCTGGACCACGCCATTTTGTGGAGCTACCCAAACCTCATGCCGCCAGGTATTCCCGCACCTCCACCTGGATGCCGGCGCTGGCGGCCTCCTCTGCGAGCCGGAGCAATCGCACTGTTGTCGCTTCATCCAAATAAGCCTCGCCGCAGTTTTCACAAACCTGCGCCGGGATGCCTTTGATGACGAGCGTTGTGCTGTCGCGCTCAAGGGTCAGAGTGGTTTTGCCTGGATGTGTAACCCCTTGTTTACAAATGACGCATTTCACGGTTTTTTTCCTCTCCCTAAATCCAGGTTCCCACTCGTCAGGGTCTGGTTCATAAACCATAATCACGATTGTTTCCTGGGAGTCGGCATAATAAGCCGCTACAATGTGAAGAGGTCGCAATCCATGGAGGCGAGGGACATTTTACGCGCCGCGCCGGTTTCGCGCAAACCTTTTTCCTCCCAATGGTGTTATACCATATAACGACCGAGGAGACCTCATATCCTCCAGTCCATAATGCACGTTTAGAAAACTGTTACGCATCGTAAACCTTTCCGTCGAACGATAAGGTGTACAATAGAAGTGATTCAAGCTTTTGAGCCAACGACCCCGGTGCGTGTGGAGCTTGTCGTGTTGGCGGACACCTCACCCCCCGTCCCCCTCTCCGCAAGCGGAGAGGGGGTGTCGAGC
>DAOTXU010000502.1:0-11712 GCA_034435135.1 Anaerolineae bacterium | reverse complement strand
GCTCGACACCCCCTCTCCGCTTGCGGCTATAGTCCGGCGTAGCCGGGAGAGGGGGACGGGGGTGAGGTCGCCCGCAAACACGACAAGCACCACAAGCACCGGGGTCGTTGGCTCAAAAGCTTGAATCACTTCATATACAGTTCAGTACACTGAACAAAGGCTGTGATGGAGAAAAGTAGGCGGGATTGCCCCTGCCGCAGGGAGACGTGGCCTCAGACTGCGAGCCGCGTCCGGGTGGCCCTCGCCGAAGTTCGCTCCTGAGCCGACGGGTGAACGCACGGGGCGCTGCGTCCCAGGCCAGTAGTCCGCTCCGGCAGCCCACCGTTAACCGGGCGGCCAATCGCGCAGCGCGCTGTTGGCGCAGAGTGGGTTGGCGGCTCTCAGGCCGCCGATCAAACAGGGTGGTACCACGGGAATCGACCTCCCGTCCCTGATCGGGACGGGAGGTTTTAGTTTATGAGCAAGGGGAAAGATATGCTGGACGAACTCGAAGCGCTCAACACACAAGCCCTCAGCGAACTGGAACGCATCAGCGACTCGGAGGCGCTGCGCGCGTGGGAGCTGGCCTACATCGGGCGCGGCGGCCAAGTGACGCGGATGCTGCGCCGCGTCGGGGAACTGCCCAGGGAGGAACGGCCCGCCTTCGGCCAGCGCGCCAACGCGATCAGGCGCGCGCTCGAAGCCGCCTACGCCGGGCGCGCGGAGGCCGTGCGCAAGGTGGAGCTGGCGCGAAAGCTGGAGACCGGCGCGGTAGACGTGAGCCTGCCGGGCCGGCCTGTGACCATGGGTGGATTGCACCCCGCCACGGGGATGCTGCGCGAATTCTACAAAATCTTGGCCGATATGGGCTTCCAGGTCTATCGCAGCCGCGACGTAGAGGACGACGCGCACAATTTCGAATGGCTCAACTTCCCGCCCTACCATCCGGCGCGCGACATGTGGGACACGTTCTTCACGACAGAGAAGGACATCATCCTGCGCACGCACACGTCGCCGGGGCAGATCCGAGCCATGCGCGAGTACTGCCCGCAGCCGATCCGCGTGATCTTGCCCGGCATGTGCTACCGCCATGAGCAGATCACGGCGCGCTCCGAAATCCAGTTCAACCAGGTCGAGGGGCTGGCGGTGGGACGCAACATCCGCATGAGCGACCTGAAGGGCACCATCGCCGAGTTCGCACGCCGCATATTTGGCGCCGAGCGCAAGGTGCGCTTCCGCGCGTCGTACTTCCCCTTCACCGAGCCGAGCATGGAAGTGGACGTGGAATGCATCCTCTGCGGCGGCGTGGGCTGCCGGCTGTGCAAGTTCACCGGCTGGCTGGAGATCGCCGGCGCGGGGATGGTGCACCCGGTGGTGCTGCGCAACGGCGGCTACGACCCGGCGGTTTACTCCGGCTTCGCGTTCGGCATGGGGCCGGAGCGGGTGACGATGCTCAAGTACGGCATCGAGGATATTCGTTACTTCTGGGCCAATGATCTGCGCTTCCTGGAACAGTTCTAGGTGGATGGTTTGCAGACCTGCCCCTGCGAACCACGAAGAGAGAGAGGGCTTTCACATGCGCGTACCATTAAGCTGGCTGAAAGAATACGTGGACATCACCCTCCCGCTGGGCGAACTGGCCGAGCGCCTGACGCTCGCCGGGCTGGAGGTGGCGAAGATCGAGTACATCGGCGTGCCCTCGGATGACCCGAAGGCGGAGCACCTGGTCTGGGACCGCGAGAAGATCAAGGTCGGGGCCATCGTCGAGGTCAAGGCGCACCCCAACGCCGACCGCCTCACCATTGCGATGGTGGACTACGGCGGCGACGCGCTGGAGCCGTGCGTCAACGGCGCGCCGAACCTGTACCCGTACAAGGACAAAGGCCCTATCGACCCGCCGCTCAAGGCAGTCATCGCTTTCGAGGGGGCCGAACTCTACGACGGGCACGCGAGCGACGGCGCGCGGATGGTCCTCAAGGCGCGCACGCTGCGCGGGGTTGAGAACCGTTCGATGGTGTGCTCCGAGAAGGAACTGGGCCTCTCCGACAACCATGAGGGCATTATCCTGCTCGACCCCGACGCGCCGGTCGGCGCGCCGTTGCAGGACGTGCTCGGCGACGTGGTGCTCGAAATCGACCTGACGCCCAACCTGGCGCGCTGCTGGGGCGTGATCGGGGTGGCGCGCGAGGTTGCCGCGCTGACCGGCCAGGAGGTCCGCTACCCCTCCGCCGAGGCCGTGATGGAAGGGCCGCCCATCGCGGGGCAGGTGAACCTGGTCATCGAGGAGCCGGAACTCAACCCGCGCTTCACGCTCACGTTGCTCAAGGGCACCGAAGTCAGGCCCTCGCCGCTGTGGATGCAGCGCCGGCTGCTCCTGTGCGGGATGCGCCCGATCAACAACATCGTGGACGTGACCAACTACGTGATGTTGGAAACCGGCCAGCCGATCCACGCCTTCGACTATGACGTGCTGGTCGCGCGCGCGCGGACGGCTGGCGGCGGGGCCGCCGCGCCGACGATCATCACGCGCACGGCGAAGCCCGGCGAGACCATCACCACGCTCGACGAGGTGCGCCGCGAGCTTGACGCCTTCACCGAGATGGTGTGCGACACGGCGGGCGTGCTCAGCATCGCCGGCGTCATCGGCGGCGCGGAGAGCGAGGTCAGGCCGGATACCCGAAACGTGCTGCTGGAGGTGGCCAGCTGGAACTACATCAACATCCGGCGCACGCTCATCGCCCAGCGCGAGCGCGGCAAGGAGATCGGCTCGGAGGCGGGCGCGCGCTTCAGCCGGGGCGTGCATCCTGAATTGGCGCTCTCGACCAACCTGCGCGCCATTGAGTTGATGCGCCAGCTTGGCGGCGGTCAGATCGCGCAGGGCTACATTGACCAGTACCCGCGACCCGCGCCTGTCCCGGAAGTGGACCTGCCGTTGGAGACGGTCCGGCGCGTCAGCGGCATCCCGTTCTCGATGGATACCGTCGTGGATATCCTGGAGCGATTGGAGTTCACCTGCACAGTCATCGACGGCGGCGACGTGGTGCACGTGGTCGCGCCGAAGCACCGGCTCGACATCAGCGCCGATGACCCGCTCACCGCGCGCGCTGACCTGGTGGAAGAGGTCACGCGCATTTACGGCTACGACCGCATCCCGAACACGCTCATCGTGGACGAACTGCCGCCGCAGCGCGCGAACGTCTCGCTGGAACAGGAGGAGCGGGTGCGCGACGTGCTGGTCGAGGCCGGCCTGCGCGAAGTCGTCGCGTACCGGCTCACGACGCCGGAGCGCGAGGCGCTGCTCACCCCGCCGGGCGCGCCGAGCCATTGGCCCGACCTGCCCTACATCCGCCTGGCGAACCCCACCAGCCTGGACAAGGTCGCCATGCGCCACACGCTGCTCGCCGGGCTGTTGGACATCGCCGCCGCGAACCTGCGCTTCCGCGACCGCGCAGCGATCTTCGAGGTGGGCGAGGTCTTCCTGCCGGTCGAAGGCGCGCCGCTCCCCAACGAGCCGCCGCGCCTGGGCATGGTGATGACCGGCCCGCGCCGCCCGCCCACCTGGGCGGACCAGGCCGATCCGGGCCTGATGGACTTCTACGACCTGAAGGGCGTCGTTGACGCGCTCGCGGCGGCGCTGCACCTGCCCGACGTGACCTACACCCCCGCTGCGCACAGCACGTTCCATCCGGGGCGGGCGGCGGCGCTGAATGTGGCGGGCGAGTCGGTGGGCGTGTTCGGCGAGGTGCACCCGCTCGTGCGCGAGGCCTTCGGCCTGCCGGTGGATGCACCGGTGCTCGCCGCCGAGTTCGACCTGGCCGCTATCAAGCGTTATATGTCGGCCACGTTCCGCGTGACGCCGGTCTCGCGCTACGAGGCGGTGTACCAGGACATCGCGCTCGTGGTGGACGCGAGCCTGCCGGCGGGCGACCTCCACGCCGCGATCCTGCGCGCGGGCGCGCCGCTGCTGCGCGAGGCGCGCCTGTTCGACGTGTACACGGGCGAGCCGATCCCCGCCGGCAAAAAGAGCCTGGCCTATGCGCTGACCTTCCAGTCGGACGCAGAAACGCTCACCGACAAAGCGGTGGCGAAGGTCCAGGAGCGGATCGTGAAAGCGTTGCAGAGGCAGTTCGGCGCGGCGCTACGCGCATAGTTCCCTCATCCCCTCGCTCGCTTTGCGGGAGAGGGGAGAGCGGACAGACACGGCTCCTCTAGAGCTTTCGGGATTCGCGCCTTAACCTGTACAGGTCGCTTTTCGTTTGGCGCGCGGTATAATCGCGCCCGATGTTCAGCTTACGCGCATGGCGACACTTTGACTTCATCATGCTCGGCCTGGTGGCGCTGCTGGTGATCTTCGGCGCCTTGATGATCCGCAGCGCCACGATGGACGCCATCGACCCTGATCTGCAAAACCGCGTCCCGCGCCAGATTCAGTTCGGGGTGGTGGGGTTGGTCCTGATTTTCGTACTGGCCGCCACCGACTACCGGCTGCTCGGCAGCATCCATAACTGGATTTACGGCTTCATGGTGGGGCTGCTGGGGCTGGTGGCGTTGCTGGGCGTGGTGGGCGCGGCAGGCGCGCAGCGCTGGCTCAACGTGGGCATCGCGGTGCAGCCCTCCGAGTTGAGCAAGGTCCTGCTGGTGCTGACCCTGGCGCAGTACCTCTCGACGCGCTATGAGCGCATCGGGCGGCTGCCGACGGTGCTCGGCTCGCTGGTCTATGTGGCGGTGCCGGCAGTGCTGATTTTCCTTCAGCCCGACCTGAAGACGGTTGTGGCGATCATGGTGATTTGGTTTGCCATGATTTGGGGCGCGGGCCTGCGCCTGACGCAGATTGTGTTTTTCGTGCTCATCCTGCTCTTGCTGCTGCCGATCCTCTGGGGCGCGATGGAGGACTATCAGCGGGCGCGCATCTTCCAGTTCATTAACCCGCAGGGCGACCCGGACGCGCAATACAACATCGACCAGGCGTTGTACGCCATCGGTTCCGGGGGGTTGCTGGGCAAGGGCTACACCGCCGGCACGCAGACGCAGTTGCGCTTCCTGCGCGTGCGCCACACCGACTTCATCTTCGCGGTGATCGCCGAGGAACTGGGGTTCGTCGGGTCGATGGCGGTGTTGCTCCTGATGGGGCTGCTGACGTTGCGCATCTTGCGGGCGGCGCGGCGGGCGCGCGACGCGCTCGGCAGCCTGATCTGCTATGGCGTGGCCGCGTGGGTCTTTTTCCAGACCGTTGTGAGCGTGGGCATGAACCTGGGCATGATCCCGGTCACCGGGCTGACGCTGCCGTTCATCAGTTCGGGGGTCAGCTCGCTGATTGCGACGATGATGGGTATAGGCCTGGTCGAGAGCGTGGTCATGCGCCACCGGCAACTGGAATTCTAGCTGAATTGCCAACGACCGTTACTGAGGCGGAGAAGGATCGTGACCGATACCCACAAATCGCGCTACTTTGCGCTTGAGCCTCTCGCCAGCGGCGTCTGGGCGTCGATGTCAACTGGCGGTCTGGCGATGTCCAACGCGGGCATTATCGATCTGGGCGAGCGCGTCCTCATCTTCGACACGCATGGCACGCCGAGCGCCGGCGAGGCGCTCCATGCTGCTGCTGAGGCGTTGACAGGAAACCGCGTGGCTGTCGTAGCCAACAGCCATTGGCACAACGATCACGTTGTCGGTAACCAGAGTATCCCGGCGGCGGCGACCATTGTCAGCACCGCCCGCACCCGCGAGTTGATCGCGCAAGGCACGGCTGCGCTCGTCGAAGCCGTACCTGAATATCTGAACGAAAACAGAGAAAAACTTGTGTCGTTGAAGGCGCAGCGCGACTCCACCCAGAAGGGAGACGAGATCGCGGCAGTTGTCCAGGAGATTTTCGTCACTGAAACCTACATCAACGACATGCTGCGCCTGTCGCCTCGCCTGCCGGAGATCGCGTTCGAGCAGCGGCTCACGCTCTATGGGACGCGCCGCACGGTCGAGTTGGTGACGTTCGGCGGCGGTCACACCGAGAGCGACGTGATTCTGTGGTTGCCGGAAGAGGGCATCGCATTTGTGGCCGATTTGCTTTTCAACGGACGACATCCCTGGGCTGGGCACGGCAACCCCGGCGAGTGGATGCAACGCCTGGACGACATCGAACGCGAGATGGGGCCAAAGACCGTTATCCCAGGGCACGGTGCGATCACGACGGTTGCCGGATTGGAGGCGATGCGCGTCTACATGCAGGCGCTCCAATCGGTTTTGGCGACCCTGGAGTCGGTGGAGGACATCGAACAGGTCGAGATACCGGAGGAACTGGCGACCCTCGATGACGCGAGAGGCGGCAGTTTCCAGCGCAACCTGCGCGCGCTCTATGAGCGCCAGGCGGCACACACCTGAACGACTCGGTGTCAGGTTAAAAGATTACCCAAGGGGGCAACCTTGAGTGACACACGCAAAGAAGTGCGGGTGCGCTTCGCGCCCAGCCCGACCGGGCCGCTGCATATCGGCGGCGCGCGCACGGCGCTGTTCAACTGGCTGTTCGCGCGCCATCACGGCGGAGTCTTCGTCCTGCGCATTGAAGACACCGACCGGAGGCGCTACTCGCCCGAAGCGGTGCAGGACTTCATCGACGGCCTGCGCTGGCTGGGCCTGGATTGGGATGAAGGCCCGGAGGTCGGCGGCCCCTACGGGCCGTACTTCGAGTCCGAGCGGACCGCGCTCTACCGCGAATGGGCGGATTGGCTGGTCGAGCATGACCGGGCCTATCGCTGCACCTGCACCCCCAAAGAGCTTGAGGCGCGCCGCGCCGGCAAGGGCGGCGGGTACGACCGCCGCTGCCGCTACCTCACGCCGGAAGAGCGCGCGCAGGCCGAAGCGCAGGGCAAGCCCTACGTGATCCGCTTCAAGATGCCGCTCGACGGCGAGACCGTGATCGACGACCTGATTCGCGGCCCGATCCGCTTCCAGAACGACCAGTTGCAGGACCCGGTGCTGCTCAAGAGCGATGGCTACCCCACCTACCACCTGGCGAACGTGGTCGATGACCACTTTATGCGCATCTCGCACATCCTGCGCGCCGACGAGTGGATCCCCTCCGCGCCGATCCACTGGCAGCTTTACCGGGCCTTCGGCTGGGAGATGCCGCTGATCGCGCACCTGCCGGTGATCCTGAACCCCAACGGCAAGGGCAAGCTCAGCAAGCGCACCGAGGCGTTCAATGAGGGCGGGCAAAAGATTCCGGTGCAGTTGCGCGAGTTTCGCGAGGCGGGGCACCTGCCGGAGGCGCTGGTCAACTTCCTGACCAACATCGGCTGGTCGTTTGGCGACGACCGCGAGGTGTTCACCGTCGAGGAGACGATCCCGCGCTTCACGCTCGACCGGATCAACCCGGCGGGCGGGCGCTTCCCCTACGAGAAGCTGGAGTGGCTGGGCGGCCAGTGGATGCAGCGCCTCGCGCCCGAAGAGCTGGCCCGGCGGCTGCGCAAGCCGCTGGAAGACGCCGGCCTGGAGGTCAACGTCGAGGTGCTGCTGAAGGTGACGCCGCTGTTGCAGGAGCGGCTCAGGACGCTCAACGATGTGGTGGAATGGGCGGACTTCTTCTTCAAAGAAACCATCGGCGCGCCCGACCCGGATGCGCTGATCCCTCCCAAGATGGACGCGGTCTCGACCCGCGCGGCGCTGGAGGCCGCCCACGCGACGCTCGCGGCGCTGCCCGATTTTGAGGCCGGGACGCAAGAGCAGGCCATGCGCCGGCTTGCCGAGACGCTGGGCCTTGAGGCGGGGCAACTGTTCGGCGTGGTGCGCGTGGCCGTGACCGGGAAGCGCGTGTCGCCGCCGCTGTTTGAGTCGATGGCGATCATGGGACGCGCGACATGCCTGGCGCGCATCAAGGCCGCGAGCGCGAGCCTGGGCGAGCCGGCGCTCGAAAAGAAACCCTGATATTGCGCGCTGAACTCTCGGCGCTTTTGCGGTTCTTGAACTGAGGCGAGGACATGAACAATCCGAGCAGCCATACCGACACCGAGGAAAGGCGCGAGGCCGCGACCACCGCCCCCGACTCGACGACCGGGATCGATTTCATCCGCAAGGTCGTCGATGAGCACATGCAGTCCGGCAGGTTCGGGGGCCGGGTGCACACGCGCTTCCCGCCCGAACCCAACGGCTACCTGCATATCGGTCATGCCAAGTCGATCTGGATCAACTATGGCATCGCCAAAGACTATGGCGGCAAATTCAACCTCCGCTTCGACGACACGAATCCGACCAAAGAGGAGCAGGAGTACATCGACTCCATCATCGAGGATGTACGCTGGCTCGGCGCGGATTGGGAGGACCGGCTGTTCTTTGCCTCCGACTACTTCGATCAACTCTATGAGTGGGCGGTGCAACTCATTAAGGCGGGCAAGGCTTACGTCGATCACCTGAGCGCGGAGGAGATCAAGGAGTATCGCGGCACGCTCACCGAACCCGGCAAGGAAAGCCCGTACCGGAACCGCTCGATTGAGGAGAACCTGGACCTGTTCGCGCGCATGAAGAACGGCGAGTTCGCGGACGGCGCATGCGTCCTGCGCGCCAAGATCGATATGGCATCTCCCAACCTGAACCTGCGCGACCCGGTGATGTATCGCATTTTGCACGCGGAACATCCCCGCACCGGGAACAAGTGGTGCATCTACCCGATGTACGACTGGGCGCACGGCCAGTCGGACTCCATCGAAGGGATTACCCACTCCATCTGCACGCTGGAGTTTGAAGATCACCGGCCCTTGTACGACTGGTTCATTGAGCAGTTGGGCATCTATCACCCGCAGCAGATCGAGTTCGCCCGCCTCAACCTCACCTACACGGTGATGAGCAAGCGCAGGCTGCTGCGCCTGGTGCAAGAGGGCCATGTCGCCGGGTGGGATGACCCGCGTATGCCCACCCTGTCGGGAATGCGCCGGCGCGGGTACACGCCGGAGGCGATCCGGGTGTTCTCCGACCGCACCGGCGTGTCGAAGGCCAACAGCATCGTAGACTTCCCCTTGCTCGAACACTGCATTCGGGAGGATCTGAACAAGCGCGCGCCGCGCGTGATGGGGGTGCTGCGGCCCTTGCGCGTGGTCATCGAGAACTACCCGGAGGGCCAGGAGGAAGAGCTTGAGGCTGTCAACAACCCCGAAGACCCCGGCATGGGGACCCGGAACGTGCCCTTCTCGCGCGTGCTCTACATCGAACAAGACGACTTTCTGGAAAACCCGCCGGGCAAGTTCTACCGGCTTGCGCCGGGCCGCGAGGTGCGGCTGCGCTATGCGTATTTCATCCGGTGCGTCGGCGTGGTGAAGGACGAACAGGGCCGCGCCGTCGAGTTGCGCTGCACCTATGACCCGGCGACGCGCGGCGGCTACGCGCCGGACGGGCGCAAGGTGAAGGCGACGATTCACTGGGTCTCCGCCGCCCACGCGCTGGAGGCCGAGGCGCGCCTGTACGACCAGCTCTTCACCAAAGAAAACCCCAACGAGACGGCTGAGGGGCAGGACTTCACTGAATTCATCAACCCGAACTCGCTGGAAGTGGTGAAGCCGTGCTACGTCGAGCCAAGCCTGGCAGGGGCCGCGCCGGGCAGCCGCTACCAGTTTGAGCGGCTGGGCTATTTCTGCGTGGACCCCGACTCCACCGCTGACATGCTGGTGTTCAACCGGACGGCCACGCTGCGCGACACGTGGGCGAAGATCAAAGCGGTCGAGAAGGGCTGAGCCTAGTAGATAAACTTCGCAATAGGAATTGACCGCACGTATGGCGGCAAGAGATGCCTTTTCCGGGCTTTTCACCCCCACATGTGGCGCGTCTCCCCAAAACGAAGGTTATCTAGGAACTGACGAAGCCGGGGTGAGGTCGTCGGGCTGAGCCGGTAAGTCACCCCCGATTCTGAACCATACCCTCTGAGCCAAGACAATTTTGATTCCTTTTCCCCTTTGCGCTAGATTCCACAGGTTGTATTATCCAGAACCCGCAACACCTCACCGAGGAGGCTGAGAAGAAAATGCGACACCCTCGCAACTGGTTTGCCCTTTTCATCACGGTTGTGATTGTAAGTTTGCCGCTGGCCGCGTATGGTCAAGAAGGGGCGACAAACACCCCTGAGCCGACCGCCACCCAGGAGGTCGAGGCTACGCCGCAAGGGACGCCTACAGAAGGAACGCCGGAGGGAGAAGGCCCCGTCCCGACCGCTGCGCCCGGCGAAGGGCCGACCCCGATCCCCTTCGACATCCCCGATGAGTTCCGCATCAACGGCGCGGCCAGCGGCTACGCGATTGCCCAGGCGGTCGCCCGGCGTTTCAACGAAACGTACCCGAACGTCGAGATCACGGTCGGCGTGGCGGGGACCGCCGGCGGCTTCCGGCGCTTCTGCGACGGCGAGACCTATTTCAACAACGCCGCGCGCCCGATCTTTGAAAGCGAAGCCGCGCGCTGCGCCGGGAACGGCGTCGAGTGGATTGAACTGCTCATCGGCTACGAGGGCGTCGTCGTCGCCGCACACCCGGAGGTGACCGCGTTCGCCGCCTGCCTCACCACCGGGCAGCTTGCGACCGCGTGGTCGCGTCTGGCCGAGCCGACCGAAGGCGTCGAACCCACCGCCACGCCGGAAGGTTTCGAGGCTCCGCCGGATGCGGCCACCCCCCTGCCTCTCCCGACGGCCAACCCCGGCATCGTCAACTGGAACCAGGTGGACGCCAGCTTCCCGGACCTGCCGCTGCTCCTCTTCGGCGATGTGACGGACTCAGCCGCCGCCGACCTCTTCAGCGAGGTGGTCACGGGCACGGCGGGCGACCTCCGCGCCGATTACACCGACAACCGCGTCTATCAAGCGCTTGTGGACGAGATGGTCGGCAAACCCGGCTCGCTCGGTTTCTTCAGCTTCAGCTACTACAACCTGAGCGAGCAAGAACTGAAGCTCGTCGCCATCGACGCCGGGGACGGCTGCGTGGAACCCAGCGCCGAGACCTTTGCCGGCGGGACCTACCCACTGGCTCGCCCGGTCTATCTCTACGTCGCCGCCGACCAGCTCGATAAGCCTGCCGTGCGCACGTTCATCGAGTTCTACCTGAGCGAGGACGGGTTGACAGAGGTCAGCGCCAACGGCTACTTCCCCGCCTCAGAAGAAGTCTATCAGCAAGACCGCGACGCGCTCGCCGGCCGCGTGACCGGGCGCGCTTTCACTGAAGCGCCGCCCGAACCGGAGCCGGTCGTCTCACCCACGCCGACCGCCACGCCCGGCGGCGAAACCGCCACGCCTGAAGCGACCGAAGAAGCCGGCGCTGCGCCCGACCTCGATGCGGCGGCGGTCGTCTTCGCGGAGAACTGCGCCGCGTGTCACGGCGAGGGCGGCAAGGAGGGCGGCGTCGGGCCGGCCCTGTTCGCCAGCGACAGCCTCAAGACGAAGAGCGCCGATGAGATCGGCGGCGTCATCGCCAGCGGCGTCGCGGGCACCGCGATGGCCGGTTTTGAGGGCCGCCTCTCCGCTGAGCAGATCGACGCCCTGGTGGCGTTGCTGCAAAGCTGGCAGGAAGGCAACGCGGGCGACTCCGCGAATGATTAAACAATCCCGACGCGCCGCCCCGGTTCTCGCGGCGGCGCTCGCCTGCCTGTTGCTCATGGGGCGCGTCCTGCCCGCTGGCGTCGCGCCGGCGGACGCGCAGGATGCGCCGCCGGTGACGTTCTATCAGTGGACCACTGTCGGCGCGCCGGCGCTGGACCCCAACGCCGCCGCCGACC
>DAOTXU010000501.1:0-6419 GCA_034435135.1 Anaerolineae bacterium | reverse complement strand
CCGTTCGGAAAGGCGCTCTTTTTCTTCGCGCACGATGCACGAAGAGCGATGAAGAGGGAGGGTGCGCATGTTGCTGGCTTTTGACATCGGCAATACCAACATTCACCTGGGGCTGTATCAAAACGGCGCGTGGGCGCGCACGTGGCGCGCGCGCACCGTCGCCGAGAAAATGCCCGACGAGTACGCTGTGCTCGTGCATAGCTTCTTTGACCAGACGGGTTTATCGTTTGATGCTGTAGACTCCGTCATTGTCAGCAGCGTGGTGCCGCCGCTGGCGGGCACTTTCGTCGAGCTGAGCGAGCGCTACTTCCGGGCTACGCCGCTGGTGGTGGGCGCGCCCGGCGTGGAGGTGGGTGTCCGCCTGGAGGTGGACCACCCGGCGGAGGTAGGCGCGGACCGGATCGTCAACGCGGCGGCGGTGCAGCGCCTGTACGGCGGCCCGGCGATTGTGATCGACTTCGGCACAGCGACCACCTTCGACGTGGTGACCGCCAGCGGGGCCTATGCCGGCGGGGTGATCGCGCCGGGCATTGGGGTCTCGCACGACGCGCTGGTCGCGCGCGCGGCCAAGCTCTACAAAGTGGAACTGGCCCCGCCGCCCTCACCCATCGGACGCAACACGGTGCACGCTATGCAATCGGGACTGTTCCTCGGATATGTCGCCATGGTCGAGGGGATGGTTGCGCGCCTGCGCGCGGCGATGGGCGAACCCGCCGCGCAGGTGATCGCCACCGGCGGGCTGGCCCCCCTCTTCGCCGACCACACGGAGGTCATCGAGCGCATCGCCCCGTTGCTCACACTCGACGGGCTGCGGATAATCTATGAGCTGAACACGGGAACGGTATAATAGGCGTGGCTGCGCAGGCTAAAGGATTGAAGCCGCTCACCGCCTGCGTTAGGTCACGCCACATGTCTTCGACAACGGACAGTGGGCTTAAGCCCACTGTCCGGCAGGACTTGCTCTAGAAAAAGGAATCTCCCCACCCATGAGCCAGCCCCCGATCGCCGTGCGCAAGGTCAGCGACGCCGCCGACTTAAAGACCCTGATCCGGTTCCCCTGGACTCTGTACCGAGGCGACCCCTACTGGGTGCCTCCGCTGATCTCGCAACGCCGGTTCGCCTTTGACCGCGTGCGTAACCCCCTCTTCGACTACGTGGACGCTGATTTCTTTATCGCCTGGCGCGGCGCGCGCCCGGTCGGCACGGTCGCGGCGGCGATCAACCACCGGCATAACGACGTTCACGACGAACAGATCGGCTTCTTCGGCCACTTCGACGTGTTCGAGGACGCAGAGGCCGCCGACGCCCTGCTCCAGACCGCCATCGACTGGGTGCGCGCACGGGGCATGACCGCTATCCGGGGGCCGCTGAGCCTCACTGTGAACGACGACGGCGCTGGCTGCCTGATCGATGGGTTCGACACGCCGCGTATGCTGCTCATGGGCCACAACCCACCCTATTACGCAGGGATGATCGAGGCGGCAGGCTTCCAGAAGGTGATGGACCTGTACGCCTGGTACGGCGACGCACCGACGATCATCGCCAGCGAGGGCTATGTTAAGGTGAAGCGCATCGTTGAGAAGCAGGCGCGACGGCGCAACATCACCATCCGGCGCGGCGATGTAAGCCGGATGCAGGACGAGATCCGTCTGCTTCAGCAGGTCTATCAAGCAAGTTGGGCCGAGAATTGGGGCTACGTGCCCCCCACCGAGCGCGAAATCGAGCGCCTGGTCGATGAGATGAAGCAATTCTACGACGACCGCCTGGGCTTCTTCGCCGAGAAAGACGGCGCGACGATTGGCTTCATCCTGGTCTTGCCGAACTTCAACCAGGTGTTGCTGCGCGCCTATCCCCGACCCGGCGTCCCGGAGCCGATTACGCTGCTGAAGGCGCTATGGCACTGGAAAATCCGCCCCAAGATCGACTCGGTGCGCGTGATGCTCCTGGGCGTGCGCGAGGAATACCGGGGCCAGGGCATCGACGCCATGCTGATGATGAACGCCTACGAGGCGACAATTGCCGCCGGTTACCGGTGGGGCGAGGCAAGCTGGATATTGGAAAACAACGACCCGATGAATCGGATCCTCAAGGCGATGGGGTTTTACATCTATAAGACTTACCGGGTTTATCAGCGACCTGTATAAATCATCTGTGCAGCCACGCGCAAGGGAGCGAACACCCGTGAACGAGCGAGTGGTCGTCATCGACGACGAACCTTATATGGTGGAAATCCTGACCACGTTCCTGGGCATCAACGGCTATGAAACCACCGGAGCCTACACCGGCGAGGAGGGCCTCGCGTTGGTTGAGCGCGAGCAGCCTGACCTGGTGATCCTCGACCTGATGCTGCCCGACATCGACGGGCTGGACGTGTGCCGCGACTTGCGCCGCCGACCCCGCACCGCTGACATCCCGGTGCTCATCCTGTCGGCGCGCACCTCCGCCGCCGATGTGGACGCCGGCATGGAAGTAGGCGCAACCGCCTACCTCAAAAAGCCGGTCGATATGCCGCGCCTCCTGTCCGAGATACAACGTATCTTGCGCGAAGAGTAACAAGGACTGCGACAGGGGGCTTAAGCCCCCTGTCGCAAGCAACGAGAAAGGTTTTGGGATAAGCCCTAACAGGAGCAGCTACCGGCCCTCCTGCCCGCCGGTCAAGGTCCACTGGCGCTTATCTAGCCGCTCTGCACCCAGCAGCGACTTGGTTAAATCGCCGCCCACATCGACCAGTTCGGAGATCGCCTCTTCGATATGCCTGTCTGTAACCGTCGGGAGCGCCGGCCCGGCGGTTTCCTCGCTGGCGAACAGCGCCGCTTTCCGCAACGCCTCGCGGATGAACGCGGGGCTGGCTCCCGCCGTCCGCCGATAAATGTGATCGGGGTTTTCAAACTGGACGTTCAACCCCTGGCTGTACAGGGCAAACAGGCGGCGCCGCGCGTCGTAGTCGGGAAGAGAGAACTCGAACGCCTGGTCGATCCGCCCTGGCCTGGAGGTCAGCGCCGCCTCCAGCACTTCAGGCCGGTTGGTGGTCAGCAAAAACAGAATGTCGGCGTCGGTGCCGAGGCCATCCATCTCGTTGAGCAGGTCGTGCAGCACTACCAGGCTGCCTATCGCCGGCTGGGACTCGCGGTCTTCGGCCACCAGGTCCACGTCTTCCATAACCACCATCGCCGGCGTCAGGGCGCGGGCCAGGGTCACCGCCTCGTGCACCAGGCCCAGGCTTTGCGCATTGAGCATAATGACGGTGCGCTCGTTCTTGAACTGGTCGGCAAGGTACATGGCGGTGAGCGTTTTGCCGGTGCCGGGCGGGCCATGGAACAACACCCCGCGCCGGATATGCCGTTTGGCCGCGCGCAGACGCTCAACCTGGCGCGCAAAGCCGAGGGTGTTGCGCTCGATGCGCGCCAGCAGTTCGCTGGGCAACACAATCTCATCGCGCGTGATGGTGGGGATTTCGGCGAAGGTGACGCGCGTGTCCTCGCCGAACTCGCCCTCGGCAATGGAGATGAGCTGCCCGCGATAGATGTTATGCGCGTTGACCAGGCCGCGAATCTCGTCCAGCAGGCGCTCGGCCTGCGCCTTCGTGCGCGCCATCACCTCAAGGACCACGCCGGCGCGCATCCGAAAGACCGACCCCGACGCCCCTTTAATCAGGATAATCAAGCGGGCGTCGCCGTCCTGCACCAGGGACAGGCCCCACTGGATGCATTGCAGGTGCGCGCCGTTGCCAACATTGACATTGCGATAGGACACCGGCCCCACCATCAGGCCGGAGCCAAACAGGGGGCGGCGGCTGTTGTTAGCCGCGAGCGCCGAGAGGCTGAAGTCGCCCAGATAGCCGTGCTCGACCGCGAAGCCGAGCAACGTCGCCGAGCGCCCCGGCGCTGCAAGAAAGCGCTCCAACGCCAGGTGCACGTTAGGCAGGTCGCGGTCGGGGTAACCTTCGCTGACCACGTGGGTGTTCCACAAGTCGCCGCCCATAAACTCGCGCACGCGCGTTGATACCAGGTCCTTAGCCTCCTCCTCGGAAGCCCATTGGTTCATGTACTCCAGGAAAGCCTGAAAAACCTCCCCGAAGTCTTCCGGTGAGAAGCCTTTTCTCCTGTCGGACATTGCCCGTCCTATCCTGCGCTCACTGGTATATGGTTGATGAATCACATTCTACTCGACAGCGCCGCTCACCACAATTCGCATCCACGCCTGGCGTGGAAGCACAAGATGTCGTCATGGTCGAGGACAGATGAAATCTCACGCCCCACGGGAAGCGATTCGGCGTGGAGTCGCTCTGCGCCGGGCCAAGCTGAAAGGCGCTGATGTGCGCCACGCCGACATGCAAGACGCCGTCCCTGTGGCACCAACGCCACACCGGGGACGCCCGGCTACCAGACAATCGGCGCGATCAGGTTGAGTATCAGCCCGCCGACAAACAGGAAGCCGGCGAAGCGCGTGTGCACGAACGCCAGCGACACGAACCACAGCGGCCAGACCGGGTAGTTCGGCGGCGGCTCAGCGGGCTTGGGCTGGTTGTAGGCCGCGACGACGCGGGCCAGCGTGCGCAGGGCCAGGAGCGTCAAGAGCACCCAGGGGCCGACCGACCGCATCACCACCAGGGCGATCACAAGCGGGTAGAAAGCGACCATCATGATCTGCGTCAGGCGCGCCGCGTAGCGATACCCGACCATGACCGGCAGCGTGTTGATCCCCTTCGCCTTGTCCGCGTCGAGCTTGTCCATGTGTTTGCCCATGAGCACCGCCGTCACCAGGAGCGCATAGGGCAGCGTGGCGGCCAGCGTCTCCAACGAGATCGTCCCGGCGGTGACGTAATATACCCCGCCGATCATCAGCGGTCCCCAGACTAACGCCACACCCAACTCGCCCAGCCCGTGATGCTTGAGCCGGATCGGCGGCGCGACGTAAAACACGCTGATAAACAACCCCAGCCCGGCGAAGACGATCACCGGCCAGCCGCGCGTCACAGCCAGAACCACGCCGATTACGATGTTGACCGCGTTGAAGAGCAAAACCGCGCGGAGCAACCCTTCGCGCGTAATCCACCCGGAGAGGACGGGGTGCGGGGCGTACAGCGCGCGCGTGTACTCGTCGGTGTCTACGCCACTTTCCAGGTCGAAGTAATCATTCATCAGGTTGTTGGTGGCGTGCGCCAGCACCACGCCGACCGTCGCCAGCAGGAACGGCGCCGGCGCGAACGCCTGATCCTCAGCGGCCAGAAAGCCGCCGATCAACGCCGAGGTCAGCGTCATCGAGAACACACACGCGCGGGTCAGGATCAGCCAGCGCGAAATGAAGTCCATCGGCTTGTCTTTGCTCAGGTTGCAGGTCTGGATCACTTCCAGCCAGTTGCGGAACATGGCTATGTTCGCTCCTTGCGCCCCCAATCGCGCGCAACTCGATGTGCTTTATCCGCGCAATCCGCGATCAACTGCCGCTCTGGAGCATCTGCCACAGGCGGAACAGGTCGGTGCGCGAAGTCATGTCCAGGCTCAGCGGCGTGACTGCGACGACGCCGTCGTGCAGCACCGCGTACACGTCCGAGTCCGGCTCAGCCTGAGCCGGGTCGGCCTTGAACTCGTACTCCAGCTTGGCGGCGTCGGAAAGGGCGACGCGCTCCGGGCGGGTGGGCCAGAACACGCGCCGCCGCGAGAGTCGCGTGACGCGCCAGGGCGTCTCAGGCGTGGCGTGTTCCGGCACCTCGACTTTGAGCACGTCCACGTCGTCTGGACGGCGGCTGTTCAAGAGCCACCGGCTGAAGAGCTTGGCGAAGTGGGCCGCCGCTGAAAAGTCCACCTCGGCGTAGCTGAGGTGCATCCCAATGGGCATTTGGCGCGAGATCGCCAGCGCCGGGATGCCAAAGCTGGCCGCCTCCAGCGCCGCGCCCACCGTCCCGGAGATGGTCACGCCGTTGCCCGTGTTCTCGCCGTAGTTGATCCCCGACACCACCAGGTCAGCGGTCTCCTCGGTCAGTTCGAGGATGCCGTGTTGCACGGCCTGGGCGGGGGTGCCGTCCACTGCATAGACGGTCCACTTCTGGCCGTGAACGGTCATCTTCTCAGCGTAGATGCGCCCGGCGCTGGTGACCGGCAGGCTACGTCCCATGCCGGACTGCTGTTCACGCGGGGCCACCACCTGCACCCATCCCAGTTCCGAGAGCGCCTCGGCGAGCGCCCACAGCCCTGGCGACTGGATGCCGTCGTCATTGGTCAGCAAGATCGTGGGTCGTTTGGACACCGCAGGCTCCTTAAGGTGTAAAAGAGACCCGCCTGACATTGAACTGATTCAAACTTACACCAACAGCTGGCCGTGCTAAGGCCTTTCTCTACCTCACCCCCGTCTCGCCTGCGGCTCGACACCCCCTCTCCGCTTGCGGCTATAGTCCGGCGTAGCCGGGAGAGGGGGACGGG
>DAOTXU010000500.1:0-8277 GCA_034435135.1 Anaerolineae bacterium | reverse complement strand
CCCGTCCCCCTCTCCCGGCTACGCCGGACTATAGCCGCAAGCGGAGAGGGGGTGTCGAGCCGCAGGCGAGACGGGGGTGAGGTAGAGAAAGGCCTTAGCACGGCCAGCTGTTGGTGTAAGTTTGAATCAGTTCTATGAATAACCCGCCGACTTTAGAACCTATCCGAAAAACCGTCTCAAACGACCTGAACAAGGGGCTTAAGCCCCTTGTCCAACGTTATTCGGATAGGCTCTTAGTCGGCGGCTAATTGGAAAAACCGCCGAGTCAGGCCCGAAATTAGCCCGCGACTTCAGTCGCGGGGCCTGAAGAAAAACTCGCCCCCAATTCCGAATGCACCCAAACCGCGCGCCGGTTGCAAACGCCCTGATCGATGGTATCATATTTTACTAGTCCCCGTTCGCAAAATTAGAGCCTTTACAGGGAGCGTCGAACGACATGCAAGCTGCCGTGCTTTCCCATAAGCCCCATGTGTATCCGACCATCACTGACGACGACGCGGCGTTCTATCGAGAGAACGGTTACCTGATCGTGCATGATGCCCTGACGATAGACGAAATCGAGGAATTGCGGCGCGAGACGGTGCGCGTCTGCCGCGGCGACCTCGGCGACATCGAGGGGGTGGCGCCGGCCCCGCCGGAGGTGGACGACGACACGGTGTTGCGCCAATACCTGTGCATCCACTTCCCGCACAAGCTCTCGCCGGTGATGCGCCGCTACCTCGCCCACCCGGTCATCGTCGATGTGTTGACGAAAGTCATCGGCCCCAACGTCAAGGCGATGCAGTCGATGTTGTTCATCAAGGCCGCCGGCAAGCCCGGCCAGGCCTGGCACCAGGATGAGGACTTCATCCCTACCCGCGACCGGTCGCTCGCCGGCGGCTGGATCGCGCTCGACGACGCGACGGTCGAGAACGGCTGCCTTTGGCTTATCCCCGGCTCGCATCGCCCTGGCGTCCTGTGGCCGCAACACCACACCGACGACGCGCGCTTCGACTGCACCGCCGAGTCGTTCAACTTTCCCTATACAGACGATGACTCCATCCCGGTCGAGGTGAAAGCCGGCGCGATTGTCTTCTTCAACGGTTACCTGCTCCACCGCTCGCTGCCCAACCGCGCCAGGGGTGGGTACCGGCGCGTTTTGGTGAACCACTACATGAGCGCCGAATCGCTTCTGCCGTGGAACTATCCTAAAGAGGGCGAGCAAATGGCAATTGCGGACTACCGCGACATCGTGATGGTTGCGGGCAAAGACCCGTATGCGTTTAAGGGCACCGAGGACCTGGCTCACCCTCACGTGCGCCCTGACCGCGAGGGAGGCTGCGTCACCTGGCGGCGCAGAGTCACGCCCGATGAACCGGCTGTCGATGCGATGGCTTGAATGCGCGTCAGATTGCGGGCCTGCCCCCTACAGCGGGGCTTCAGATAGGTCTCCGGCCCTTTCTTAACAGATCAGGTTGATGATCCGTGCTTGACGATCCGGCGTCGTGACTCAGCGCTAAAACCGTGAGTGCCACCTGCCTCACCGTAGCTTCCCGCGACCCTGACGCTCGCGGGAAGCTGAAAGCGATTTACCCTGCCGATGACCTGGGTGCACGCAAACATGACCCCACGAGAACGTTCCATCACCGCACTTGGGCGGCGACCGCTCACCGGGCGCGCGCCCGCAAAGTGCATCCCTCACATCGGCATTACGGTCAGGGGTTCCGGGTGGATGAGAAGGAGCGCGCGCTATTCACCAGGCATGGAGTATGAGGGGCGCGGCAACTTGTCCCTCTTCAAGGGGACGCCGCGCCCCATTTGCCATAACAGTTCAGAAGGAGCATCACGGTGACGCACACACACAAAGTCCGTTGGACCGCCGACAAGATCGCGCGGCGCATTGAGCTAATCGAACCGCTGGTCTACCGGCGGCGACATCCGCTGCCGCCGCTGCGCTACCTGGCGATTTACGCCCCGATCCCTGACGGCGTCGGCGACGACATATGGGCGCTCGCGGCCCATCAGGAGATCGCCGCGCCGATGGTCCCGCCGCTTGTCGGCGCGGAGGTGGACGACAGCGCGTGGGAGGTGGTCGAACCGAACACCTACTGGGGCGGGCCGCGCCTCAACTTCATGCTGCGCGGTCAGTTCCAGGTGCCTGACGATTGGGACGCCGACGCGCCCGTAGCGCTTTACCTGCCGCTGGGCGAGGCGGGCGACTTCAGCCACCCGGAGACGCTGGCCTACATCGACGGCGAACCTTACGCCGCCGCCGACCGGCATCACCAGGAGATTCTGCTGCCGCCGAAGTGGCGCGACGGGCAGCCGCACCTGCTGGCGCTCCACGGCTGGACCGGCCTGATGGGCTGGCGACCGGAACCGCACGGCAAGCTTCTGATGCGCGAGTGCGCCGTCGTGCAGATCGACCAGCCCACGCGCGACTTCATCGTCGCCGCGCGGATTGCGCAGGGGATCGCGGCGCTGCTCGACGAGGACGAGCCGGCGCGCTACGCGCTGCTCAACGCGCTCGATAAGGCGTTCAAGCTGCTCGACACGCGCGAGCCGTTCGGCGACTGCTTTTACGAGAGCGTGCCGCGCGCGCACCAGGCGCTTAAGAAGGGCATCGAGGAGGCCGGCCCGCCGCTGGATGCTGCCATCGTCGCCACCGGGCACGCGCACATCGACGTGGCGTGGTTGTGGAGCCTGGGCCAGACGCGGCGCAAGGCCGGGCGCACGTTCCACACCGTCCTGCGACTGATGGAACAGTTCCCCGAATATCACTTCACGCAGAGCCAGGCGCAGCTATACGACTACGTGCGCCAGGATTACCCGGCGCTGTTCGAGGCAATCAAGGCGCGCGTGGCCGAGAAGCGCTGGGAACCTATCGGCGGCACGTGGGTGGAGATGGACTGCAACGTCACGGGCCCGGAGTCGCTGGCGCGGCAGTTCTTGCTCGGCCAGGCGTTCTTCCGCGCGCATTTCGGCCCGGACGCCTGCGCGCCGGTGCTGTGGCTGCCGGACGTGTTCGGCTACGCCTGGAACCTGCCGCAACTCATCAAGCAGGCGGGGATGGATTACTTCTTCACGATCAAGATCGGCTGGAGCCAGTACAACCGCCTCCCCTACGATAGCTTCTGGTGGCAGGGGCTTGACGGCACGCGCGTGCTGACCCACTTCAGCACGACCAAAGACCCGAACAGCCCCTTCGCCAGCACCTACAACGCGGTCGTGACCCCGGCGGAGACGCTCGGCACGTGGACGAATTTCCTGCAAAAGGAACTTCAGGACGAGCTGCTGATGGCCTTTGGCTATGGCGACGGCGGCGGCGGCCCCACGCGCGAGATGCTGGAGAACATCCGCGCCATGGGGAACTTCCCGGCCACGCCGCGCATCCGCAACGGGAGCGCCGGCGACTTCTTCCGCCGGCTGGAGGCCGAAGCCGGCGACAGGCTGCCGGTCTGGAACGGCGAGCTTTACCTGGAACTGCACCGGGGCACCTACACCACGCAGAGCCGCAACAAGCGCGCCAACCGCAAGAGCGAATTCCTGCTCCACGACGCCGAGTTCGTCTGCGCGTGGGCCGATGTGCTCGATCCCGGCTTCACTTACCCCGCCGAGAGCCTGCGCAAAGCCTGGGAACTCGTGTGTCTGAACCAGTTCCACGACATCATCCCCGGCAGCAGCATCGGCCCGGTGTACGTCGAATCGTTGCAGCAGTACGCGCAGGTCCGCCAGATGGCCGAAGCCGCGCGCGACGCCGCGCTGAAAGCCATCGCGGGCAAGGCCGGCGGCGACCTGGCGGTGATTAACCCGACCGGCTTCGCGCGGCAAGACCTGGCCTTTGTGCCCGCCGAACTGGGGGCGGTCAAGGCGCTGCGCCGCGCGGGTGGCGCGCTCGCGCCGGTCCAGCCAACGGAAGGCGGCGCATGGGTCGCGCTCGGCGAGCTGCCGCCCTTCAGCGCGACTGCGCTGGTCGCGTCGCAAGACGAAGTGTTCCTGGGCGACAACAACCTGATCGCCGCGCCGGAGCTGCTCGAAAACGACACCCTGCGCGTCGAGTTCAACGAGGCCGGCGACATCGTGCGCATCTATGACAAGGTCAACGCGCGCGAGGTCATGCCGCCCGGCGCGATTGCCAGCCAGTTCCAGGCGTTTGAGGACCGCCCGGTGAACTGGGACGCCTGGGATGTGGACATCTTCTTCGAGGACAAGATGTGGGTCAGCAACTCGGCGCGGTCGATCCAGGTGGTTGAGGCCGGCCCGCTGCGCGCCACGCTGGAGATCAAACGGCGCATCCTCAACAGCGCGTACACGCAGCGCGTCTCGCTGGCGTACAACAGCCCGCGCCTCGACTTCGACACGACAATCGACTGGCGCGAGCGGAACATCATGCTCAAGGTGGCCTTCCCGGTGGACGTGCTTTCGCCCGTCGCCACCTATGAAATCCAGTGGGGCAACGTACAGCGGCCCACGCACCAGAACACCAGTTGGGACTGGGCGCGCTTTGAGGTGTGCGCGCAGAAGTGGGTGGACCTGAGCGAGGGCGGCTATGGCGTGAGCGTGCTCAACGACTGCAAGTACGGCCACGACACGCGCGATAACGTGATGCGCATCACCCTGCTCCGCGGCCCCACGATGCCCGACTTCAACGCCGACCTGGGCGAGCACCACTTCGCTTACAGCCTGCTGCCGCACGCCGGCCCCTGGGACGAGACGACGGTCGCGGCGGCCTACGCGCTCAACGACCCGCTGATCGTGGCGAAGGGCGGCGGCAGGTCCGCACCGGTTGCGCCCATGTTCACTGTGGACCGGCCCAACATCGTGGTCGAGACGATCAAGCGCGCCGAGGACGGCGAGGGCGTGATCGTGCGCTTCTATGAGAGCCAGCGCAAGCGCGGCGCGGCGGCGCTCACGGCAGGCTTCCCGATCAAGGGCGCGTGGCGCTGCAACCTGATTGAAGAGAATGAGGAGACGCTGGCGGTCGAAGGGAATAGCGTGAGGGTGTTCGTCAAACCTTACGAGATCGTGACCCTGCGCCTGGTGCCGGCGTAACCCGGAAAACCAAAAGCTCCCCGCGAACCTCACGCTCGCGGGGAGCCAACCCCGCTTGATGGGTCAACTTCTGACGCGACATCCCTCAGCGCGATCATGGCACGGCGCGATACACCTCCGCGTTGATCGCGCTGAGCCGCTCCTGATCCATCTTGATGATCGCGCGGTCATAGGTCATCATGCCGTTGACCTCGCTCTCCACGTCGGTGGTCTGGGTGTAGATCGCAGCCGCCAGGCCCCGCGTCCTGATGAGCGCGCGCAATTGCTCGACAAGCCCGGCATAGGCTTCCAGCAGGATTTCAGCGTCTGTGTATGCCTGGTAGCCCCAGGCGCCTCCCTCTTGCCACAGATGACCTTCCACAGGCAGCCCCAGGCCGCCGAACTCGCCCAGCACCGCAGCGCGGTCAGGGGAGAGCGACGGCGCGTCTGGGCCGGGGTAGCGGTGAATGTCGTACACGTCGCCAACCTGCATGTCGTTCCAACCGCTGGCGCTGTTCACCAGGCGCGTGGGGTCGTAGGCTTTGAGCCACTCGGCTAAACGCGCCGTGTCGTACTGCCCCCACCCCTCGTTGAACAACACCCACATGACGATGGAGGGGTGGTTGTAGCGCGCGTCTACGAGGCGCATCAGCTCACGCTCAAACTGCTCCGCCGATTCTGGCGTGCGCGCGATCTCGCCGCCGTCCGGCCCAACGGCGCTATCGCCGCTGGGCATATCCTGCCAGACCAGGACGCCCAGCCTGTCCGCCCAATAATACCAGCGCTCCGGCTCGACCTTGACGTGTTTCCGTATCGTGTTGAAGCCAAGCTGCCTGGCGACTTCGATGTCGTAGCGCAGCGCTTCGTCGGTAGGGGCGGTGTAGAGGCCATCAGGCCAGAAGCCCTGGTCGAGCAGGCCGAAGTGAAACAGCGGCTCGTTGTTGAGGAAAAGACGCAGCGCGCCGTCGTCGCCCCGACCGAGCGCAATCTTGCGCATCCCGAAGTAGCTCGCCGCCGCGTCGATAGCCGTATCGCCCTCGAGGAGCGTGACCTTGAGGTCGTACAGAAAGGGCGAGTCGGGCGACCAGAGCTTGGGGTTCTCAATGATGAGTTCAAGGGCATCCCCTGCGTTCCCTTGCGCCTCGGCGACGACGTTGCCGCCGTCGAGCGCCTCGGCCCTTAGCGCGTATGCGCTCGCGTCGCCTTGAATCGCTGCTTCCAGCCTCAGCGCGCCTGCATCAATGTCCGGCGTCATCCTCAGCCCGGTGATGTGCGTTTCGGGCACCGGCTCAAGCCACACAGTCTGCCAGATGCCGGTCGTCGGCGTGTACCAGATGCCTCCAGGACGGCGCACCTGCTTGCCGCGCGGTTGGGCGCCGGCGTCGGTCGGGTCCCAGACCGTGATGACCAACTCCTGCGCGCCCGAAGGGTTGAGCGCCTCGGTCACATCGAATGTGAAGGCGTCGTAGCCGCCGCGATGGACGCCGATTTCGACGCCGTTCACCCCTACTTTCGCTTCCCAGTCCACCGCGCCGAAGTGCAGCAGCACGCGCTTCCCGGACCAGGCGTCGGGGACCTCGAACGTGCGGCGATACCACAGCCAGTCGAAGCCAGTCACGAATTTCCCGACCCTCGACAGGGCCGACTCAACCGGGAAGGGCACGAGGATTTCGCCGTCGAACGCCTCCGGCTGCTCAGCGTTCCAGGGCGTGATCGCATATTCCCACGCGCCGTTCAGGTTGAGCCACGCTTCGCGCACGAGCTGCGGGCGCGGGTACTCAGGGTGCACGCGGTCAGGGGAGACGTCCGCTGCCCATCGTGACATCAGGTGGCCCTCCTGCGCCTGGACGCTCCAGGCGTCGATCAGCGCGGCGGCCAAGAGCGCGCCGGCGATGCATAGATGTCTCATGGCCATCGCGTTCCTCGTCTTCTGTGGAGCCTATACTGCCCGTAGGGGAGGAGTATACCACGCCCTGTACCGAGGTGTGCCAGGCTGTTCAGGGGCGCCTTCAAGTTCTGACATAAGACGCCCGAATCAAAAATGCAGAGTCCGCAATCGAACGCACGCCATAAACAACGACACGAGCGCCGGGAGATCGATTCCAGATCTGAAATCTGGACTCTGGATTCGGTTTTCTGTTACAGCGTGCGCAGCACCGCCAACACGCGCCCTTGAATCTGGACGTTCTTCGCGTCCACGACAATTGGGTCCATGTAGGGGTTGGCGGGTTGCAGGCGCACCTTCGCGCCTTCGCGGTAGAAGCGCTTGAGCGTGGTCTCGCCCCGGTCCTTGAGCAGCACGGCCACCATCTCGCCGTCGCGCGCGGTTTCCTGGCGTTTGATGACGACAATATCGCCGTCGTTGACCATCGCATCGACCATCGAGAGGCCGTCCACGCGCAGGGCGAACACGCCGTTGTCGTCGCTGACCATATCGCGCGTGACTTCGATCAGGTCGGTCTCGTCCGCGAAGGCCGCGTCTGCGGCGGGCACTTCCAGCGGCTCGCCGGCGGTGATGCGCCCCAGCATGGGAACCCACCGCACGCCTTCAGGTGGGGCGTACCGGACCTGATACTCGTGGCTCAGTCGGATCCCACGCGAGACCTCGGTCTGCCGGTCGAGAAAGCCGTCTTTGGCGAGCTTCTTGAGGTTGTAGCTCACGACTGACGTAGACGAAATGCCGACCTCTTTGCCGATCTCCCGGATGGTGGGCGGGTAGCCCCGCTCACCGGAGAACCTTTCGATGAAACTTAAAATCCTGCGTTGGCGTTCAGAGAGTTTATCCAGGTTCATGGTCATCTCCCGCACATGCGTTCGATACGATAGCCTAATTATAGTGAACATGTGTTCCATCTGTCAAGACTTCTGCGCGCGATTTTACTAAGAACTGATTCAAACTTACGCCAACAGCTGGCCGTGCTAAGGCCTTTCTCTACCTCACCCCCGGCTCGCCGGCGGCGCGACACCCCCTCTCCGCTGGCGGCTATAGTCCGGCGTAGCCGGGAGAGGGGGACGGGGGGTGAGGTGTCCGCAAACACGACGAGCACCACACGCACCGCGGTCGTTGGCTCAAAAGCTTGAATCACTTCTAAGTAAGGTGGAACTGATTCAAACTTACTCCAACAGCTGGCCGCGCTAAGGCCTTTCTCTACCTCACCCCCGTCTCGCCTGCGGCTCGACACCCCCTCTCCGCTTGCGGCTATAGTCCGGCGTAGCCGGGAGAGGAGGACGGGGGGTGAGGTGCCCGCCAACACGACAAGCACCACA
>DAOTXU010000499.1:0-1858 GCA_034435135.1 Anaerolineae bacterium | reverse complement strand
CCCGTCCCCCTCTCCGCTTGCGGAGAGGGGGTGTCGAGCCGCAGGCGAGACGGGGGTGAGGTAGAGAAAGACCTTAGCACGGCCACCTCTTGGCGTAAGTTTGAATCAGTTCAACATCATTCGTGATTAACTTTCCGGCCCTTCCGCAATTCCGAGGAAGTCATCATGGCTCAGCGCATTGCCTCCTCATCGACTCTGGCAGCCAACCTCAAGCCTGACGGTCGCCTCCGCACGCACGGCGCGCCGCTTCAGATTCGCAGCCCTGTCACCGGCGCACTCGTCGGCGAGGTGGCCGCCGCCACCGCCCAGGACGTGATCGACGCGGTGGCGCGCGCCCGCTCCGCGCAGCCGGGGTGGGCGGCCCTGCCCTACAAGGCGCGCGCACAAGTCCTGCTGCGCTTCCACGACCGGCTGCTCGCCGCGCCCGACGCGATCATGGACATTATCCAGGCCGAGGCGGGCAAGAGCCGCTGGGACGCCTTCGCCGAGGTCGGCATGGTGTCGGTCACGATCCGCTACTACGCCTTTCACGGCGAGAAGCACCTGCGTCCGCAGCGACGGCGCGGCGCATACCCGTTCTTCACGTCGGCGCGGTTGATCTTCAAGCCGGTGGGCGTGGTGGGGTTGATCTGCCCCTGGAACTTCCCGTTCATCCTCACCATCGCCGAAGCGGTCCCGGCGCTGCTCGCCGGCAATAGTGTGGTCATCAAGCCGGCCTCGCTCACGCCGCTGAGCGCGCTCTGGGGCGCGGGGGCGCTCGCCGAGGCCGGCCTGCCCGACGACGTGTTGCAGATCGTCCCCGGCAGCGGGCGCGAGGTGGGGGACGCGCTCATCGACCACGTGGACTTTCTCGGCTTCACGGGGAGCACGGCGGTTGGGCGCAAGGTCGCGGCGCGCGCGGCGGCGCGGCTCATCCCCTACAGCATGGAACTCGGCGGCAAGAACGCGATGATCGTGCTGGAGGACGCCGATATTGAAGCGTGCATCGACAACCTGCTCGACGGGACGTTCGCCAACTGCGGGCAGCAGTGCATCGCTATCGAGCGCGTCTATGTGATGGCTCCGATCTACGACGCCTTCCTGGCGCGGCTGGCGGAGAAGATGCGCGCGCTTCGGCTCGGCTCTACGAAGGACTACGACCACCATATCGGCTGCCTGATCTCCGCCGACCAGCTTGAAACGGTTGAGGCGCACGTGCAGGATGCGATAGCAAAGGGCGCGCAGGTGGTCGCCGGCGGCAGACGCCGCCCCGACCTGGGGCCGCTCTTCTACGAGCCGACGTTGCTCGTTGGCGTCACGCGCGCGATGCGCGTCTTTCATGAGGAGACGTTCGGGCCGGTGGCCTCGGTGTATCGCGTCGAGTCGGTGGAGGAGGCGCTGCGCGCGGTCAACGACTCGGAGTACGGCCTCAACGCCAGCGTGTGGACCGCCGACCTGGCGCGCGGGCGGGCGGTCGCGGAGCGGATCGAGTCCGGCACGGTGAATGTCAACGAGGTGCTCTTGGTCTACCCCACGGTTGACGCCCCGATGGGCGGGGTCAAGGCCAGCGGGGTGAGCCGCCGCCACGGGGAGGTCGGCATCCGCAAGTTCACCGAGCTGCAGACCATCGCGGTCAACCGCCGGCCATTGCCGTTGATCGGACGCCCGGCGTTGGGCATCCAGGCGGGGCAGGTGGGGCTGTTGCGCTGGTTTCTGCGGTTGTGGCCGAGGATTCCGTTTATCCGGTAGGTGTCGCTAATCAGGACATCGTAGAATCGCCCTTGTCGAGATACATCCCAGGGATGGGAACAAACCCACGTCTTAACGAGCAGACGCCATATCTGGGAGTAGTCAATCGGCTCATGATTCCATGATGTCG
>DAOTXU010000498.1:0-5259 GCA_034435135.1 Anaerolineae bacterium | reverse complement strand
GGTGCACTGGCGACCAGTGCACCCGCACGCCTTTTGCCAGCGGAGACAGACCGGAGTTCCGTCGATCATACAACCCGGAGCACCAGGTTCAAGGGTTGGGTTGACACCCCCCTTTTTCTATGCGATGATGGTTCCACGCAGAAAGGACGTATGAGCCTTATGCGATGGATTGGATTCGTGATGGTCATCACCCGATTACCGTGACAAACATTAGACACCCTCCTGGTAGCAATCACGCATAATGAAACAGATGGGGTGTGCCGGGAGCGCAGGCTTGGGGCTTTCGCCTGCGCGCCAAACGCTATGAATATCCTCTATCGGGGGTTAAAATCGCCCGCAGATTTGCTATTCACCGTTTGCACCGGTTGATGAAAAATGGAAGGAGGAAAAGATAGGGAGGCCAGATCGATATCTACCCAGTTCTGGAGACCGTCAGCTTTGCCTACTTAACCCAAGCAGGAGGAGAAACGAGATGAAAAAGGTGTGGATCGCCCTCACTTTGGTGATCGTGATCGGCGTGGTTCTGCCGGTAGGAGCCGTCCAGGAAGCCGCTGAGAAATGGTGCAGCGACGTGAAGATCGCGTTCTTCCCCGGCGGCCCGCAGGGCGGCGTCTTTGCGATGAACGTGTACAACGGCGCGGTGCAGGCCGCCGCTGACCTGGGCGCGCAAGTCCAGTACTACTGGTCGGACTGGCTGCCGGACAAGATGGTGACGCAGTTCTCCGAGGCGGTCGCCACCGGCTTCGACGGGATCGCCGTCATGGGCCACCCCGGCGAGGACGCCTTCGAGCCGGTCATCGATGACGCTGTCGCCAAGGGGATCATCGTGACCAGCCAGAACACCGAGCTGTTCCGGATTGAGGCCAAGTATAAGAGCAAGGGCTTCGGCTACGTCGGCCAGGACCTCTACAAAACCGGCTATGCGCTGGCGCAGGAAGCCGTCAGACGTTTTGGCCTGGGCGAGGGCGACCGGGCGATGGTGTGGGGCCTGCTCCAGCGCCCGACGCGCGGCCTGCGCACGCAGGGCGTGATTGACGCGCTCGAAGAGGCCGGCCTGACGGTGGACTACGTGCAAATCGAGGATGCCGTCGACGCCGACCCGCCCAGCGGCGCGCCCACCTTTGCCGGTTACGTGTCGTCTCACCCCGATGTGAAGCTGGTGGTCACCGACCACGGCGGCCTGACGGCGACGATGCAGACCTACTTCGATGCCGCCGGCCTTGGGCCGGATGATGCCATCGGCATCGGCTTTGACCTCAACTCCGCCATCCTCGACGCGATCCGCAGCGGCTACACCGACCTGGTGATCGACCAGCAGCCGTGGCTGCAAGGCTACCTGCCGATCCTGCAAATCTGCCTGACGAAGAAGTACCAGTTCGGCGGGCTGCACATCGACACGGGCGGCGGGTTCGTCTCCGCCGAGAACGTCGAAGACCTGGCTCCGCTGGTGGAGCAGGTGATCCGCTAACGCTTCCGCACACGCTGCCTTCCCTGAGCGCTGCAAGGCTCAGGGAAGGCAGCCGGTCGATCCGATCGGGACGACCAGAGTTCTCGCAACTATCGTAGGGGCATGGAGTCGCGTGCTGCGCGCCGTGCCCCTACTGTAGAAGCCTAAGGAGACTCTTTCATCATGACCTACAGACTCGAACTGCGGAACATCTCCAAGTCGTTCGGTGAAGTCCAGGCGCTGTACGATGTCAACTTTGCCGTCGGCCAGAACGAAGTGGTGGGCCTATTGGGCGACAACGGCGCGGGTAAGTCCACCTTGATCAAGATTGTTACCGGGTTTTATCAGCCCGACGCCGGCGAGGTTTATTTCAACGGCCAGAAAGTCGATCATTTGACGGTCCCGAAGGCGCGCGAACTCGGCGTCGAAACCGTTTACCAGGAGCGCGCCCTGGCCGAGCAGCAAACGCTGTGGCGTAATATCTTCCTGGGCCGCGAACTGTCCGACAATTACGGTTTCCTCGACATTACGCGGATGCGGGACGAGACGAAGCGGCTAATGGTCGAGTCGATGGGGTTTACGTCCTCAGCCGTTACGCCCGAATCGGTTGTCAGGACCTTCTCCGGCGGCGAGAAGCAGGGCGTCGCCATCGTCCGCGCGCTTTACTTCGAGGCCGACCTGATTATCCTCGACGAGCCGACCATGGGCCTTTCCCTGCAAGAGACGCGAAAGCTGCTAAACTTTGTGCGCGGCATTAAAGCGGCGGGCAAGTCGGCCATCTTTATCGATCACAACGTGTTCCACGTATATTCGGTCGCGGACCGGGTCGTCGTCCTGGACCGGGGCGGCGTCGCCGGTGAGTTTCACACGAAGGACATCACCCTGGACGACTTGATGGAAAAAATGTACCGCGTCGCAGAAACCGGCAGCCTCGATTGACCCGGCGTCACCTGGGGAAGCCAGTCCAATCAGAAAACACGTGCATAAAGAGCATCTCCTGAGAAAGGCTTCGACATGACCTCTCGCGCTGAAGACAAAAACAATACCCCGGTGAGCCAGGCCCAGTTGCTCAGGTCCAACCTGGCCGTTTTTGCGCGCAGGAACGGGTTGCAGCTTGGCATCATCGGCGTCCTTTTTGCGGTGTGGCTTTTCTTCATCATCGCTGCTCCGGCGACGTTCCTGAAGCCAGACATCTACGCGGCGTTCATGATGACGGTGCCGTTCTTCGGCGTCATGGCGCTGCCCCTGACCCTGGTCGTCATCTCCGGGGAGATGGACCTGTCAATTGGGTCAACCATGGCCGTCGGCGTGACTGCGTTCGTGCTGGTCTTCCGGGAGAGCAACAGCGTCATCCTGTCTTTGATCGTGTGCCTGCTCGCCGGGTTCCTGGTGGGCATCCTCAACGGGTTGATCGTGGTCAAAATCGGCCTCCCGTCGTTGATCGCCACCGTGGGCACACAGTTCTTCTGGAGGGGTGTGGTCCTGGTCATCGGCGATGCGACCATGCACGGAGGCGGCGCTTCGCTCGTGGCCGCGAGGGGGACACCCGTGCGTGAGGCGCTGGTGGGCCGGTTGGGTGGTTACCTGCCCATGCAGATGATCTGGATGGTGCTGGTCGGCATCGCCATGTGGATTCTGCTCAACCGCCACAAGTTCGGCGCGCACGTCTTCCTGGTCGGCGACAACAGGCAGAGCGCCCGGCTGATGGGTGTCAACGTGGACCTGACGCGAGTGCTGGTCTTTGCGCTCGTCGGCGTCGCCGCCGCATTCGGCGGCTTGCTCTCCAGCCTGGAGGTGTCATACTTCTGGCCCTCCCTGGGGGAAGGCTACTGGCTGCAAACGCTGGCGGCGGTGTTCCTGGGCGGCACGTCGGTGTTCGGCGGGACCGGGACGATTTTGGGGACGTTCGTTAGTTGCTTCATCATCGGCGGCCTTAACGCGGGGATCATCGCGGCCGGCGCGAAGGGCATGTGGACGCAGGTCATTAACGGCCTGATTATCGTGATCGCGGTGGCGATGCACGCTTACCTGCGGCGGCGCATGGAGTAGCCGGGTCATCTGGCTAGAGCTTACGATAGGATCAACCGTGCGCGCCGAAGTCATCACCATTGGAGACGAACTCCTCTCCGGGAGCGCCACATACCTGGACACCAACAGCGTCTACGTCACGCAGGAGTTGCACAAGATCGGCGTGGACGTGCTCTACCGCACCACCGTCGGCGACCACGAGGGCCGCATCACGGAGGTGTTGCGCGTCGCCGCCGGGCGCGCTGACCTCATCATCACTACCGGCGGGCTTGGCCCCACCGTCGATGACCGGACGCGCCAGGCGGTGGCCGCCGCCGTCGGTCGCCCGCTGGAGTTCCACCAGGCGTTGCTGGATCAAATTGCCGCGCGCTTTCAGCGCTTCGGCGTGCACATGAGCGAGAACAACCGGCAGCAGGCGTACCTCCCACAGGGCGCGATCCCCATCGAGAACCCGGTCGGCACTGCGCCGTGCTTCATCGTCGAGGACGGCGCGAACGTCTTCATCAGCCTGCCGGGCGTGCCCTCCGAGATGAAGCACCTGATGGCGCACAACGTCATCCCCTACCTGATCGAGAGGTTCCACCTCTCCGGCGTGATTAAGACGCGCACCCTGCGCACCGCCGGCCTGGGCGAGAGCCAGCTTGACGCGCGCATCGGCGACCTGATGAAGCTGGACAACCCGGTCGTCGGCGTCGCGGCGCACCCCGGCCAGACGGACATCCGCATCACCGCGCGGGCCGGGAGCGAGGCTGAGGCGGACGCGCTCATCGCGGGCGTAGAGGCGGAGGTCCGCGCGCGCGTGGGCAAGTTGATCTTTGGGGTTGAGGACGAGGCGCTGGAGCGCACGCTGATTGACCGGCTGCGCGCGCAGGGGATGACCCTGGCGACGGTCGAGGCGGGCACCGGTTTGGCGCTGGCCTCGGCGGTGTGCGCCGACGCAGACAGCGATGTGGTGGTGTGCGTCGCGGATACGCACGTCGATGCGCCGGCGCTGCGCGCTATGTTCCCCGGCGCGCCGGACGATTTGGAAGGGCTGGCGCGCCACGCCGCCGAAGCGGTCCGGCGCGCGAAGGACGCGACGGTCGGGCTGGCGGTGGTGACCACACCCGACAGCGCAGACAACGCGCCCGGCGGCATGGGCGGAACCGCGATTGCTGTCGTCGCGGAATGGGGCGTGCGCGCGCGGCGCTACGGCTTCGGCGGCTATCGGGATAACGCGCCTGATTGGGTGCCCACGCACGCGCTGGGTATGACGTGGCTGCTGCTGGCCGACAGGGAGAACAGCCAGGGCACCTAAACCTCTTTTGCGTGGAGCACGTGATAAAGCAACACCGCCACGGAGACGTGTACGTTCAAAGAGCGGCCCTTGCCGTACATGGGGATGAACACGGCGCTGTCGCACGCGCTGAGCACGGCGCGCGGCACGCCTGAATCCTCGTTGCCGACCACGACGCACAGCTTATCGGGATAGTCGAAAGCGTAGTAAGGCGCAGACTGGTCGGTGATCTCCAGCGCGCAGATATGGTAGCCCCGCGCTCTGAGGTCGGCGATGGCGTCGGCGGCCTCTGGCACATAGCGCCAGGGGAGGCGGGTGTCTTTATAGCGGGCGATCTTCTCAATCTTCGGGTTGGGCGGCGTGGGCGTGATGCCGCACAGCGCCAGGTCGCGGACGGCGCACGCATCGGCGATGCGGAAAATCGACCCGACGTTGACCGGGTACGCGACGCTCGCCAGCACGAGCGCCAGCTCACACGTCGGCGCGTAGGCGCGGCGCTGCTCGCGCA
>DAOTXU010000497.1:0-11014 GCA_034435135.1 Anaerolineae bacterium | reverse complement strand
GCGCGGGCGAAATCGGGGATGCCCTTGCCTGTGTCTTCGATAAAGATGTACACCGTGTCGCCCACCTGTTTCGTCGAGACGGTCAACGCGCCCCCGTCGGGCATGGCCTTGAGCGCGTTGTTTACCAGCTTTTCCATGGCGATCCCCAACCACTCCGGCGGGATGGCGACGTCCACTCCTGGGCATTGCAATTGCAGGTTTGCCTGCACATCGCTGCGCCGCACACACCAGTGCGTCACAATATCCGAGAGTTCCTTGTCGATGGAGGTTTGTTCGACCGTTTCGGGCGCTTCATCCTCGACGAGTTGCTCTCTGGTCTCGCCAGGCACGTGCGAGGGCACCTGGCTGATGAACCTCACCTGCTGGATGCCCTGTACGACTTCTTCGATATGATCCAGCGTCAGCGACACCTGCTCGGCGAGTTGAGGAAGTGCCTCTTGCTTCCGCAGCCACCGGCGCAGCCCATTGACATACTGGCGGATGCTGAAGGTCTTCTGATTGATCGTGTGCTGCCAGTCGGCCCCGAACAGGCCCAGCCATGCCACTGCCTCGGTGGCGATCATCCGGTCGCGGGTGTCTTCTAGCTCCTTATACGCCTTTTGTAGTTCCTCGTAGCGCATGGCGGTATGGATGGCGATGGCGGCCTGCTGCGCCAGACGCTCCAGCAATTGCTGATCCTCCTCACTGAAAGCGTCCACTTCCGGGTGCTCGATATTGATGACGCCGACGACTCGGTCCTCGAAAATCATCGGGACCGCCAACTCGGACCGCGTCACGGAATTGTAGGGGACATAAGCGGCGTCCCAGGGCGGCTGGGTCACATCGGGGACGCGAATCGTGCGCCCCTCTTGCGCTGCTTTGCCGGTGATGCCCTGGCCGAAGCCCAATCGGTCGCCGAGGGGGACCGGCATTTCCGTCCCGACCACGAATTTGAGCGCCTCTCCGTCCTCGGTGACGAGCTGCACGGTGCCGAAAGCGGCATTTGTCTGCTCAACCGCGCTGTTGAGGATCATCTGGAGGATTTTCTGAAGCTCCAGCGTGGACCGGATCGCATTGTCGATCTTCTGGATTTTGTCGAGTTCGGCGCCGCGTTTCTCCAACGCTTCGCTGGTGCGCCGGTACAGGCGCGCGTTGTTGATCGCGATCGCGGCGTGGCTCGCAAAGCGGCGGATCGTCTCCAGTTCCTCCTCGTCAAAAACGTGCGCGTCGCGGAAATTAACGAAGAGCACGCCGAGCGGCTTCTCATCGCCGGGCGTGTCACCCTCGCCCGGCGACAGGCAGATGGCGACGAATGCGCGGATGGCTTCGCGTTCGAGAAACCGGCTCTTGAGGCGCGGCGCGTTCGGGTCGGTAGCGATGTCGTTGACCACGTAGATGCCGTTCTGCAAAACGACGCGGGTGAGGTATCTATGGGTTTGGGGGTCCCTGGGTTGCGGCGCGAACCGTTCCGGGTGGTTGAGGCCGTAGGCGGCGGTGTTCAAGGTGTCATAGACGACTCTGCCCGGCAAGAAGGGGTAAATGACCGCGCAGTCGGCCCCGGTGGTCTCGCACGCGCCGCGCACGATGGAGTCGAGGATTTGGCGGGGGTGGTCGGTGATGCTGGCGCTGATCTCCCGCGCCACGTTCGCCAGGGAGGACAACTCTTCGGCGCGTTGTTGGCTCGCCTTGAACAGGCGCGCGTTTTCAATCGCCAACGCCGTCTGGTTGGCGAAGACCATCGCCAGGTTTTCATGCTCCGGTGTGTAGAAGTCCGCCGTGAAGCTGTCCAGCGTAATGGCGCCGAGCGACTCGCCTCTGGCGACCAGCGGCACGCCGAGCCAGCCGCGCACGTAGGCGGTATGATACTGGGGATCGGCGAAGTGGGGGAAGACCTCGGTCACATCGGCGTAGCGGCGCGGCGTCTTGGTGCGCCACACCTGCACATTCGGGAAGCGGTCCTCCAGCGGGAAAACGAGCTTCTCCACGGCTTGCGGGTCGGAGAATCCCCTGGAGGCGACGATCTCTAATACGTTGCTCGTGGGGTTGAACAGTTGAATCGACGCCGTGTCGAAGGGCAACACGCGCGCCAGTTGAGGCAGGATCATCCGGGTCACTTTTTCGAGTTCAAGCGACTCGCCGATGATGACCGCGATCTCGCGCAACACCTCGGACAGGGTGCGGCGCTTCTGACGGGCGTACACCTCCTGGAGCGCGCGCGCGGCCTGGTTCAGGTAGCCGACGAGTTCGTGCTCTTGCTGCCGCACGCCGTCCGCCACGAGGTCATTGATGACCACGACGCCCACCGGTTGCTGCCTGGGCGGGACCATGAGCGGCGCGGCGCGTTTGTTGCCCGGCCCGCGCAGGGGGTGCGCCTTCCGAAAAGCCTGGGTCTCCAAGCCGTCCTCTTTGGGGGAGATGGTCAGGCTGCGCGCGGCCCCGCTGCTCGTGGCCGGCCCCAGTTGCCCGATGCGCCGGAGCACGTTCTCCTGCGAGTCGAAATGCCAGATTTGTGCTTCTTTGACGCCGAAGCCCGCCGACAGCCCGCGCGCCAGGTAATGCGCCGCGCGTTCCAGGTTCTCCGCCGCGAACATCGAATGGACGGTCGCCGCCAGCAAGTCGGCGCGGTACTGCTCCTCCCCCTCCGCGATCCGGTCGGCCAGATAATTGATGGCCTCATCCCAACGCCCGGCCATCACGAACAGATGGCCGACGCGCCCCGGCGTGAAATGGTGGGCGAGGCATTCGCGGTAGACCTTGTTGCGCAGTTGGTAGCGATCGCGTCCCACCTCCCGGACCATACCGGTGAGGTACAGCGGGTCCAGGTCAGGGACGAGCGGGAGTGGAAGCTCGCGCTTGGGCGCGGTGTCGCGTTCCAGCAGCAGCACGATGCACTTGAGCAGGTCGGGGTCATCCTCGATCAACCGGATGGCTTCCTGCACCACCTTATAGGTCGGCGCGTCGTTTTGGATGAAGTCCTGCACCAGACGCCTGACGCTGGCGTCCTTCAACCGTTTGGGGACCGCCTCAACACACTTGTGGCACAGCCGGCTAAGCAGGTACGGGTCGCCGCGCGCAGCCGTGAACAACTCCTCGCGCGCGCCGGGCGAGACGTTGATCGTCGCCGACGCCGTGTGCGCGGCGACCAGCGCCCGGCTTTGCGCGTCGGTGAGGTCGCCGACCAGCACGGTGTGCGCGATGTTATGGAACGGCGATGTCGGCCCGACGGTGATTTTCCCCAGGCTCAACGCCCCACAAACCACGACCGCAAGCCGGTGCGGGCGCGTCTGCTGCTCGGAATAGGCGGCTCGAAGCGAGGTCAGCAACGCCTGGAGCAGATCGTGCGGCGCGGCCTCCAGATGGTCGAACATCAAGATGAGGTCACGCTGCAACCGCGCCAGGCTGTCTTCGAGAAAGTTGCGGAATTCGATCCCGCGCGTCCTGGCGATGGCGCGGGCGCCCGGTGGGCGCCCGGTCATGGTGTGAAGGTTCCCGGCGATGACGCCCGTTAATTGGGTGAAAAACTCGGCCGGCGAGGTTGTCTCCAGAAGGTTAAGGTCGATGTAGATGCAGACTCGCTGCCGGGCCGAGAGCGCCGCCTGGACCGCGCGCAAGATGTCGGACTTGCCCGCATAGCGCGGCCCTAACAACGCGCAGAACTCGTCTTTGTCGATGTGCTCGATCACTTCAAGGGCGGCGGCGCGATTGTATTCGGGGACATCCAGCGGCGGCGATGCAGGGTCTGGTTCCTTCATAGCCCTTCTTCCTTCGCCTTGTTCAAGAGGTAGTCAAGGTCATAGTTTTGGCGCAGCACCGTAGCAAAAACCGACGACGTGAACGAGAACTCTTTGCCTCTACGGTTGAAGATGCCGGCCAGGACCAGGAGGTTGCATCCCTCGTCGATGTCGCCCTGCGGCAACGCCACGCCGGCACGCCGCAAGGTCGCATCGATATGGGGCTGGGTGAAGCTGTTCAACCGGGTATCCCTCTTCAGCAAGGCATAAACGATTGCTTTCTCGCGGTTCTGCGTGTTGTACATAAAGGACTGAAGCAGGTGGTCTCTGAAATTCTCATCGGTATAGACATTGATCAGGCTGTCAGGGCTGATTTCACGGGTGTTCGTCTGGTCAAGTTGCCTGACCAGGACGGTGCAATAGTACTGGATCAAGTTGGGGTGCCCTGCCGTCTCCTCGTAGATGCGCCCCACCACTCCCTCTTTGTCGTGGAAGCGCACGCGCAGGTTTTCCAACGGCCTGACGATGAGATCATAAGCCTGCTGCCGACTGAACTCGGTGAGACGGGTGGGGCGCGCGAGATTATAAAACGGCGAGTCCTGGTTGTACTGCTCGCGCATGGTCTCCCAAAACCCGGCAAAGATGTATTGGCAGGCGCCTTTGTTGGCCGATGCGCGGAGCAACTTGAGCAGTTCCCACTCCCCCTGCTCCATCTTAATCAGGTTATCCACCTCATCGAGAAGGAAGATGATCTTGCTCTTATACTTCTGCCTCATGCGCTCCAGGAAGTTGGGGAAGAAGAACACATACTTCTGGTGGCTCAGCCGGGGCAATTCCTGAGGATGGAGCTTGCGCACCACCTCACGGACGTAGTCCTCTAGCGATGTCAGATCGCTGAGATCAAGGTACACGACTGGCGGTGGGTTTTCTTCATCGTTTAACTTCCGTTGGATTTCTTGCAGCAGCGAGGTCTTGCCGATCCGGCGGACGCCGAGGATGACGTGGTTGGTGTCCAGGTTCGCCAGAATTTTAGTCGTCTCGTACTCACGCCCAAAGAAGCGACTCCCGGTGACCGGCGAGCTGGTCTCGTAGGGGGCAAGGTTAGAGATCGGCACCTGAGCGGAGACCAAATCCAGCAGTTCAGCGCTGGGTCGGCGCGAATGCAGGATTGTTTTTTGCTCATCCGCGCCGATGACGGCGAAGTGATACAGGGGGCTGGCGGCATATGGCAGAAAGGGCGTGCGGTCACCGTCCAGGAGCACAAGCAGGGTCTCGTGCCGCAGGCCGCGCTCGCGGATGATGTCCTGCCAACTCTCGGTGAGGTGCTTTGGAGAAGCGATGGCTTCCAAATCCGCGCTTTTGACCCACACCACCGGCGTCCGGTCCGAAAGCCGCAGCTTCCAGGAGGAGAGGTCAACATAGAACAGCTCGTAACCGCGCGTGGGTGCGCCTGGGCGCACCCGATAACCAAGCTCTTCACCCAACAGGCGCAACAGCGGAGGCCAGTCTTTGCTCATGGCCGCTTTCTCTCACAACGGGTGGAATACTGCCGCCAGTGTCACAGAACTTCATCCCTATAATACCACGAATGCTCTGCGTTAGACTTTGCCCCGGTTTGCCTGCGCCGTGCGACCGGAGCGGTCACTCTGCATCCAAGTAAGCAGCACCGGAGAATCGGCCAGGAGGGCGCTCTATGACCAACGCAATCTCTGCGTTCAGCCTTGAAACCCGGTTGGATCTGCCCTACGAGCGGGCCGTCGAGAAAGTGATCGCTGCCCTCAAGCAAGAGGGGTTCGGCGTGCTGACCGAAATCGACGTGAAGGCGACGCTGCAACAGAAGCTCGGCGTTGACTTCCGTAAGTACGTTATCCTGGGGGCGTGCAACCCACCGCTGGCGCACCAGGCGCTGAGCACTGATCTCAACGTCGGCCTCTTCATGCCGTGCAACGCCGTTGTCTATGAAAACGACGACGGCGGGAGCGTGGTCGCCATCTTTGACCCTGCGGCGATGGTGAACATGGCCGGCCTCAAGGAGTTGGAGGCGTTTATGGCGGAGGGCCGCGCGCGCCTTCAGCGCGTCATTGAGGCGCTGAAGCGCTAAGCCGCGCGACGGTTTCACGAAAGCTGACAGAACGGGTATAATACGGGCAGCGTTCCCTGAGAGCCGCAAGGGACAACCGCCCGATGAGCCAGGAACCCGTCGCCCGCACCGTCACCGGGAGCGGCAATATCATCTACCAACGCACCCGGCAGGGTTGGTTCGAGACTGTAGGTGTATGGACAGTGGCGTTCGTCGTCGCCTTCTTATTGCTGACCACGACCCTGCCCCCGCAAGCGCCTTACTTCGATACCGCCTTGATCGGGCTGCTGTTGCTGATCTGCGGGTGGCGGGTGCTCCTCGGCGGCCGGCAGATGCTCATCGCCATCGGAGAGAACCACCTGCAATACATCGGCCAGGGGCGCGCCTGGTACTTCTACTTCAAAGACCTTGCCGCCGTCGATTTGGAAAGCCCACCGGCGGCCTTTTCCCTTTCGGCGCTCTCGGCGCTGTTCCAGAGGCGCGCCTCCACACCTGTGCCGCGCCGCGCGGTCTTTTACATGCACAACGGCAACCGCGTGCATATCCGTCTCACCTTTTTTGACGGCCCAGCGCTGCTCAAGGACCTGGACGAACGGCTGCCCAAAAAGGTCAAACGCAGCGACCGATATACACTGGCGCTCCGCGCGCTCAAGAGCGCATAAGCACCCAGGTATAAGCGCTTGCGGCTTCGGACAGGGGGGTTAAGCCCTCTGTCCGGGACTTTCCGGGCAGGTCCTTAACTGAGTATGCTCACAGGGCACATCTGCATATAATCAAGTGCAAGGGATTCGTGCTGGGCGGAGGAGAGTCAGGCATGGAAGTCTTGGGCATTGACATCGGCGGCTCTGGCGTCAAGGGTGCGCCGGTTGACACGGCGACTGGCGCGCTGCTGACGCCCCGACACCGCCTCCCCACCCCCCAACCGTCCAAGCCGCGCGCAGTGGCGCAAACGGTGGCCGAAATCGTAAAACACTTCAACTGGCGGGGGCCGGTCGGCTGCGGCTTCCCGGCAGTCGTGCGCGGCGGCGTCACCTTCACGGCGGCCAACGTGCACAAGCGCTGGATCGGCGCGAACGCCGCCGGTCTCTTCGCCGAGGCGACCGGCTGCCCGGTGCGCGTCGTCAACGACGCCGACGCGGCCGGCTTGGCCGAGATGGCATTTGGCGCGGGTAAAGGGCGCATGGGCGTGGTGTTGATCGTGACCGTCGGCACCGGGCTGGGCACCGCGCTCTTCACCGATGGGCACCTGCTGCCCAACGCCGAACTTGGGCACATCATCGTCGCCGGCGGCGATGCCGAGTTATGGGCCACCGACGCGGTCCGCACGCGCGAGAAGCTCTCGTGGAAAAAGTGGAGCGCGCGGCTGGACGATTACCTGCGCCGGCTGGAAGAACTCCTCTGGCCGGACCTTATCATCATCGGCGGCGGGGTGAGTAAACAGCATGAGAAGTTCATTCCCCGGCTCACCGTGCAGGCGGAGGTGGTCCCGGCGCAGTTGCTGAACGAGGCCGGCATCGTCGGCGCGGCCATCGCCGGGGCGGCGGCGAACGATCAAGGCCAAGCATAGGCCGTCTCTCTTGCGGGTTGTCCTTCGCACCAAAGGCTCAACACCCCTTTACGCCCTCGCGCGACGTCGCTTTGGCGCGAGAGCCTTCGCCGTAACGCGCCGCCGAAAACCCCTATTCCACAATCGTTTATTCGCGTTTTATCAATTATTCATATAATATTGTTAGAGGCGCCTTCGAAGCCTCCTCCGAAAGTACGTCTGTACATTGCTCATTGAGAGCACGGTTGAGGACATCATGCAAGACGAAGCGAAGACCGAAGCACAACTGAGCGAGGAACTGACCGCCCTGCGCGGGCGACTCATGGCAGTCGAGGCCGCGCTGCGCGTCAGCGAGGAGCGCTACCGGCAAGCGGTGGAGAACTCGCCCGACCCGATCTTCTCGGTGAACGCAGACGGGATCATCCAGACCTGGAACCGGGCGTGTGAAAGCGTCTTTGGGTACAGGAAAGACATCATCGGGCAGACGTATCATGGACTTCTCTATAACCTGGAAAGCGCCCCCGCCTTCGACGCTATGGTAGCGCAGGTCTTCCAGGGTCACATGTTTAGCGATCTGGAGATGACCTACACGTGCCAGGACAGAACGGTCCGATTTACGGTATCCCGACTCTATCCCTTGCTTGACCGCGAAGGGCGGGTGAGCGCGTGCGTTTTCTCCAACACCGACATCACGAAGCGGGTTCGCGCCGAGACGGCGCTGCGCGAGTGGGAGTCGCTTCTGCACAGCATTTTCGAGCACGTGACCATCGGCCTGTATCGCACGACGCCCGACGGCGACATCCTTATGGCGAACCCGGCGCTGGTGCGCATGTTGGGTTACGACTCCTTTGAGGAACTAGCGCAGCGCAACCTTGAACAGGAAGGGTACGTACCGGGCTACCCGCGCTCCGTCTTCAAAAAGCGCATCGAGAGCGATGGGCGCGTCATTGGCCTAGAGTCGGCCTGGGTCCGGCGCGACGGGTCCACGATCTTTGTCCGCGAGAGCGCGACCGCCGTCCGCGATGAGGCGGGCAACACGTTGTACTACGAAGGCGCAGCCGAAGACATCACCGAGCGCAAACAAGCGGAAAAGGCGCTGCGCGAGAGCGAGGAACGCTTCCGCACCATTGCAAACTTTGCGCACGACTGGGAGTACTGGCTCGGCCCTGACGGGAACTTCCTCTTCAATTCGCCATCGTGTGAGCGTATCACGGGGTATTGCCCCGATGAGTTTGCAGAGAATCCGCAGTTGTTGATCGACATCGTTCACCCTGAGGACCGCGCCGCCATCGCCAGGCTCTTCGAGCCGGATCAGCTTGAGAGCAGCGAGACGTTTTTCCGCGACTTTCGTATCATCACCCGGAACGGCGACGTGCGCTGGATCGGCCACATCAGCCAGCCGGTGTACGACATAAACGGCGCGTGGCGCGGCAGGCGCGCCAGCAACCGCGACATCACCCGCCGCAAGCGCATGGAGGAAGCGCTCAAGAAGTCGGAGCAAGAGAAAGCGCTGATCCTGCGCAGCATCTCGGAGATGGTCGCCTACCTGGACACCGACTTGACAATCAGATGGGCGAACCAGGCGGCAGAGGCATCGGTCGGGGCGACACGCGATGGGCTGGTCGGGCGTCACTGCTACGAAGTCTGGCACGGGCGGAGCGAACCCTGCGAGGATTGCCCGGTTGTGACGAGCTACCAGACGAGCAGCCACCAGGAGGCGGAGGTGACGACGGCGGATGGGAGGGTCTGGCTCTTGAAGAGCGACCCGGTCTGGGATGAGGATGGCACCTCTATTGTCGGCGTGGTTCAGGTGGGAATGGATATCACCGCGCGTACGCAGGCCGAGGCGGCGCTTCGCGCGAGCGAGGAACGGTTGCGCTCACTGGTGGAGAGCACCGAGGACCTGATATTTCTCTACGACTTGGACGGCAGAATCGTGTATTACAATGGGCCGCGTCGCTATGGCGTTGAACCCGCCGATGTGATCGGCAAAACCGTGTTCGACTTTTTCGATCACGAGACCGCGACGCGCCTCGTCGAACAGATCCGGCAAACGGCGGACACCGGGCAGAGTATGACCGTCGAGAATCACGTCATCTGGCGAGGCCAGGCGCTGTGGCTCCTCGATCACATCTACCTGGTCAAGGACGAGGCTGGCAACGTCACCAGCGTGGCGCGGATCAGCCGTAACATCACCGAGCGCAAGCAAGTGGAGGAAGCCTTGCAGCGGCGCAGCCGCGACCTGAACCTGCTCAACCGGGCAGGGCAGGCGCTCACCGCCACGTTCGATCTGGAACAGGTGCTCGCGCGCCTGTTGCAGGCGGTCACCGAGGTGATCGGCGCGGAGGGCGGTTCGGTGTGGCTGTGGGACGAGGCGCGCGCGGGGTATCTGGTGTGCAAGGCGGCGTACCACGAGGGGGTGGCGCAAACGCTGGTCGGCCTGACCCTTGCCCCTGGCGAAGGGATCGCCGGCTGGGCTGCGCAGCAGGGGAAGAGCGCGCTGTCCCCGAACGTGCGCCAGGACAGCCGCTTTGCCGCCCACATCGATGCGCAGACCGGCTATCACACCGAAAACCTGCTGGCTGTGCCGCTGCGCACGCGCGACCGGGTCCTGGGTGTGCTAGAAGCGGTGAACGGCGATTTTGACGACGACGGCGTGGCCGTGATTGAGACCCTCGCAGCCTCGGCGGCCATCGCCATCCACAACGCCCAACTGGTGGAGGAACAGCGGCGCTACACGCGCGAACTGGAGGCCAGCAACGAAGAACTTGACGCCTACGCCCAGACCGTCGCCCATGACCTGAGAAACCCGCTGGGCATTATCCTCGGCCATGCCCAGGTGCTTGAAGAGGCCTTTGAGCTGGGCTACGACGATCCTGCATGGCGCGAAAGCCTGCGCAAGTCGCTCCAGACGATCTCGCGGCACAGCGCGCGCATGAGCAACATCATCGACGAACTGCTGCTGCTGGCGAGTGTGCGGAAGGAGGAAGTCGTTGAGCTGTTGCCGCTGGACATGGCCGGCATCGTGAGCGAGGCGCAGGAACGCCTGGCCTACCTGATTGAGGAGCGCCAGGTCGAATTGGTCGTGCTGAACCTCGAAGCGTGGCCGACCGCGGTGGGCTATAGCCCCTGGGTCGTCGAAGTGTGGGCTAACTACCTTAGCAATGCGATCCAATACGGCGGGCAGCCCCCCCAGGTCGTGCTTGGCGCCGCGCCACAGCCGAACGAGACGGTGCGCTTCTGGGTGCGCGACAACGGCCCCGGCCTCACCCCGGAGGAGCAGGGCCGGCTGTTCACGCCGTTCACCCGGCTCGACCAAGCGCGCGCCAGAGGGCACGGCTTGGGGCTGTCAATTGTGCGGCGCATCGTCGAGAAGCTCGGCGGGCAGGTGGGCGTGGAGAGCAAGGTCGGCAAAGGGAGCACGTTTTACTTCACCCTGCCGGCCTACGATCCGGCGTAAAGGTGCACGGCTCCCGATCATTGCCGGCTTGAGGCCGGTCGCGCGCCATTTGAGGCAAAAGAAATCCCCATCTGGCAAATCCCTAAGAAAGTGTTTGAAAAGCCCCTCACCCCCTGTCCCCCTCTCCCGTATGACGGGAGAGGGGGCAAAGATACCACAAATCTGGGTTCATAGTCCCCTCTCCCCTTGTGGGAGAGGGGATTTAGGGGTGAGGGAAA
>DAOTXU010000496.1:0-19816 GCA_034435135.1 Anaerolineae bacterium | reverse complement strand
CGTCTCGCCTGCGGCTCGACACCCCCTCTCCGCAAGCGGAGAGGGGGACGGGGGTGAGGTCGCCCGCAAACACGACAAGCACCACAAGCACCGGGGTCGTTGGCTCAAAAGCTTGAATCACTTCAGTTTCATTCAACGGTGATGGTATCCAGCAGGACATAATCGCCCAGGGGCAGGCCCGCGCCTGAATCGCGCACCGGGAGCCGCGCCTGATCCCACCACGTATACACCACCAGATGCACATCATAACGACCGGGCGGAAGGTCCGCCGGCAGCGCCAAGCGGTGGATAGTCTCCCGCGTCTCGCCGGCCCGCCACAGCGATGTGCGCGGCTCTGGGTAGGCGTCGGATTGGGCCGTCAAGCCATACGCCTCGTTGACCAGGTGCAGCCCCACCGAATAGTCGTTCTCAGGCGCGCGCAACACCTCCCATGCGACCGTCACCGCGAACGTCTCGCCGGGCTGGTACGGGGGCCGGCTGCGCACCATCGGGCGGACGAGGAACAGGTTGTCGCCCAGGCGATAGCCACTTCGCTGGACCGGCGGCGGCTCAAACAGGTAGACGTTGGTATCGATGAGCGCTTCGCGTGCGCTGAGGTGATGCGTCCGGGTCAACGCCTCGAAAGCGTACCAACTGATGGGCGTCTCATACGACGTGACCACCCACACGCGCGGCTCGTCGCGCACGAGGGCTTCCAGCGCCCCGGCGAACGCCGACGAACTCGGCGGCCCCGGCAGATCAAACAGCGAAATCGGCTCGACCGGGAATGCCGGCTCGCGGCGGCGGTAGTACTCGAACGGCTCCCAGCGCGCGCCCTGCCCCAGGTGGTAGAGCATCACGTCGGTCGGGCGGACCTGCGCCGCGACGCGATGCACGAAGTCGCGCCAGGGGGGGTTGCCCGGATACAGATAAGGGAACACGGTCAGCGCGTTGTAGATCACCAATCCCGCCGCCATCACCGCTGGCGCGCGCGGGAGGCGACTCAGCGCCACGCCGACGAGCAAGGCAATCGCCGGTGTGACCAGGGTCAGGTTGCGCAGGGTCAGGCTTGGCAGGCGCAGGTTGAGCGCCGCCGCGCCGATGAACGGCGCGATCAGCCAGGACAGCAGCAAGATTGTCCGCCCGTAGGGGCGGGTCCGAGGCCCGTCCCTACCCACAAATGTGTTCAAGATGCCCCAAACGATCAATCCGCCGATAAGCCACACCTGACCGTCGGCCAGCATGTAGAGCAGCCATTCAAGCGTGGGCCAATCGGTCGGCGCGGCGTGATGCAGCCCGGCGGGCCGCATCGCCGCCTGGCGCAACATCACCGACAGCCAGGGCACGAACGCCAGCGCCACGCCGACCTGCATCAGCAGCCAAGTGCGCCCGCTGGGGCGGTTGGGCGAATCCCCTTCTCCGAAGCGCCGTCTCACCTCATCGGACAGGGGGCTTAAGCCCCCTGTCCGCATAATGAGACCGAAATGAACCGTGTGCGCCAGCGGGATGAACACGCCGTAGTAATGCGTGTACGGCAGCGCGGCGGTGAGCGCCCAATAAACCAGCGCCCACTTTCGCGCCGGGCGCGCCTGCCAGCGGACGTAGGCGTAAGTCGAGGCGACGCTCAGGAGCGCCAGCAGCGCGTACATGCGCAACTCGCGGGAGTAGCGGACGTGCAACCCGGCCACGCTCAGCGCCAGCGCCGCCCACAGCCCCGCGCGCACTCCGAACAGCCTCCGCCCCAGTGCGAAGGTCAGCGCGACCGCCAGCGCGCCGGTCAAGGTCGAGAAGTAGCGCCCGGCCAGTTCGCTGTCGCCGGTCAGGCGTGCCCAGGGGCCGAGCAGCACAAAGTACAGCGGCGGGTGCACATCGCCTGAGGCGAGCGCAACCGCTTTATCGACCGGCTCATGCGCGAGCCAGAGCGAAAACGTCTCGTCGATCCACAGCGGCTCCCCACCCAGGTTGACGGCGCGGGCGGTGAACGCGAACAGCATTATTCCCACAACTGGGGCCAACCATCGGAGTGAGAGGTTCATTCGGATAGAGCCGTGACTGTGATCCCTCCGAGCACCGCGTACTCGCCCAGGGGCACGCCGGCGGCGTCGTGGACGGGAAGCGTCTCGTCGCGGAAGACGTTGAGGGCGCGCGCCACGACGCTGTAATAGCCCGGCGGCAGGTCGGGTGGGAGGATAATCTCGTGTGGGTCGGTGTAAGTCTGGCCGGGCTGCCACGACGACGTGCGCTCCCCGCCAGGGAAGCCCAGGTGCGACTCAACCGGGCCGCCGTCCTCGCCCAACAGGTACACCCCGGTCGAGTAGTTCGCCTGCGGTTGCCGGTCCACTTGCCAGGCGAGGGTGACATCCAGGATGCCGCCAGGGAGAAATACATCATCTGGTAGTTCGCAATCGATCAGATGCAACCCATCGTCAGGCGCATCTCCGAAATAAAACCCGGCGGGTGCGTCCGTGCGTTGATAGAGATAAGCCCGGTGGTCGCCCATCGCCGCGATGAGCGACGGCGCGCGGCTCTGCTCCAACAAGGGCAATGCGTAACTGGTGACAGCGGTCGTGTGTGTGAGCACCACCCACGCGCGGCGTCCGGCGGTCAGGTCGTCGATGGCGTCGGCGAAGACGCGCGCGCTCGGCGGGCCAGGCAGGTCAAAAAGGTTGACCGGCGGCGCGGCGTCAGGGAGCTGGCGCGCGTAGTAGTACGCAAACGGCATCGACCACAACGGCGGCCCGCCGATGTGCAGGAAGGTCACGTCGCCGGGTTCGTAGCGCGCGGCGATCTCCCCGACGAACGCGCGCCAGGGCGACTTCTCTTGCAGCAGGCCGGTCGGCGTCAACCCGGCCAGAATCACCAGCGCGGCAAAAACGGCCCTCGGCGTGGCAGGGAGGCGACTCAGCCCCAGGCCGGCCAGGGTCGCCACCGGCGGCGCGGCGACGATCACGTTCTGCACGGTGAGGACCGGGTAGCGCGTGTTGAAGAGCAGGGCAAGCGCGGGCGGCAAGACCGCCCACAGCGCCAGCAGCGCCGTCCACGAGAGCGGCGTGATGGAGACGGGCGTCCTATCACGGCGCGGACGCTGAAGCAATGCCAGCGCGATCAGGCCCGCGTAGAGGACAGGCTGCGCGTCGGTGAACACATCGGCCAGGTAGTGGACCAGTTCAGGGCTGGTCGGGGTCGCCTGGTCCAGCCCGCCCGGCCTCGCGCCGAACTGCCGCAACGTCACCGGCAGCCAGGCTTCAAACGCCGCCACGACGCCGGCGTGCAGCAACATCCACGCCGGGATGCGCCGCCAGTGCTGCCGCAGCACGATCAGAAAATGCAGGCTGACGGCCAGCAGCACAAAGACGCCGAAATAGTGCGTATAGACCAGCAGCCCGGTCGCCGCTACGTAGCCGACGGCAGCGCGCCGCGCGCCGGGGCCGCCGCGCAGCCAGCGCCGGTAGAAAAACACGGAGGCGGTCGCCAGCAGCGCCACGAGCGTGTACATGCGCAACTCGCGCGCGTAGTACGCCAGGTAGCCGGAAGCCGCCGCGACCAGCGCCGCCATCACCCCGGCAGCAGGGGAGAACATCTCGCGCGCGGTGCGATAGACCAGCGCGACTGTCAGCAGGCCAAAGAAGGCCGACAACGCGCGCCCGGCGAACTCCGAGTCGCCGGCCAGCGCCGTCCAGCCGTCAAGCAGGAGGAAGTAGAAAGGGGGATGTGCGTCCGCAGCCACGGCGCGGAGCGTGTCGCTCACTGCGCCTCCGCTCACCGCCCACAGCGACCACGCCTCGTCCATCCACAGACTTTCGTGGTCCAGGCTGTAGACGCGAACCAGCGCGCCGAACAACAACACCGCGCCGACTGCGAGGAGGGTCCTTGCCTTCATGCCGAGGCAATTGTCCACGCGCGGGGCGGGTTGTCAATTGGGGTCAACAAAGCTCCCGCGAACCGGGAGCCTGACGGTAGACGGCTATTCCGACTCAATCTCCACTTTCTTGACGCGCGCCCGCTCGACCTTGGGCAGGGTGATGGTGAGCACGCCGCCCTTATACTTGGCGCTGGCCTCCTCAGCCTTGACCGGGCGCGGGATGGTCACCGTGCGCGAGAACCTCCCGAAGCGGCGCTCGCGGCGCAGGAAGGCGCTTTCGGGGATGTCAAGCCCCAGGCGACTCTCGCCAGCGATGGTGAGCTTGTCGTCCGTGACGGAAACCTCGATTTCCGCCGGGTCCGCGCCGACGATGTTGGTCATGACCACGATGGCGTCGTCGGTTTCGTAGATGTCAACCGCCGGGGTTTCGCTGCCTTGCATCGCTCCAAATCCTTCCTGCATGAAGCGCTCCATGGCGTCACGGAAATCGCGGAAGGGGTCTCTGCGCTGCGGATTTTCGGACATCTTGATAACCTCCTGAAAACGCAGAAAACGCACGCATTTCTACTCAATTATCCTTTACGGCGATCATGCAGCAAAGTTGCGCGCCGCAAAGACCCGTGAGGCGCGGGACGTTCTGCCCCACCGGGCAGTTCCTGACGCGGCTATAGCATCAACGCCAGGAAGCGCTCCATATCGTAAATCGCAGCCTGCGCCGCTGGCGACCGCTTCGGCATGGTCAGGTCAAAGGCGTGGTCAGCGTCGGCGTACTCGATGTACACCGACGTGACTCCCGCCGCGCGCAAGGCTTTATGCAGGCGGCAGGCGTGGCTCGGATCAATATAGAGATCGTGCGTCCCCTGGAGCAGCAACGTCGGCGGACAGTGCGGGCCTACATGCGTCAGCGGCGAAGCGAGGCGGTACACCTCCGGGACCGCTTCGGGCGCGCCGCCGGTCACGCCGACAGGGGTTTGCGGTACGGGGATGTACCGGCCATAGGGCGGCAAGAAGCCGTCCGCGTAGAAAAGCGACTCCAGCGTCGAGATCACCCACTTCTCCAGCGTCGTCCTGCCCGTCAGCCAGCCGCCGAACCGCGCCCCCCAGTCATGATAAGCCGCCGCGATGTCCACGGGCGGGCAGAACGCCGCCACCGCCCGCACCGAGGTGTCCATGTCCAGGTTCGCAGGCTGGAACCGGGGGGCGTTGGGCGTGTAGGCAGCCAGCAGCGCCAGGTGCCCGCCCGCCGACGCGCCCATCAGCACAACGCGCTCCGGGTCGATCCCCAACGCAGCAGCGTTGATCTTCAGCCACGCGATGGCGCGCTTTACGTCGGTCAACATCCCGTAGAGGTTCGCCTTCGGCGCGAGCGTGTACGCCGCCTCCATGACCAGGTGGCCCTGCGCGATCAGGTGGTTGAAAAGGGTCCGGGTGCCCCGATTCTTATCGCCGTAGTGCCAGCCGCCGCCGTGCAGGTAAAGGATGGCCAGGCCTGTGCGCCGCGCGCTCTTCAGCGGCGGCCAGAGCGCACACGACAGGTCCTCTTCGGTCTTCGGCCAGGTGGAATAGCTCAAGTCATATGCGACGTAGGGCGCTGACAAGCCCAGGGTCAAGGCCCAGCGGTGCGACAACATGCGCGCCGCCAGGTCCGGGGGGATGCGCGCACGCCAGTCCGGGCCGAACGCTTCTTCAAAAGCTGTGTGCGGCGCCGCGACCCGGCGCACGTGCCGCGCAGCCGCTGCTGCGCCGAACAGCCCCGCCAGCGCCGCCTTGAGGTCGAGGCGCGCCAGCCCGGCCAGCGCGCCGAGACCCCCCGCGATAGCCAGGCGCAGCGACAGCGCGCTGGCGACTCGCTTGACCGGCCCCAGCGCGATCCCCCAGCCGCCCAGCCGCCTCAGCGGGAAGAGCGTAAGCGCGCTCAGCAGCGCCGAAAGGTAAGTTACAGCCGTCAGCAGGCATCGGGTGATTCGGAGGAGCTTTCGCATCATGCGCCCCGCCCTTCTAAGCCGCCAGGTCGGTGACGTTGCGCGACGGACAATACACTAACGCGAACGGGGCGCTTTGGTCAAACGCCCCGCACACAACACAAAAGCCACCGCCCGGCGCGGTGGCTTCAGGCATCACTTATTACGAGGCTTTGACACGACCCGATCATCAACCGGCTTTCTGGCGCACTGAGTCGATCAGGGCGATCAATTGAAGCAATACCTGGCGGACGCTCGTTTTCTGCGTCGCCACGCAGGGCATCACGGTCACGTCAGGACCGAGGTGCGCGCCGCGCCGCACCTCGGTAAGCGAGGCGGCGTTGGGCAGGTCGCTCTTGTTAGCGGCTACCAGGTAAGGCACCGAGTGAAAGCCCTGGAAAATCTCAACCAACTCGGTCACTTCGCGGAAGGAGGGCCGGTCTGCGCTGTCCACCAAGACGACGAAGCCGTTCATCTCCGTGGCGAGAATCTCCCACATGAAATCAAAGCGCACCTGACCGGGCGTGCCGTTCATGTGGATCACCTTATCGTCCAGTTTGACGCGGCCATAGTCCATAGCGACGGTGGTTTCCGCCTTGATGCCGCGATCCTCGGTTGTGATGCGCCGCTCGGTGCTCACCACGTCGATGTCGGAGATGGTCATGATGAACTGCGTCTTGCCGGAGTTGAAAGGGCCGGTCACGATAATCTTGTAAATGTCAGACACTTAGCCCTCCTTACGGGGATAAGCGCAACGGTGATTGTTCGCTATTCTAACCGTTGACAGGCGAATTTTCAAAGCTACTCTAGTACCGTTATAGGCGAGCCTGACTCATTACCCGGCAGTAAACAGCGTACAGCAAGGGACTGTACACTCGATCCCACGCGCCGGCCGTCCGCGCCAGCCGGCCTCCAAATCCGCGCTTGAAACGATACACCCCCCACAGGCCGTCGTTTCGCGTCTCAAACCCCGCCTCAAGCGTCGCCTCGTCTGCGTCAGGCACGCCCCACAGGTCGTAGATCGTGCAGCCGCGCGCCCGCGCCCAGCGGATCGCCTCCCACTGGGCGGCGTAAGTCGCCATCAGGTTGCGGTGCGCGTCCGACGAAGCGCCGTAGAAGTACCAGGCGGTCCGCCCCAGCGCGAAGACCATCACCCCCGCCAGGTCCTCACCCGCATACGAGGCGATCAGCAGCGCGGCGCGCCCGGCAGGCGCAAACAGATCATAAGCCAGTTTGTAGTACCCCGGCGCGTGGACGCCAAAGCCGTCGCGCGCGCCGGTGGCCTGCATCATCGCATTGAAACTGGGAAGGTCAGCGACGCCGCCCTCCCGCACCGTGACGCCTTTGCGGAAGCTCAAGCGGATGTTGTAGCGCGTCTTCTGCTTCATCGCCGCCAGGATCGCTTCTTCGTCCGGCGCAATGTCGATCACGACGGTGCGCGGCGGCTGGACGGTTTGCGGGCTGGAACGGAAGCCCAGGGAGGCCAGACGCCCGGCGGCGGCGGGCGCATCGGGGAGCGACGGCTCAATTTTGAGCAACACGGCGCGTCGCCGGCGCGCTACGGCGTCGAGGGTGGCCAGCAGCGCGCGGACCTGCGGCGCGTCGTCCCAATCCACCAGCGGGCCGCGCGGCGCGTAAGCGATGGTCCCCAGGCGCAGCGGCAGCGCCCGGTAGAGTACCTGCGCGCCTGCCGCTATCCGCCCGCCCGCATCGGCCAGGGCCACGCGCGCCGCCGACCAGCCGAACGCGCTCTTGAGCGCGCCCCAGGCGGCGGTTTGCAGGATGTGCGCGTCCGGGTGCGCCTCGACGAAGGCGTCCCAATCGGCGTCAGACGGAGTGATTGGTTTGAGCAAGGCGCTTTATCTCGCATCAGACAAGGGTCGGGGGTGCATTATACCACGTCAGGCGCGCCGCCGGCCCAGCGCGGCGGCAGCCAGCCGCAGGCATAGCCATACCTGCAAGGCCATCAAGAACGCAATGAGGCCCAGCCCGACCGGGAGCGCCAGCCAGTCACTGCCGTCCTGGTACAGCATGTAGGGCAAATCAGACAGGACGTACAGATGCGCGACCATCAAGCCTATCGTTGCAACGCCGGCGCTTGCGGAGGCGCGCACAAGCAGATAGATCGCGGTCCCCCATGTCAGAACCCACAACCCCAACCGCGCCATCAACGCCAGGGCGCGTCCCAATGCCGGCGACCCGGTGAACGCCGCGCTGAACATCCCCAGCGAGACGCCCGCCGCCGCCGTCAGCAGCGGTTGCAGCAGCATGAAGACAAACACGGCCAAGTAAGCAGCGAGGACTTCAAAGGTCAGGCCCCTGCCCGCCAATGACCATTCGTAGCGGTTAGAGTTGCCAGAAAGCGTGGTCAGCCGGACCATGAGGGTGAACGCCGTGAACGCGAGCAATGCGCGTGTCATCAGTTGCGCCCACAACCAGTGCCGGATGCGCCATATCCCGGCGGCGAACTTGGCGCGCACAATCTCAGCGTTGGTGAGTGGCGTGGCGGCGAGCGCATCCCAGGTCCGGTCCTCAATCTCGCGGGCGATGAGCGGCCCGCCCGTCGATGCGCCGACCAGCCCGGTCGTCCAGCCGCCCACGCAGATACTCAAGGTCAGACTGATGATGATTTGCTCAAGGATGTCCTCAAGGCTGGGAACTATGTAGTACGGGTTATATGACGCTATGGGGACATACCACAGCAGCATCCACAAGGCTGAGAGCGCCAGCATCAACGCCAATGGGAGCAGCGGGCCGGCCCAGAACTTGCCGAGCCGCGTCCGGCGTGGGCGGACGCGCGAGTCTTTGCGCACGATGGGGTGCGAGCGGTCAATCATAGAACGGATCATGTAGATAGGGTAGCATGGACCTGGGGCCTTGCGAAATAGGCAAACGGTAACTGTCTGGGCAATATCTCATGCGACAAACGCCCAGCGCTTCGGCGGCACGGGCCTATTGACAAGCCGGGAACGCGCTCGAACCCGTTGGCCGCGCGGCGGCCCGGAAATGATGCAACTAACCCGCGTCGGCAACGTTTTCATTTGGCCTGACAGGGCCGTACAGTTGGGCGAAGGTTGGCAGGACGGTCGCGGCCCGTTAACGCACCTCCCGCCCTTCTGGTGTACAATAGGTCGGCGGGCAGGCCCCTATGGCACATGGCGAGCGCCGGACCTGAGCACAGCAAGCGATAGTTAGCCCGCAGGCGTAGATTGCAGCGATGGGCGACGATTTGGAAGGCGGAGGCCGCAGAGGTCTTCGCGGGCGATTGCCCTCTGTCGGTCTCCTCTACGGCGCGCTCTGGGGAATCCTCGGCGGCGCGCTGACCGTCTTGTGGACCACGCCGCCTGACGCCGAGGCCGGCTTCTTCGCCTTTATGGGCAGTTCCTCTGAGCTTTTGAGCTTCGCTATTTACTTTGGCCTCGCCTTCGGCGTTTTCGGCTACCTGATCCGCTCTCTCAGTCTGAGCCGCGCGCGCCTGGCCGCGTCCAGCTACATCAAGGGCTACCTCTGCGGGGCGGCGGTGAGCATCCTCATCGTCTCCCGGCTCGGCTGGCGCGCCCTCGGCCCGGAGACGCCGGTTGTGGGCGTCGTCATGAACTGCTGTTTCGTCGGCGTCCTCATGGCGGATTGTGTGTTGCTGGTGGTCGTGCTCTTTCGCTGGCGAAAGGCCTGACGTGCGCGCGTTGGTGACCGGTGCGACCGGTTTCGTCGGGGCGCACGTGGCGCGGGCGCTGCGCGCGGGAGGCCATACGGTCCGCATCTGGCGGCGACCCATGTCGAGTCTACGCGCGCTGGCCGGGCCTGACGCCATTGAGTTTGAGGACGCGACCGGCGACCTGCTCGACGTAGAAGCGCTGACGCAGGCGTGCACGGGGTGTGGGTGGGTGTTCCACGTCGCGGCGGCGGCGCAGTATTGGCGGCTCCCGGTCCATGAGGTGTACCGCGTCAACGTGGAAGGGACGCGCGCAGTGCTCGAAGCGGCGCGGCGCGCCGGCGTGGCGCGCGTGGTGCTGACCAGTTCCGGGGCGGCGGTGGGCCTCCGCGAGGACGGGCAGCCTGCGGACGAGCGCGTCCCGTTCAACCTGCCGCCGGGGGCGTTCCCTTACGGGCACAGCAAGTGGCTCGCGGAGGAAGCCGCGCGCGAGGCCGCCGCCGGAGGGCTGGATGTGGTGATCGTGAATCCGACGGTGGTGCTGGGGCCGGGCGACCTGAACCGCGTGTCCGGCGACCTGGTGGTGCGCGCAGCGCGGCGCGGAGTCCCGATGGCCGCGCCCGGCGGCGTGGGTGTGATCGACGTGCGCGACGTAGCGGCGGCGCACCTCGCCGCGGCGGAGCGGGGCCGTTCAGGTGAGCGCTACATCCTGAACGCGCACAACGTCCGTACCCGCGACCTGATCGCGTTGATGGCGGCGGTCGCCGGGGTGCGCCCGCCCCGGTTCACGTTGCCGCGCGCGCTTGTGGGGCCGGCGACGGCGTTGATCGACGCGGCGCGGGCGTTGGGCGCGCCGGTCCCGATGGACGGCGCACAGTTGCGGCTGAGCGCGCGGCTCCTCTATTTCGACGCAGGCAAGGCGCAGCGCGAGTTGGGCCTTGCGATCCGCCCGCTAGAGGAAACCGTGCGCGATACGTGGGCGTGGTATCGACAGGAAGAGGTGATATGAGCGCGAGTATAAGTAAGGCTGAAACGCGGCACAAGATGCTTCTGTTCAGGCCGAGCGTGCTGATGCTCGGCGTTTCTTATGCAGGGTTCGTGATGGTCGGCATGACCGGCCCGGTGCGCGGTGTGGCATGGCCGTCGATCCAGGAGGAGTTCGCGCTGTCGCTCGACGCCGCCGGTGCGTGGTTTCTGACCGGTACGCTTGGCTACTTTATCTCCAGCATAACCCTGGGCCGCGTCGCCGCGCGGCTGGGCCTCGGCCCGGCGCTCGCGCTCGGCAGCCTGATCACCGCGCTCGGTCTGTTAGGGACCGCGCTCGCACCGACATGGGCGGCGCTGGTGGCGGCGGGCCTGGTCGGCGGGTTGGGAGGTGGGCTGTTCAACAGCGGCACGAACACATTCATCGCCACCAACTACGGCCCACGCTATATGAACTGGCTCCACGCCTGTTTTGGGATTGGCGCGACGCTCGGCCCGCTGGTGATGGCGAATCTGTTTCAGATGAACCTGTCGTGGCGCTGGGCGTACACCCTCGCCTTCTTGATTCAAAGCCTGCTGACGCTATGCTACGTGCTCACGCCGGGCTGGTGGCGGGTCGGCGGCATGGGCGCTCCCGAAACTGCCGGGCTGGGTCCGACCAAGCCGGCGGCGGCGCGCGACACGCTGGCGCTGCCGGCGCTCTGGTTCAGCCTGGGGCTATTCTTTCTCACAGCAGGCGTCGAGTCAACAACCGGGCAGTGGGCGTACACTTTTTACACGGAAACCCGCGCCATCGTTGAGACGACGGCGGCGTTGTGGGTAAGCTTCTATTGGGGGGCATACACGGTAGGACGCATCATCTTCGGCGTCATCGGGGAGCGCGTCGCGCTCAGCGCGCTGGTGCGCATGGGCATGATCGGCGCGCTCGGCGGCCTGTTGGTGTTCGGCAGCGCAGCCGGTTCGGCAAGCGCTCTTGGGCTGGCGGTGATGGGCTTCATGGTCGCGCCGGTCGCGCCGTTGCTCACAGTCAACGCACTGCGACAACTTGGCTCCATGCACGCGGCCAACGCCATTGGGTTCCAGATCGCCTCCGCGAGCCTCGCCATCGCGCTGATGCCCGCGCTCGCCAGCGTGCTCGCTGAGCGCGCCGGCATTGAGGTGCTGTGGCCGTTTTTGCTGGTCCTGGTCGCGCTGATGCTGGTCCTGCATGAGGTCAGCCGGCGCGCCGCCCGCCGCCAAGGAAACTCCGTATGAGATGAACGTCGATATTCTGCGGGGACAGGGGGCTTAAGAGGCCATTTGAGAAGTCCGGCCATGGAAATTCAGGTTCCGCCGACTAAAGTCGGCAGCTAATCGCCGGAAAGCCGCGGCACGGTGGGGAATTCACCCGGCTTCAGCCGGGGGAACCCTGTTCAAACAGCCTCTAGGCCCCCTGTCCAGCCGTTTGAGGCACAAGCAACTGAGAACCAGGTTTCCTATGCACACGCGAACCAAAGCGCTCACCGCTCTCCCTGTCCTCACCATCTTTGCGACCTTCATCGTTATGGGAATTCCGAGCAGCATGTTGGGGGTGGCGTGGCCGTCTATCCGGGGGACGTTCGAACTGCCCCTGGACGCGCTCGGCGCGCTGCTGCTGGCAATCACGGGCGGCAGCGTCACGTCGAGCTTCCTCAGCGGGCGCGTGCAGGGTCGCCTCGGCCTGGGCCTGCACCTGACGGTCAGCAGTGTGATCCTGAGCGCAGGGCTGGCGAGCTACGCGCTGGCCCCGACCTGGCCGGCGATGGTTCTGGCCGGATTCGTGACCGGTGTCGGCTTCGGCGGGGTGAACGCCGGCGTGAACACCTACGCCGCCATACATCACAGCGCGCGCCTGATGAACTGGATGCACGCCAGTTTCGGCGTCGGCGCGACGCTCGGCCCGCTGCTGATGACCTCGCTGCTGGCGGCGGGGCATTCGTGGCGCTGGGGCTACGCCCTTGGCGGTGCGGCGCAGTTGGGTTTCGCCGCCTGGTTCGTGTTCATGCGCGATTTGTGGCAAGGCGCGCGCAGCGATCCGGCCCGGCCTTCCGGGGCGGCGCCGGCAGAGCCGGCGCGGTCCGTGCGCTGGCGCGATACGGTGAGGTTGCCGCTGCTGTGGGTGGGAATCGGGTTGTTCTGCCTGTCTTCGGGCGTCCAGGCCACCACCGGCCAGTGGAGCTACACGCTCTTCACCGAATCGCGCGGCATCGACCCTACCACCGCCGGCCTGTGGGCCGGCTACTACTGGGCCGCCATCACCATAGGGCGCGTATTCATCGGCTTCCTCGGCGACCGGGCGCGGATCGTCACGCTCCTGCGCGCGAGCATGGCCGGCCTGATCGTGGGTTCGGCGCTGATCGGGTGGAACCTGACAGACCTGGTGAGCTTCCTCGGACTGGTGGTGATCGGTTTCGCCGTCGCGCCGATGTACCCGCTGCTGGTCTTGATCGTGCCCCGGCGACTCGGCGCGGAGCACGCCCCGAACGCGATTGGCTTTCAGATCGCGGCGGGGGGCGTGAGCGCGGCGCTCATGCCGGGGTTGGTCGGGGTGCTGGCGGAGCGGATCAGCCTGGAGATCATCCCGCCGTTCATGTTGGTGAGCGCGGCGCTGCTGCTGGCCCTGCACGAAGTCAGCCGGCGCGCCGGCTGAATCCATTCATGCCGGGTATCGCAGGGGGTATTCACAGCGCCCCAGGCGGAACATGGGCTGCACGCTGCCCCGGTGGATGTCGAAAGCGGTCCAGCAAGGCCGGAAAAGAAGGGCACCGCACACCCCCCCGGAGATAGGTCAGGAAACCTTCGTGGAACAGCGCCAAATCGTCCGTGTCGCCTTGAAGGACGAGCATACCGGATAGCACCGCCTCGACGAGCGTCAGCTGGGCGTCGAGCAAGTCGAGGATCGTCTGCCGGGTGGTGCGGAACCACACGCCTGGATCGCGCGGCTGGCGCGTAACACGGATCGCGCCAACATCGAAGTTGAGCGCCGCCGTCTCGCCCTCGATCTGCACGGCCACCTCGCGCGGCGCGAGCAACGTGCAAAGCAGGTGATATGCGTGCGGACACTCGCGGCGCAGGGTCGTCAGGGAGGCGTCGATCAAAGCGGGAATGCTGTCCTCATCAGGTAAGGAACTCAAAGAACCCTCTCCCCCGCATGGCGACAGGTTCGCCCTTAATGCTTCCTGCCATCTCCAACTGCCCGCTGACTTCGTTGATGACCGTGACGTTCAGATCGGTCTCATTGGGAACGACGACCTGGACGACATCCATCCCCTCGAAGTGGAAGTGAAGGTGGTCGTCACGGCTGCGCGCGCTCACTTCGAGACAGCGGGGCACGTCAGTCGTGACCTCCGGGGTGATGAGCGCCATGACGCGCGGGAACTTGGGCAGGCGCGCCGGCGCGACAAAGTAGCCCTGCGGATGTACCTGGATCTCGTCATGCATGAAGAGGCGCTGAATCCGCGCGCCTTTCCAGAAGGCGAGCCTTAGTTCAAGCGCGCGGTTGCGCGCGCGGTCCGTCACCTGGTCGAAGACCACGCTCCACGGCGTGTCGGCACGGTCGGGCAGCGCAAAGCCCCACTGCCACGCGAAGTCCTGCCCCCAACGCCAGTTCCCCCAGTTGTGGTCATGATACGCCGGCGCGTGATCCAGAGTATGCACGCGCTCCCCAATCGTAATCGTGCCGCTTGCGGCCAGGCGGGGGATGACCAGCCAACTGATCTTCCCCTCGCCGATGGGCGTGCTGCTGCGCAACAGCGGGAACGACACGGGTTCCAGACGCAGCGTCAGCGCAACAGGCCGGTTCTCCAGCGCCAGCGAGAGATCGAAAGCGCCGTCCCGAAAGCCGATGCGGTTATGCCCGAAATGCGCCTCAATCTGCCCGCGACACACCACCACATCGCGCGCGAGGATCGTGTCCACGTCGCCATCCCACGTGTGGTCGCGCACCAGGAGCACGACTCGCGCCAGGGGCGTCCCCGGCGACTCGCTCAGATAACTCAAGTTGAAGTTGAGAATCGCCTGGACATCGGAGCCGATAATGCAGAAGTGATGCCACTCTTTGTAGCCGTCGGTCCCAGCGGGCGCAAGCGGGGGGAAGCGGAAATGATCGGTCAGAGCAACGACGCGGGTCAGCGTGTCCATAGCGTCTTGATCAGAGCAGCAGATCGCGCAGACCGCGATAAGGGCTGCTGGCGGACTCGCCGGCTTCATGCAGAGCGCGCCGCTGCTGCCACCGCCGCCGTTCCGCCTCCATAACGCTGTCAAGGCGCCGTGAGACCGCGACCACCCCCAGCGCAAGGTACAGCGCGTTGTCCTGGAGCGCTCCCTCTACCGCGTCCGTTTCCTGTGAGTCCGGCAGCGGCTCACCCTGCGCCTTTTCCACGGCTTCGCTGAGGATGCGCGCCGCGGAGACCAGCCCCAGCGCGAAGTACAGGCACATGTTGCGCTCTTCAAACAGACTGATCTGGCTATGGAGCGCCGAGGTTTCCATACCCGGTTTCCTCCACGATCAGGGTTGAGAGAATCGTCTCCAGTTCCGGGTTCGCCGCCGCTGACGCCACCATATCGAGCCACGCGGTCGGCAGGAGCACCGGCTCATCCTCCAGCAGCGCGTCGAGGTGGTAGGCTTCCCAGATCAGCCGCCCGCGCCGCACCCACTCGGATCGCACCAGAATCCCTTTCCAGAGCTGGCCCTCCGGGGTTTGCGCAAAACGGCGTCCCTCGGCGACCAGCGCACGCACTACAGCGCGGGCGGCGCGTGGATGGTCCATCAGCAGTTGTCGCCCACGTATAAGCCACTGCGTCAGGGTGTCGTCGTCTTCGTGGAGCACCAGCCGCGCGGATTCGTCTGCCAGTTCAGGATTTGTCACGACACCAGCTCCTTTTGCAGCACCTCTAACCCGGCGCTGTCGCCGGCTGCCGCGAGTCGCGCTTGCTCAAACCACCGGTTGCGCAGTGCGGACCGCCGGGCGGCAGGCCCCAGGATTTGCGTCAGCGCTTGCTCGTCCAGTGCAGCAAGGCCGGCATAAGTGAGGATGCCCGCTTCATACAGCTTCCTGGCGTAGCGGGGGCCGATACCCTTCAGCCACGACAGGTCGTCGCCGACGGGCGTATAGTTGGGCGCGCCGGTTGGTGGAGCCGGCGCGGGGGGAGTGCTTTCGATCCACACGTCCAACAGCAGTTCCAGGTCATCGTAGCCGCGCACGACAACGGTCGCCTGGTAGCGCCGCCCCGGCGCGAACAGCGGCGTAAGCAGAGGCAGCCGCAGCGTCACCACCCGCTCCTCGCCGGGCCGGAGCGCAAAGCGCGCCGGCTGAAGCTGCAACGGCGGTCGGAAGGTATGCGCGCCTTCCTCATCGACAAACTCGGACACGAGGAACGAAATCTCAACCATCTCGGTGCGCTTGTTCTCCACCACGAAGGTTTTGACGATCTCCTGCCCGACCGCCCCCTGCAACGCCATCTCGACCTGGCTCGGCGCTGCCGCGCGCGTCTGGGTGGGCGCGCTGTGGTTGTTGTTCGCGCGGCTGCCGGTGAGGTGCTCCAACAGGCGGTCGTTGTAGCCGCGGCTGAGGTTCAGCAGCGCGCTGTAGAAGCTGAGGCTCAGGCGAGTCAGGTCGCCCACATAACGCGCGGCCTCCTCCTGCGCAAATCGCATGATCTCTTCCTGCATCGTCTGTGGATCCAATTCGCCGCGCGCAACGCGCCTCATCACTTCATTGAAGCGCTGCATGACGCGCATTTGCTCCATCGCGGAATGCGTAATCAATTCTTGAATCCACACCTTGATGTCTTTCGGCTCCGATGTTTCATTCATTAAATGCGCTCCCATCATTTCTCGCGCGCGGTGACGTATCGGGTCATGTCCTGCAAAAAATCGCGGTGGACCGAAGGCGGCATCCACGAGTAGGCGCGTTGCAGGATCCGCTCCGCCTTGCACGCCAGCATCAACGCCACGTTGTGGGCATAGTCGGTGCTTTCATATCGCCAGATCAACTCAAGCAAGTAGCGCACATCGCCCTCGGTGCGCTCGGCGCGTGGTTTCGCCATAATGCCTTGCGCGACAGCCTGCTCTTCCGCGCACGCCGACCGCATCATGTGCATCAAGATCAGGGTGTGCTTGCCCTCCCACAGGTCGCCAGCGATCTCCTTGCCGTAGCGCACTTCGTCGGCAGTGAGGTTGAGCACGTCGTCTTGAATCTGGAACGCCACACCGATGTAGGTCGCATACTTGCGCAGCAGCGCCAATTGCGCCGGCAGCGCTCCGGCCACGACCGCCCCAATCTGCATCGGCGCGATGAACGAATACCAACAGGTTTTCTTGTATGAGAGCAGGCAGTAGTCGCGGTCGCGCAGTTGCCACTGCCGGCGGCGCACCCAATCCAGTTCAATGGCCTGCCCCTCGACCGACTCGCGCGCCATGCGGGCGATGATCTCCAGGATGCGCAGGGCCTTGCCGAGATCAAGCAGGCGCGCGTTGTCGAGGAGCGGCTGAAGGCACAGCGCGAAAATCCCATCCCCGACGTTGATGGCGATAGGCACGCCGTAGTCGCGGTGCAGGGTCGGGTAGCCGCGCCGCATCAGCGAGCCATCTTCGATGTCGTCGTGCACCAGGAAGGCGTTATGAAACAACTCCAGCACGGCGGCAGTCCGCAGCGCATCCTGGGCGCGCCCGCCGAGGGCGCGACACGTTGCGATGCACAGCGAGGGCCGGAACGCTTTCCCCAGCCGCAACGGGTAGTCGAGGATCAGATCATAGAGAATCGGTCTATAGCGGTTGCGAGGAATGATCTCCTTGATCTCGGACAGCACCAGGTCACGACATTCACTCAGGTAACTCCGCAGGGATGCGTCTTGCATAACTCACTTCGCATTGGGTTGCCGCACGGCGACGCTTTCCACCAACATCTACAATCGCGAAAGGGCATTTTCGCCGCGCTTCTCCCCTCGCCTCTGCCGACCACGAAGCGACCGGCGCGAGGAGGATTTCGCCGACAGTATCCCATCTCTTACGCCGACGGTTTTCGCGCCGCGTCATCTGATCAACAACAACCACACCAACATTCAACCTCATACGCAGCGCAGTCGCGCGGCAGAAGCGCCAGCGCGATCCGTATAGGTCGGATGTCGCAGCCCTCCACGCGCAGGTCCGCGTATAAAACCTCGCACTCGTCCACATCCGGCAGACGGTCGGCGGGCGGCGGTTCAGTGCCAGCCCGACCCCCTGCCGCGTTCACCAGGATGACGACCTGCTGCTCTTCACAAGCTTTCAGCGTGAACTTGGTCGGCGGCTGGATTACGGCGGTCACTTGCGTTGGCTTGCCGCTCCGGGTTGTCCATTGACTCAGTTCCAGGTTGATTTCGCGCTCGCGGCGGCGGCTGTTGGTGATGACCACCGGCACGACGCGCCGCTCGCCGACGCGGGCGTAGATCACCAGGTCGGCGTCGCCGATGCAACAGCGGCAGTGGCAGGGGTCCGGGGCGCAGCGGTCGCAGCCGCCATCACCATCGCAGTCACATTCGCAATCGGGACAACGATCCCTGGTGCGCCTGCGTGGCTGTGTGGACGTCAGGCCGGGCAGCAACCGGCCCAGGCTCTCGCTCAGCGACGCCATAAACATTGCGTTGAGCTGGGTCATCAGATCGGGAGCGTCCGGGGCCAGGGGACGTCCGCACACTTCACAGCGGCGCGTAGCCGAGGACATCGTCCAGGTCGGTTGCACTTGCACAGGTTGTCTTCGCATGATGCCACCTCTTTTCTCGTGTTGACTTCAGTCGGTGGGTGTCCGCTCACGCGCGGCGGGCACAACGGCAAAACGAAGCCTGCTGGTGTACAGCGCCGCCTCGCCACGGTAGCGTGCGCGCTTGTCCAGAGTCTTCGGCAAGCGGATTTCCAGGTCAATCGCCTGCACTGCGCCTGGCTCTAACACCACCGCCTCGGCGGTATTGTGCACCCGCAAAAGGCCGGCCTGGTCCACGAGCGCCTTGACCTGCCGCGCGACGTCGAGGGCGTAAGCCTCGATGCTCTTGGTTTCGTCCCCCAATGCCGCCAACGCCGCGCGGAACGTGCGGCACTGCAACAGTTCGTCGTCGAGCGGGACGCCGCCGATTTCCCCAATGGTCAGGGGGACGTTGCCCAGGTTGCGGAAGACCACGCGCTTGATGACCGTCTCGCCGGGGAGATTCTGGACCACGATTTGCTCAGGCGAAATCTCAAGCCTGACCTTCTCGGTGATATGCATCACCACCGGGTGGACGCGCCCCTCGATCTCCAGCTCGCCCTTGTACTCGCCAGGCGGCGTGACGGGATCGATAGTGAACGTCAGTGGCACGCGCCGTCGCCAACCCGGGCGCAACGCAATGGGCGCGAGGCGGTGGGTGATCGGCGCGGCGCGCTCGGTAGCCGCGCGCACCTGGGCATCGCGCAGCACGATCTTCTTCTCGCCGGGGTTGCGCACGACCAGTTCACCATGCACCGCGTCGGGCTGGCCTATCAGGACGATTGGCTCTCCTTCCGGCGCATCAATGAGGTTCAAGTCGGGAGCCTTTTTCGGACTCACGCCGCCCTCCCTGACCTACACCCGGATACGCAGGCTATCCGCCGGCTTGGGAGAAGCACCTCCGCGAGGCCCCGCCGGGCGCGCGACCGCCTGCTCTCCGCCCCACGCGACCTGTGGCCGGTTGGGGAGGTCTTCAAGGATAATGCGTGACTCGCCCGCGAAATTGAAGCCAAAGACCTCCACCCCGAAAAGGGTGACCCCAAAGTGGTGGTTGTAGGGCTGGCGGATGCATTTTTCGGGCAGGTCGAAGTCCAGCTTCAGGCACAGGTCAACCGTCATCGGCTTAATGTCCAGCGCCATGTTGCTGGTCAGGTCGGTGCGGATGTCGCTCTCGGTCCTGAACGGCTGCGGGAGTACCATCTCGGCTCTGAGGTTGATGTCGTCCAGGCCCATATCGAGCGTGCTATTCGATTGGAGGTTGATGTTGTCCAGGCCGAGAATATCGATAGTATTCTCTGACGTGACAGTGGTGGTACTTGGGTTAATCGTAACATCAACGTCTGCGCTGCCTCCCATAGAGACCTCCTGTAGGTATGACGTTTACCCCTAGAGCAGTGCAACCGCCCATTGGGTCAATCTAGAGACGTTGTCAACGTTGCACGGAGGCAATGAACACATCCCCGGAAAGATCGGGGAAATATTACTTAATAGATATTACTTGTCCACTTGGCGCATTCTACTGCACTTTGCGGCCAATGTCAACTGATTGGCAGTGGAGGGTGCATTCCGTCTTGGGGGCGACATTCAGTGAGGCTTGCCTATGCCGGGTTGACCTCACCCCGGCTTCGCCGGACTATAGCCC
>DAOTXU010000495.1:0-6815 GCA_034435135.1 Anaerolineae bacterium | reverse complement strand
ACGCGGGGGCCGCCGCTGCGACCATGAGGTGTTGCGCAGCGGCTTCAGGCGCGTAGGGCGCGATCAACAGCCCCAGACGGTAGCGCGCGGACGCATCCTCGGGGTCCATTTCGACCAATTGCTTGAGCGCGGTGGTGGCCTTCGCCCATTCCTCTGCTTTGAGGTACACATCGGCCAGAGCGCGCAGCGCGCCGGCGTCGCCGGGCGCGGCCTCCCACTCGGCGACGGCGGCCTCGGTCTCGCCGCGCGCATGAAGCACATCCCCCAGCCGGCGGTGCAACACCGGAGTCCAGCCGGTCATCTCGGCGAGCCGCCGCAAGTCGCGCTCCGCCTCGTCAAGCCGGCCCGCAGCCGCTTCGCCTTCGGCGGCCCGGTCCAGCGGGAGCGAGTCCCAGGGCGTGAGCGCCGCCGCAACCCCGTAAGCCACAAGCGCTGCGTCGTAATCGCCGGCGGCGAACGCACGGTCCCCATCGCCAAGTTTCTGCGCGGCTACCAGCCGGATCAGCGCCGCGACGAGCATTCCCCCGACGACCATCACCGCCACCGCGAGCAAGATCAGTCGCGCCGCAGGGAAACGCACACGGAGTGACGTTATGGCTTTCGGTTCGCTCACGGGATCAAGGCGCCTAGCGCAACGCCTGGGTGATAATCTGCTCAACCTCGTCCGGCGTGAAGGGTTTGATCAGGTACGCCTTCACTTCCTGGAGTTTGCCGATCAGGCGGTTGGCCGGGTCACTGTGCGCGGTGAGGACGACCACCGGGATACGGAAGCGACCATCCTCGCCTTTCAACGCTTCCATGACTTTCCACCCGGACATATCCGGCAACCCCAGATCAAGCAACACCAGGTCCGGTTCCTGTTCCTGGATGATCTCAATTGCCTTCGCGCCGTGAGTCGCATGGCGGCCTGCAAGCGACATCTGTTTCAGCACGGTGAGGATAATCTCGGCAAGCTCAAGCGAGTCCTCAACCAACAGGACTTTGGCCGCGTCCTTACCCATGCATCCCTTCTCCGGTAACCCGCGCGTCCCTTGATGCGCGACCAATCATACCTGCCAGCATTATAGCGTGGTTTGCAACAGGCAGGAAAATTGTTTCCAACCGCCTCATCGCAGTTTCCCCTTCCGCCTTTTCGGGGTTAAGTCTGACAGATTTCTAACAAAGCCCTAACGTCAACGGCCCCGACTTGTCATACCATGAAAGAAAAGCATGAGACTCGACGGTAGAACCGGAGCAGACCAGCGGGCTTAAGCCCGCTGTCCAACCGGCATTTTGCACGGTTGTTTAGTTGAGCCAAAGCACAAACGTGCTCTGGCAGATCGCTGTAGAGTGGGAAGGAAAAAATGAAAACACGCGCGCTTGCAGCAGTAACCCTCTTGTTGATTCTGCTTGGGGTCGCTTTGCCCGGCGCTGCCGAAACGTCGCAGGCGCAGGGCGGCGCGGCTTGGCAGGCCGAATTCTGGAACAACACCGAGTTGCGCGGAGCGCCCGCCGTCACGCGCACGGACCGGATTATCCGCTACAACTGGCGTTACGGCTCTCCCGACGCGCGCATCGACAACACATTCTTCTCCGCCCGCTGGACCGCCACTGTCAACTTCCCCGAAACCGGCTGGTATCGCTTCCGTGTCCAGGGCGACGATGGCACGCGCCTCTACATCGACGGCGTGCAGGTGTGGGATCACTGGATTCGCCAGTGGGCTATCGCGTTCGGCGTCGATGTGGAGCTGCGAGCAGGACTACACGAAGTCCGCTACGAGTATTTCCAGGCGGAAGAGGTCGCCATCGCCAGCCTTTACTGGTACCGGCTCCCCATCGGCGAGGAGGGCGGCCCCGGCTCGAACGCGGTCGTCAGCCTGATCGACCGGCCCGGCGGGCAGCCTGCCCCCGGACAACCTCCCGCAGCCGGCGCTTCTCCTACACCCGGCGTCCAGGTCTCGCCGACGCCCAACCCCACGCCCGGCCCGCCGTCCCCTGGCGGCCCGTTCACGCAGGCCTGGCACGGGGAATATTTCAACAATACCACCCTTTCAGGCAACCCCGCCCTGGTGCGCGACGACCAGGACATCAACTTCGACTGGGGCGTGGGCGCGCCCGACCCGGCGGTGGCTGCCGATAACTTCTCCATCCGCTGGCGGCGCACGCTGCCCTTCGTGGCCGGCGATTATGTCTTCACCACGTACACCGACGACGGCGTGCGCGTGTACCTGGATGGCGTCCTCATCATTGACGACTGGGGGCCGCGACAGGGTCAGCCCATCGTCCGCGAGCAGTTTGTCCCCGCCGGGGACCACGCCATCATCATGGAGTATTTTGAGGGCGTCGGCGGCGCGCTGGCGCGGCTGGTCATCTTCAACAAGGCGGGCGGCGGTCCCGGCCCCGGAAACGTAGCGTTCACCGCCGACCGCACGACGATCAACGCGGGCGAGTGCATCACCGTGAGTTGGAGCACGGCTGGCGTGCAGGCGGTCTTCTATGAGGACCAGGGAGTGCCCGGCAACGGCAGCCGGCTGGAGTGCCTGGCGGCGTCGTATACGTTCCGCCTCCGCGTCGTCTTCCTGGATAACACGCAACAGGAATACACAGTCCCGGTGACGGTCAACGGCACAATGCCGGCAAATACCGGGATGTTGAGCGGGCGGCTGGTCTGGCAGACCACCGGCGTGCCGGTGGCCGGCGCGCAGGTCTTGCTGTGCTACAGCCTCAACATGTTCCCGCCATACGGCTGTGCTATTCCGGCGCCGGTCGTGCCGTCCATCAGCAACATCAACGGCGACTTCTACTTCTCGCCGGTCGCGGTCGGCAACTACTATATTACCGCCCTGCTGCCCGCCTGCGCCCGCTATTACAACTTCGTCGATGGCCTGGGCCTGCCTCAACTCTACACCGTCACCCAGTTCAACCAGACCGACATCGGCGTGCGCGCGGCCAACTGTCCGCCGTAAAGGCGCGCAGTGCCCCCCACCCCAAACACAAACCTTCAGACAAGTAGGGGCGGGTCTGCGACCCGCCCCTACACCCACATATAGCGTATGCGCAACTTCAGCATACACGGTGCTTTCAAACCAAAGCGGTATTAGGCATCAATCCCCGGCGACTGCCGAGTGCGGCTTCGGCGCGAGCCGGCGGCTCTCCGACGCGCGCGCGGCTTGCTTGATGTCGGACCAGGCGATGACGCCGTACAGCCTCCCGCGATCCACCACCAGCGCCTCCCCAAACGGAGACTGCTCCAGCGCATCCAGCGCGGCCCACAACGGCGCTTGCCGGCGCACCACGGGGTAATCGACGCGCATCACCGACGCCACTCTTTCCCCCTCCGGCAGGGCACCGCCGCGCGCCAGCACGCCGACCAGCCGCCGATGCCGCCCCGCCACCACCGGCGTGAGTGCGCGCGCCTCAAACAGGGTTTCGGCCATGTCGGGCGAGATCACGTCGCCCGGACTCACGGTTCGGGCCGGCTGCCGGCAGGCGTCTCCCACCGTGAGGCTATGGAGCGCGTTAACTAGGCGCACCTGCCGCTCCTCCTGGAGCGCGCCTGTGAACACCACCGCCCCAATCAGCGTCAGCCCCAGGTTCGACACGATGCCAGCTTCAGAAAGGCGGAGGCCAAACAGCCCCAACACGATCAACCCCACGGCCACGAACTGCCCCAACAACGCTGCCCCGCGCGTCGCGCGCGCGTAGGGCAGGCGCATCGCCAACGCGGCGCGCAGAACACGCCCGCCGTCCATCGGGAAGGCCGGCAACAGGTTGAACGCCACCAGCAGCGCGTTCGCCAGGGTCAGGTACACCAGCAGCCCCAGCCAGCCCGGCTCGCGCAGCGCCAGCGCCAGCCGCGCGCCAATCGGCTCCCCGACCGAAGGGGCCAGCGCCAACAGCAGAACCCCGCCGAGCAGCAGCGCCAACCCCAGGTTGACCGCCGGCCCGGCCAGGGCGATCAGCAATTCGTCTTTCGGCTTGCGCGGCAGGGTCTCCAGGCTCGCCAGGCCGCCGATGGGCAGCAGCACAATATAGCGCACCTGGATGCCGTGCGCCAGCGCCCACACGCTATGCCCCAACTCGTGCAGCAGCACGCACAGGAACAACGAAAGGACGGCTCCCACTCCGAAGAATGCGCCGCCGACCCCGCCGTATTCGTCTGCACCCTGCCACGCCGCCCAGAGGAGCGTGAGCACAAAAGTCACATGCAAATAGATTTGTACGCCGCCAACCCTGCCCAGGCTGATAGACCATCGCATCCCGGTACCCATAAGTCGATGATTACTGAGAGTATAAGACTTTGGCGAGTCAGCGTCAAATGTGTCTGCGCCCGTGCATGACTACACGAAACACCTGAACGCCGTCACGTTCACCCCGAAACATAATCCCAGCGCCCGAACCCGGTGCCGACGACGCGACCATCCGGCAGGGTCAGGTAGTGCAGCACGAAAACGGTGGGTTCTACGCGAACCTGCTGGACGCGCATGGTATACCCCTGCTCTGGAGCCGTCGCCCATCCCAGGCGCTCGCGCACATCAACGAAGTTGCCCCACACCCTGCCGAAGCCGCTGACCGGCTTATAGAACCCTTCTGGCGGCATCTCTGTCACCGGGTTATCGGGCGCGGAATCAAGCACAGACTCGATGAAGTGATACGCCGACCGGTCGTTGAAATGGACGTAGACCTCGCCCCAATCGGCCCGCCACACCATGTGCCCGCGCTCAAACGGTTGGTACGCAGCCTGAACCTCACGGGCCGGTTCAGCCGGGCAGCCCTCGCCTCTGCCAAAGAAAAAGATACAGGCGGGCGTCACTGTCGCCGCCGGCCTGCCAGCGGGCAGGGTCGGTGTCGGGGGTGGGATTGCTCCGACGACAGGGATAACCAGTTCACGTTCATCATACACTTCGCCAGTGACCGTATGCACAAGCCGCAGACGCAGCTTAATGTCTTCATCAGAACTCATCGCAGGAAAAGGCAAAACCGATTGTACCTGACCTATCCCTTGAGATGAAACCCAGCGCTGTAACCTCGGCATTTCGACCGAAATCGCCCGCCCATCGGGCATCACCTGCTCAAAGACCAGGTTCGATCCCGGTATTCGGTTGACCACCCTCCACCTTACCGGCGTGAAATGGGGAAAATAGCTGCCTCCATAAAGCGTGTCGTAGAAAATCTGCCGTTCTGCCGTGGTAAAGGACTCGATTGTCGGCGCGCCGGCAGCGCCTTCATAGGGGATGGAGAGCACCCACTGGTCGATCACTTGCTCCTGATCGTCATAGAGCGCCAGCCGGAACATGGGCGGGCCGAAATTCATCGGGTGCTGCACGTTGACAACCGAAGACCCGACCGCTTCCAGGTCATCATCGACCGTGATCCACTTGTTTAGCTGAAAATACTGGAGCTGTAACCGGTGCGCGTCGGTCACGCCGACGGCGTGCCACGACAGGGTTGTCGGGGCCTTGCCTTCCTCGGCGGCATCGACGGTGATCGAAGTCAGTGCGGATTCAAAGCTGACAATGGCCGGCGGCAAACCTTCCTCACCCTGCGCGCCCACCGATAGCGGCTGTGCGCCGCCGAGCCAGATCAGCGCCATCGCCGCCATGGCAACCCCGACCGGTATCCCTTTTGTTGAGTGCTTCATGACTCTCCTCCCACAACTGGCACAACTGGCGGCGGAGCGACCACAAGCGATGATGCACAACCGCTAGGAGTACTCATGGTTCAACTCTACCACGCAGGCGTGACAACCGCATGGCGCGCTGTTACAGATTTGATACCGCCTGTTTCCGTTTGGAAACAGCGCGGTGAGCATCGGTTAGCGCGGCATAAAAAAGGCGTCTATCGCTTCCGACGGCGCGTGCGGCTGGCTTCGGCCTGCCGCAGAATGGCACTGATGTCTTGCTGCACAGGAGGCTGAGCCGGTAGGGGCGGCGGCGCGTCGCGCCGGGCTTTGCCAGCGGCTTCCACGCGCCGGTTAAACTCCGCTTCGAGCGAGCCATCTTGCCCCATCTGCCAGTAGATCGCGCCCAGGTAGAGAATTGTGCCGGCGCGTCCTGCCGCCTCGCGCACGGCAGGGACCGGGTCGGTCAGGAACGCGGTCGCCAGGGCCGGCAACGCGGCAGGGTTGTTGAGGTTTTGCAGCTCGCGCGCGGCGTTCTCGCGGTTGGCGGGGTTGGGATCGTCGCGCAGGCGCCTGACCCACTTGTTGATGTCTGCGTTCGACGGCATGGCGGCGGGCGTGCGTTTGGACGAAATGCTCTCGCGCGCAGGGCCGAGGTTTGAAGAGGCCGCCGCCGCACCGGGCTGCAACGCGCCCATGATGGAGCCACCGAGCAACACGCCCGCAGCGGTATACACCGCGCCGCGCTTGCCGCCCTCGGTTTTCATGCGGATCATCTGCATATCGAAGTCGTCTTGGATTTCTTGGAGCAGTTTGGCCTCATCCACATCGTCCATCATTTCGATCTCGCGGTTGATACCGAAATGGCGGAAAATCTCGTCAACGGTGCGATAGCCGGCCTGTTGCGCCTCGTGCAGGCGCTTGCCGGCCCAGGCGAGCGCGTCCCGCACCTCTGGGTCGGTTTCCACGCCGTAGCGCCGCCGGATCGCGTCCAGGGCGCGCGTCTCGCTGACCATGCCCAGGACATGCGCCGCGTTCATCCGCACGGCGCGGTGGGAATTCTCCAGCCCGGCGAGCAGGTTCTCCGGCTTCACGACGCCCCCTCATGGCAATGAACTGATTCAAACTTACGCCAACAGCTAGCCGTGCTAAGGTCTTTCTCTACCTCACCCCCGTCTCGCCTGCGGCTCGACACCCCCTCTCCGCAAGCAGAGAG
>DAOTXU010000494.1:0-11096 GCA_034435135.1 Anaerolineae bacterium | reverse complement strand
GCTCACGCCCGCTGAGGTGCGCGCCGTGCGCGCACCGTTCTTGCAAGCGACATTCCAGCGCGATGAGGAGCGGCCAGTCGATGGTCACCGCGTCCGCGCCCAGTATCATCGCTTTGACCGCGCTCTCAACCGTAGCGATGTCGCCGCGCGCGATCAGGCTCACGCGCTCACGGCGGGAGACGGCGACCAGCGCTTCGTGAACGTCAGGCAGGTAGCGCAGTACATCGGACTCTTGCGCGTCGCTGTGCAGCCCGTCGTGACCGTTAAGGAAAATCACGTCCGCGCCGGCGCGGACCAGCCCCAACACGGCGTCGGCGGCGTGTCGGTCCAGCGGGACCTCGGCGCCCAGCGCCAGGAGCGGGTACCGGGTGCGCAGCCGGGCGATGACGCGCTCCAACTCGTCAACCACCAGCAGGCGCAGCTTCACAAGCTTCTCGGCGACCGCCGGGAGCGCGCTTAGCTCCGCCGCTGTGACGCGCGGGACGATCCACGCCGCCGAGTCGGCCTTGCTCCAACCAAGCAGCGCCAGCAGCCCCAGGCGGCGCGCCGCGGTCGCCAGCGCATTGGTGAGCGCGTCGGGCGCGCCTGGGGGGAGCGCCAGCACGAACGGGGCCGCGAGTTCCACTATGGGCGGAGGCGCGGCGTTCACCACGCCAGTCGCGTTGATCTCCAGGCGCTCAAGCCGACGGCCCAGGGCGACGGCGGTCTCACACCACTGGACCGCGCCCGGCGGGCGGGCGACCTGGTTGACGTCGAGCCGGATGCCCTCGAAGCCGGAGCCGGTGAAGACCCCGGCGCTTCCTATCGCGTCCAGAGCGCGCCCGGTTTCCGCCTGGCGGCTCAGACGTTGCACAATCGCGGCGGTGTAGACGCCCTGGCCCAACCCTGTGTAGGTCGGCGAAGGCGTCAGCGTGAGCGCGCGGGTGGGACATTCCTGCACACACCGGAGGCAGCCCACACACCGATGGCTCACCGGCTGGTCCATGATGCGCGGATCATCGGCGCGGCGACTGTGTGCGTCAGCAGGGCAGACACGGGCGCAATGCCCACAGTTGATGCAGTGCTCGGACCGGACCACGTTGAAGGGACCGACCGGCTCGCCGCGCGATGGAGCGACGGCGTCTACAGTCGTGCTCTGGTCGCCCGTAGGGGGAGGGCGCGTCTTGTCCCTGCCCGCAAACGCCGGCGCGGGCGGGATGTCCACGAAGCGCCTGTACTCAGCGCTGGCCTCAACTTTGGCGACAAAATCGGCGATGAGCGCATCGGGCCGGCCATAGCGTTCAGCCAGATGCGACTCGATGCTTGCGTAGGCGGCCAGCAGCGGCAGTTCCGCTTCGCACACGTCCTGGCAGGCTTTACAGTAGGCGCATAGAAACGTGCTGTCGGCGCGGACCTGGCTGACCTCCTCGCCGCGCAGGAGGCGCAGCCCGGTCTGGAGCTTGGCGCGCCCGGTGGTGGTCTCGTCATGCGTGACCAGGTAGGCCGGGCAGACCGGCACGCAGTTCCCGCAGCCGGTGCAGGCGTTGATGGTGGCCTGTAATTCGGCGTCCGAGAGCGGGGCGCTTCGGGGGGGCGGCGGGGACGACGATGGTTTCTTGCTGCGATGGAGCAGCCTGGCGAGCTGGCCGATCTGCGCGGAGAAAACCCCGGCCATCGGCAGCGCAACGCGCCGGAACGCAGCGCCAAACCCCACGCGCGGGTGCGGGTTGAACAGCCCTCCCCGGTCGGCGACGCGCTTGTGCGCCTGCAAAGTCCGCCAGCGGTCAGGCCCGAACTTCTCAATCTCAAACAGTCGATTAACTGCGCCAATCGCATAAGGCCGACCGCCGCGTTCGATGGCCGTGTGTGTGACCAGGTGCATCATCAGCATGTGCAGCGGGTAGGAGCGGCGGCGCGCGTCGCAAGGAAACAAAGGCATCACCAGCGCCTCGTAAACGCCTCCGTTCTCGGCGACGGTGGTTTCGGCGGCGGGCGCGAGTCCGAAGCGCTCGCCCAGGCGCATAGCCTGATCGATAAATGACGCCGTCTCCGCCAGCGGCAGGATGGCCGGCGCGGTGAGCAGGCTGGGACCGTAGCGCTTGAGCGCGAGCGGGTAGAATCTTTGCTGCCAGAGCGCCGCCGCTGCATAGACCGGTCCTTCATCTACCAGCGTTTCAGCGCGCGCGAGGACGTCCTCAAGCGTCTGTTCCTGTTCTTCCGAGTCGACGTGGATAAGGGTAGCCGGGCGCTCTTCATAGAAAGTAGGGCGGTTGGGGTGCGTTTCTTCGTATAGTCGGTTCAGGTAAGCCATGTAGCGCCGGTCGTAGAGCTTGACGTGCGCCAGGCGCGCCGCGCTCTCGACAAGGCGCTGGACGAAGGCCAACTGATCTGCTGTCGAGTCGAAGTAGAACAGGTGCGCGCGCGTGAAGTCGGGCGCGGGTTGCAGACGCAGTGTGATGCCGGTCACCACGCCCATGCCGCCCTCTGCGCCGAAAAACGCCGCAAAGACCTTGTCGCGGGGCGAGAGCCGGCGTTGCTGGCCCTCGCCGGTGACCACCTCCAGCGCTGCCACCCAGCGCCGCAGATGCCCATAACCGAAGCTGTTGATCCCCAGCCCGCCGGTAGACACCCACCCGCCTACGGTGGAGAAGCGGCTGGCGGGGTAAGTCGCCAGCGCCAGGCCGGAGCCTTCCAGATGCGCCTCCAGGTCGCCCCACGTGACGCCTGCCTGCACGTGGATGGTGCGCGCCGCTACGTCGAGCGGGCCGACCCGGTTGAATTGCGCCAGGTCGAGCAGCAGGCCGCCGCGCGCCGGCAGAGACTCGCCGTGCGCGGTGGTGGAGAGGCCGCGCGGCGTGATCGGGAGGTCGTGCGCGTGCGCCCACTTCGCGGCGGCGGCGATGTCGTGCGCCGAGCCGGGCCTGAGCACAAGCGCCGGGCGGGCAGCCCAGGGGCGCGGCGGCTCAAAACGGTCGCGCGTGTAGAGCTCGCGGCGGGCCTCGCTAACGACGACCTCGGCATACGGGCCGAGGCAGGCGCGCAACTCGGCGGCCCAGGTTGGGGCCTCGTCAGGAGCGAGGGGCGCTCGCCGGGCGCGGGGGCGCGAAAGGGTCGGCATGGAGCGGGCCTTTGGTAAGTCGGTATGTCTATTCTTGCGATTCTGGGGCCAAAAAGCAAGGCGGCGTCTTGGCCGGGTTTAGGGCGCGGCAGAGGTCTGAAACGCGCACCGCGCCCTTGTTCACCTTCTTTGCGCCTCTACCGGAGGGGCGGCGGGCAGGGCGCGCGCCACGCCCAGGCCAGGGCCGTCGGGCAGGGCGAGCCGTCCGTCCTGCATGTGCACGCCCGTGAACGGATCGTTCGACACCAACAGATTGCCGTCCAGGTCGGCGAAATCGACCAGGGGGGCCAGGTGCGCGGCGGCGGTGACCCCTACGGCGCTCTCGACCATGCAACCGATCATCACCTTCATGTCGAAGGCGCGCGCAACCTGGATCATGCGCTGCGCCTCACGCAGGCCGCCGGCCTTGGCGAGCTTGATGTTGATCCCGTCGGCAGCGCCTACCAGCGGAAGGATGTCCTTCGCCGTGTGGGCTGACTCGTCGGCGATGAGCGGCGGCGCGCCGGCGGGGAGCAGGGCGCGCAAGTTCCGCCACCCTTCCAGGTCGTCGCGGGCGAGGGGTTGCTCGATGAAGAGCAGACCATACTCGGCCAGGCGCGGGATGACCTGCGCGGCTTCGCGCACGGACCAGCCGGCGTTGGCGTCCACGCAAAGCTGCGCGCCCGGCAGTTCGGCGCGCGCCATGCGGACGGTCGCTTCGTCGATTTCCAGGCTCCCGCTGCCGAGCTTGAGCTTGAGGACCGGGTAATGGGCGGCTTCGTGGAGCTTCTGGCGCAGCGCAGCCTCGTCGCTCTCCAGGCCGATGGTGAACGAACTGAGCGGCGCGCGCGCGGGGTTGAGGCCCCACAACCGGTAGAGCGGCGCACCCAGGCGCTTGCCGGCCAGGTCGTGCAGCGCGATGTCGATGGCGGCGCGGGCGGGCATGGGACCAGGTGGCAGCCGGCACAGGATGTCCTCGCGCAGCAACAAATCGTCGCCCAGGATATCCTTGACGCGCGGGTCGGCCAGGTAAGCGATGACTTGTTCCGGCGTGACGCCATAGTAGGGAGCCAGGGCCGCCTCGCCGATAGCATCATCGAGATACACAATCACGCTCTGGCGCGTCTCGCTGACGCCATGCGCGATGCGAAACGGCGTCCGCAGGTGAAGCGTGAGGGTTTCAGTCCGCAGTTTCATGACTTGTGTTCACCGGGTCGTTTGGAAACCAGCGCGCCGCCAGCCAGTCAATCAGTTGGGTGGCGACCGGGCGGGTGAGCCGGGCGGCGGCGTCATGATGTTGCGGCGAGAAAGCGTATAATCGCACGTAGAATTCGCGCATGACGAAGATCAGGTAGTCGCCCTGCCAGCGCGCCGCCGACCACAGGAAGGCGGCGCTTCCCTCCCGATCCTCGCGGCGCATCAGTTCCAGCCAGCGCCGCTTGTCCGACTCGGCCAGGCCGCGCAGGCTGAAGCGCAGGCCGAGCATCGACATGAGATCGAAGATCACTTCGGTGGTCGGTCCCGCGCCTCCCGCGATCACCTCGAAGGTGACGGCAGTCGCGCCGTCCTGGCTGGCGAGCGTGGCGCTGGCGCGGGCGGTGGGTTCCTTAAAATCCTTTGGCCGGCATGAAAAGGATGACAGGAGGGGCGCGTTGTTGAAGCGCCGGCTCAGTTCGCTGTCGAGGTCGATCTCGCCGGTGAGGAACTGCTGGATGGGCAGGGGCGCGTTGTCGATCCGCAGTCCGCTTTGAGTCACGGCGGGGTTTTCCAGGTCTTGCTGCACGCGCTGGCGCGTGGCCTCGCTGGCTTCGCGCAGGCGCGCCTGCATCTCGCGCGCCGCCTGGATCAGCTCCTCGACCGGGATGCGGTCCAGCGCCTCGTGAGAGGGTAGGGGGCCGGCCTTGCCCTTCTTGATCTTGTCTTCAGTCATCGCTCCCCCTGGTTCAATGCTCCCATTATGGAGCGATGCGCGTTGTGAGTCAATAAGACGGAAGTCTGCGGCCTTGCGCCCAGGTTGCTACGATGTCGCCTCAGCTTGTAGAATTGGCTCACGTACATTGGGGAGGAGGCCTGGAATGTTCAACGTTGCCACACGCCAAAGTCAGACGACCGGGCTGAAAGTGATCGTCGATCACGAGTTGTGCTGCTATTGCGGCGCGTGCGTGGCGGTGTGCCCGCCCGACGCGATCTTTTTGCTCGACAGCTTCCTGGACATCGACCAGGAGACATGCACCGCGTGCGAGCGCTGCACCAAGATGTGCCCGGTGCACGCGCTTTCGATGGCGGAGCCGGCCCCATGAAAGCCGCATACGATGTCATCGTGGTGGGGGCCGGCCCGGCGGGGTCTACGGCGGCGCGCGTCGCCGCCGAGCGCGGCCTGGACGTGCTGCTGGTCGAGAAGCGCCAGGAGATCGGCTCGCTGGTGCGCTGCGCCGAGGCGCTGGGCGAGGAGTCGCTGCGCCCCTATATTGAACCGGACGAGCGCTGGATCAACGCGCGCATCTCGTCCTACGCGGTGTACAACTCCGCCGGCGATCACGTGAGCGTGCCGCCCACCGAGCCGACGCTGATCGTCGAGCGCAAGGTGTTTGACCGCGAGCTGGCGCACCTGGCGGCGAAGGCCGGCGCGGAAGTGCGCGCCAAGACGAGCGCGGTCGGCCTGCTGAAGGACAACGGCAGGGTCGCCGGCGTGAAGATGCGCAGCCAGGGCAAGGACTACGCGGTCGGGGCGAAGCTGGTCATCGCCGCCGACGGCGTGGAGTCGCAGGTCGCGCGCTGGGGGGGGCTGAAGACGGTCCCGCCGATGCGCGATTACTACGTCGCCATCCAATACCTGCTCACCGGCGTGAATCACATGGTCGAGCAGCACGAGTGCCAGTATCACCTGGGCCGGTCGCTCGCGCCGGGCGGGTATGCATGGGTCTTCCCGAAGGGCGACGACACCGCCAACGTGGGGCTGGTCATCGGCGCGGACCAGGCCGCCGAGGTGAGCGCGCAGACCTACCTGGACCGCTTCGTCGCGCGCTACTTCCCGAAGGCCAGCGTCTTGAGCGTGGTGGTGGGCGGCATCCCGATCACAGGCGCGCTCAAGCAGATGGTGGCCGACGGGCTGATGGCCGTCGGCGACGCGGCGCACCAGGCCGACCCGCTCACTGCCGGCGGCATCAACCTGGGCATGATCGCCGGCGACATGGCGGCGCAGATCGGCGCGGAGGCGGTGCGCGCCGGCGATGTCTCGGCGAAGCGGCTGAGCGAGTACGAGAAGCGCTGGCACAAGCAGTTCGGCAGGCAGCACCAGGCGCTCTACCAGGTGCGCAAAATCCTCATCAACATGGACGAGGAGCATCTCAACGCGCTGGTGAAGACCGCCTCCGAGTTGCCGCTGAGCGAGATGAGCATGGCGCAGGTTGCGTTTGCGCTGTTCAAGAACCACCCGCGCCTGCTGGTCGAGGCGGGGACGCTGATGGCGGGTGGGGTGTTGCTGCTGAAGTAAGGTTCTGCGCAGATACGTTATAATGTATGCAAACTTGATGTGGAGTGGACCCCATGCGCCAGATATTGCTCTATCCCGGCGAAGACGGCTATTGGGTAGCCGAGTGCCCTAGCCTGCCCGGCTGTATCAGCCAGGGCATGACGAAAGAAGAAGCGCTCGCCAATATCCGCGAGGCCATCGAGGTCTATATCGAGGCGCTGGTCGAAGACGGCCTGCCGGTGCCTGAAGATCGTCTGGATAGGTTGTTGGGCGTGTAAACAAGCTTCCCCCCACGCCCGTAGCCCCCATCAGCTTCACCGCATTCACATAAAGTTGGCGGCTAATTGGGAATCCATCGATGCCAGCCTGAAGATTCACCCCGGCTTCAGCCGGGGGCCTGAAAGAGAAAAGTCGCCCCCCATTCCGAGCGCACCCCTCCGCAGCGCGGGTTTTGCGCTTCCAAAATGTGTCGTATAATCGATAATGTGAAGATAAAACCGCTTGCGAAAGGGGGACTTGCAGATGCTCAAGGAATTCAGAGACTTCGCCTTGCGCGGCAACGTGCTGGACCTTGCCATCGGCTTCATCATGGGCGCGGCGTTCACCACCATCGTCAACTCGCTGGTCAACGACATCATCATGCCGCCGCTGGGCAAGCTGCTCGGCGGGGTCAACTTCGGAGACCTGTTCATCGACCTGTCGGGAGTGGGATACAAGAGCCTAGCCGAGGCGCAAGCGGCAGGCGCGGCGACGATCAATTACGGCCTGTTCATCAACGCCGTGATTAACTTCATCATCGTCGCGCTCGCCATGTTCTTGCTGGTCAAGGCGGCCAACCGCGCGATGGCGATGGGGAAAAAGCCCGAAGCGCCCGCCGCGCCGACCACCAAAGACTGCCCATACTGCGCGACCGCCATCCCCGTCAAGGCGACGCGCTGCCCCAACTGCACGTCGGAGTTGGCGACCACGAAGTAACCCCGCAAAGAACGCGCCCCGACAGTCAACCGCCGGGGCGCGACGTTTACCGCTTTGCAACGGATTAAAGATAGACCTTGTCCAAATAACAGTGTACAATCCCTGCCGACATCGTTGCAGGGAGTGTGTTGCCTATGTCTCATGAAGCGAACCCATCGAACACGACAGGCGTGTCTATCCAGACCGGGCGCTGGGTGCTCTTTGCCACCATCCTGGCGTCGAGCATGGCCTTCATCGACGGCTCCGCGCTCAACGTGGCGCTGCCGGCGTTGCAGCAAGACCTGGGCGCGTCGGGCGCGCAACTGCTGTGGATCGTCAACGCTTATCTGCTGATGCTGGCGTCCTTGATCCTGGTCGGCGGGTCGCTGGGCGACCGCTTCGGGCGCAAGCGCGTGTTCATGATCGGCATCGCGGTCTTTTCGGGCGCGTCGCTGATCTGCGGCCTGGCCCCAACCGCCGACGTGTTGATCCTGGCGCGTGTGGTGCAGGGCCTCGGCGGCGCGCTGATGGTCCCCGGCAGCCTGGCGATCATCTCGGCGTCGTTCGGCCCCGACCGGCGCGGCCAGGCGATTGGCACTTGGTCGGCGTTCAGCACCATCACCACCGTGATCGGGCCGCTCCTGGGCGGCGAGCTTGCCAGCCGGGGGCTGTGGCGCGGTGTGTTCTTCATCAACCTGCCGCTGGCGGTCCTGGCGCTGGGAGCGTTGTATCTGCGCGTGCCCGAAAGCCGCGACGAGGAGATGCCGCCGCAACTCGACTACCCCGGCGCGCTGCTGGCGACGCTGGGGCTGGCGGGGATCACCTACGGTTTCATCGAAGCGCCGGAGCGCGGCCTGGGCGCGTTGCCGGTGCTCGGCGCGCTCGTGGGCGGCGTGGCGGCGTTGGTCGCGTTCGTCGTGGTGGAGGCGCGCAGCCGCCACCCGATGATGCCGCTCGGCCTGTTCCGCTCGCGGACGTTCAGCGGCGCGAACCTGTTGACCCTGTTTCTTTACGCGGCGTTGAACGCCTCCTTTTTCTTCCTGCCGCTCAATCTGGTGCAGGTGCAGGGCTATACGGAGGCGCTTGCCGGGCGCGCGATGCTGCCGTTTGCTCTTCTGCTGACCCTGCTCTCGCGCTGGGCCGGCGGGCTGGTGGACCGCTACGGGCCGCGCCTGCCGCTGGTAATCGGGCCGGCGATTACGGGGTTGGGGTTCTTGATGTTCGCGTTCCCCGGCCTGACGGGCGGCCCTGACGACTTCTGGCGGACCTACCTGCCGGCGATCACCGTGGTCGGCGCGGGCATGGGCGTGACCGTCGCGCCGCTCACCACCGCCGTGATGGGCGCGGTGTCGTCGAGCCACGCCGGCGTCGCGTCGGGGATCAACAACGCGGTGGCGCGCACGGCGGGCGTGCTGGCAATCGCGGTGATGGGCGCGGTTTTCCTGTCGTCGTTCGGCGGGGCGCTGGCAGCGAAGACTGAAGCCGTCGTCATGACCGCCGAAGCGCGCACCGCCTTGCAGCAAGAGGGGCGCAACCTCGGCAACGCCGCCGCGCCAGCGGGGTTATCAGGAGAGGCGCAGGTTGCCGTCAGGGGTGCGATCCGGTCGGCGTTCGTCGATACGTTTAACCTGACGGCTTACCTCATGGCGGGGCTGGCCTGGCTCAGCGCGCTGATGGCGGCGCTCCTGGTCGAGCCGCGTCAGTCGCCGGCGATTGGCGAACCGGTCTTTGATTCAGCGGCTTGATGGCGCGCACTTTCGGCCAAAACAGGCTAAAATGGCAACTGGAATCACACGGGACTTGAACCATCCCTGAGACACAGGAGCCATTCATCGTGCAAACCGAATCCTCTGTATCACCCGTGCCGGCGTCGCGCAAGTGGGGCGCGATGCTCGGCATCGGGTTGGGCGTGCTCATGTCCACGCTGGACGGCAGCATCGTCAACATCTCCCTGCCTACACTCGTCGAGGAACTCGACACGACCTTCACGACCGTGCAGTGGGTCGTCCTCAGCTACATGCTGGTCATCACCGCGATGATGCTGGGGGTGGCACGCCTGGGCGACATGTTCGGCAAGAAGCGGCTGTACATGGCTGGCCTTGCCCTGTTCACGTTCGGTTCGCTCCTGTGCGGCCTGTCGCCCACCGTCGGCGCGCTGATCGCCTCCCGCGCGGTGCAGGGCCTCGGCGCGGTGATGATGGTGGCGTTAGGCTCGGCCATCATCACCGAGGTGTTCCCGACCTCTGAGCGCGGGCGGGCGTTGGGCCTTATCGGGTCCATTGTCTCGATTGGCATCGCCTCCGGCCCCTCCATCGGCGGCATCTTGATCGACCGGGCAGGCTGGCATTCAGTCTTTCTGGTCAACGTGCCGTTGGGGATCGTCGCCTTTCTGGTGGTGGCGCGGGTGGTGCCGCCCTCCGTGCGCGGCGAGACAGGACAGCGCTTTGACTTCGTGGGCGCGGTGATCCTGTTGGCGACGCTGATCTGCTACACGCTCGGCATGACGTTCGGCCAACGGCAGGGGTTGGGCGAAGAGTTGCCGCTGCTCTTGCTGATCGGGGCGGGAGTTGGGTTGGCGCTGTTTCTGATGGTCGAGTGGCGCGTGCCCCAGCCGATGATCGACCTGGGGTTGTTCCGCAACGTGTTGTTCGGCGTCAATCTGTTGATGGCTTTCCTGATGTTCATTGTGCTGGCGGGTCAGTTTATCCTGCCCTTCTTTCTGGAGACGGTGAAGGGCTACTCCACATTGCAGGTTGGGATGATGGTCGCAGCGGTACCCATCGGCATGGGATTGGCCTCGCCAGTCTCCGGCGCGCTTTCTGACCGGTTTGGGTCGCGCGTGATCAGCCTGATCGGGCTGTTGATCGTGGCGAGCGCGTGTGTGCTCATCAGCACCCTGACCGCCGCGGTGGACGTCGCCGGGTACCTGTTGCGGACCGCGCCGCTTGGGGTAGGAATCGGGTTCTTTCAGTCGCCGAACAACAGCGCGATCATGGGCGCTGTCCCGCGCCAACGGTTAGGCGTGGCGTCGGGGTTGATGGCGCTCTCGCGCACGCTGGGACAAACCACCGGGATGCCGCTGATGGGGGCGCTCTTCGCCATACAGGTAATGACCGTGACGAGTCTCCCCCCTGGCGCAGACGTAACTACTGCGCCGCCGGACGCACTGGTGACCGGCGTGACCAGCGTGTTTCGGATCGCCGCGCTGTTCATCCTGGCCTCGACCGCCCTGGCTGCCTTCGCCTTGTGGTTCGATCATCGGCGCAAGGTTGGCGTCCCGGTCGCCGCGCCGTCATCAGTGGATGTGTTGAAGTAGGATTAGTCCATTTGCCAATCCTCTCATTGCTCTTAGAGGCCATTTGAAAAGTCTGAGAATGTGTTTGATAAAGAGGAGCCATTCCCGGTCAGACAGTGGGCTTAAGCCCACTGTTGACCACGTATGCAGGTTCAGGATGACTTTTCAAACCGAGCTACCGGACACTGAACGCATGTTCGAGAAAAAGGCTCTGGTATTCTCTTACCTCACCCCCTCGCCCTTCGGGCACTCCCCCTCTCCATACGATGGAGAGGGGGACTTCAGACGCGGAACAGGAC
>DAOTXU010000493.1:0-3833 GCA_034435135.1 Anaerolineae bacterium | reverse complement strand
GGGAACAAAAGAGGCCATGTAAGACCTCTTCCGCGTTGTTGTATCAAATTGTCGTCGGGTCAGGATAACCGCGCGCGCCTTTGCACATTAAAACAAAACACAAAGCAACGCAGCTTGCTCTTGCCGGTTGCTTGACCGCACACCTTTTCGATTGTGGGGTATATAGTAACGTAAACTGGGGCGGTTGTCAAATTTTCGCCAAATTATGGTAAATTGGTCTGGATATATAATCTCGTGTACAATCCGAGGCATAATCTGCCCTGTGGCAGGTTATACCGCGCGCTGAAATGTCATCTTTGGCGTTGAGAGGCGCGTTTTGATGTACCGCGCTTACTGGATCGTGGTTATTTCTGGGGCCTTTGTTACTGTGAGGGAATATGGCCGACCGAGAGGCGGAAGCCGCGCTGTTTATCGACCATGAGAATATTTACACTTCGGTTCGTAAGCATCTTAACGCCAACGTCGATTGGCAATTGCTCCTCAAATCGCTAGAGCGATTTGGCCGCCTCGCTATCCGGCGCGCCTACTCGGATTGGTCCCGGAACGCCGATCACGTCCAGGCGCTGGTGCGCCTCGCCATCGAGCCGATTAACGCCGTCAGCCTGCACAAGAACGTGTCCGATATGGTGATGGCGGTGGACGCGATGGAGACGCTCGTTGACCGCCCGGAGATCGAGACGTACATTATCGTGTCGGGCGACAGCGATTTCACGATCCTGGCGCAACGGTTGCGACAACACCAGAAAGAAGTCGTCGGGGTCGGCGTGCGCGATGCCACCGCGAGCGTGTTGGTCGAAGTCTGCGACGAGTTCGTGTTCTATAACGACCTGATCGCCGACAACGCCCGCGCGCCCCTTGCATCCAGCAACGACCGGCTCGGCCGGCTGCGCCTGCAACTCCTGCAACAGCTTCAGTCAGACATCCAGCCGGGCCGGTGGGTCAACAGCGCTGCGCTGATCGCGGGCCTGCGCCGGCGCAACCCGAAGTTCGACATCGAGATGGCGATGGAAGGCTTTGCGCGCTTCCGGGACTTTCTCGATTCCTTTCCCACGCTGGTAGAGGCGCGCATCGCGCCCGGCAAGGGCCATCTGGAAGCGCGACTGCGCGATCAGACCGCGCCGCACATTGAGCACACCGAGTCCGCTTACCTGAACGCGATCCGCAAAGAACGCCTGTACATGACGCCCCACCCTTACCGCGCCAATGTCATCATCCGCGCTTACAAGGTCATGGAAGAAGAAGCGCCGCCCACGCTCACCGCGCTCAAACAAAGGCTGATCGCCCTTATTCAGTCCGATCCCAGCATGGACGACCGCCTGGTCAACGAGGTGATGTACCAGCTTTTCCACGCTTATTCGTTCGACTTTGACAAACGACCCGACCGGCAGCTCTGGGATTGCCCGTTTCGCCTGAAGCCGTTTATCAAGAGCGGGCAGGATTTGTTGCGCAACACCGATATAGACATCATCAAGCGCATCATGCGCGGCCTGGGCGTTGTCGAGCTAGACCCGCGCATCGTGGCGCGGGTGCTCTATGGCCGGGACGATCACCCCGCCTTAGTCGGGCGCGTCACGGGCTTTCTACAGGAGTTGGGCAGTTCGCTCCAACCGCGCGGCTGAGGAAAGATGAAGCCGCGAAGGACACGAATTCTGTTGTGCCCCTAGTTGTGGTCCCTGATGCCACGTTCACCTTTCGCGGTGATCGGTGCGACGAGACTCTGCACGACCGGCGACTCGGCGCGGAGCGTCGGTTCTGTGGAGACGGTCTTCGGCAGCAGCCCAATCGACAGCAGCGCCGTGCCCAGCATAATCACCCCAGCGACGACGAACGCGCCGCGCAGCCCGATCCAGACTGCTACCGCAGAGCCGATCATCGGCGCGACCGCGCGCGCCCCTGCTACAATGGAGTTGTCCAGCCCGTAGACCGCGCCTTCCTCGCCCGGCTCGGTGTAGCGCGCCAGCAACGCGCTCAGCGACGCGACAATGCCGCCATCGGAGACGCCGGCCAAAGCCTGGAGGATGAGAAGTTGCCAGGTGTCGGTTACGAGGCTCTGGGGGAGTTGAAACAGCGCCGCTCCCAGCACGCTGGCGATAAAAACGGTGCGCTGGCCGATCCGGTCGCCCAGCCGACCCAGGTAAAGCGCGCTGAACGTCGCCGACGCCGAGGCGATTCCGATGACAAAGCCGGTGGTGGTGTTCAGGGAGGCTTCATCGGCCACGAGCACAGCCACGAACAGCGGCGTGATCGGCGCGAGCATCGCCCGGCTTAACCCACTGAGAAAGCGCGCCGTGAAGGTCACACCGACGCCCGGTGTGACGAACACGTGACGCCATTTGCTCACCATGCCGACGCGCCGCCCGGCCACCGCCGTCGCCGGCGCGAACTTTTCCTTCACACCCAGCGAGACCATCACGCCGGCCAGCGCGAGCAGGCCCCCCGTGATGAGGAACGTGCTCGCATAGCCGAACCGGTCGGCGAGAAAGCCGCCGATCATCGGGCCGACCGCGACGCCACTCCACAGACCCATTTGCAGCGCCCCCATCGCAAAACCGACGTGTCTGCGCGGCGTGACCGATGCGACGAGCGCGTTCGCCGCCGGGACGGTGCCGGTAATCATCCCCTGGATCGCGCGCAGCAGCACCAACTGCTCCGCCGACGTGACGTAGCCCATAAGCGAGAGGATCACCGCGCCGCCGAACGTGGCGCGCTGCACCATGAGCTTGCGCCCGTAGCGGTCGGCCAGCGCGCCCCACACCGGCGCGGTGAGCGCCATGGTGAGCGCCTGCGCGGAGATGACCATGCCGGCCCAGAACTCTACGCTCTGGTCGGTGTTCGCGCCAAGTTGCTTCACGTAGAGCGGCAAAAACGGGAAGATCAGCGAAAAGCCCACCGCCGAGGAAAGCTGGGCGAAGAACATGATGATGAGGGTGCGTTGCCACTGGGGCCGATCCAGCAGGGCAGTTCGTAATCTTGAAGCCATGATGACAAAGGCGGTGCGTTCCTATTCAGCGTCGTCAGCGCTCCCCGCACCGCGCCATTGGGACAGGATGGAGCGATATGAAACGAGCGCACAACCCTCATTATAACACTGTCGCCCGCCAGAGCATCTATTGGTTGCGAGCACGGTTGGGATACCGGTAGTCAGGCGGTGATGTCGTGCCGCCGAAAGAGGAAAACCGTCACAGCCATCAGCCCGAAAAGCCACAGCAAGTGGTAGGTGGGCGTGAAGTTGAACAGGCGCATGAACTCAGGCCGGTTCAGGATGCTGCTGACGTGACCAGCCCGACCAGCGAGCCGGACTCTCTGTTCCAGCAGCGCCATGATGCGCGCGGGGTCGTAATGGTCGCTGATGCGCGCCAGCACTTCCAGGTTTTTGCGCCCTGAGAGGTAAGGATAGAACACCTCGCCCTCCACCATCGCGCCCACGCGCCGCAACACCGCGTGATCGCGCTCCTCGGCGCTCTCTCCAGGACTCAGGCTTTAGTGCGTCGAATATCTCTCATCATCAGACTTGATGCACTCTGATCCTGCATATGTCAATAGCGCATAGGGTTGACTTGTGGTGTCGGTTCTCCTTGTCCGTTCTGCGCGGCGGTGGGTTGCGCTTATCATTAAGAAAGCATTTGCGCTCAATAAAGAAACATGATATGCTGGATAAGCGACTTGTTTCCAACATTAAGAAAGTGTTTGAAAAGCCCCACACCCCCTGTCCCCCTCTCCCGTATGACGGGAGAGGGGGCAAAGATACCACAAATCTGGGTTCATAGTCCCCTCTCCCCTTGTGGGAGAGGGGATTTAGGGGTGAGGGAAAGCAAGGGCGACCTTTTCAAACA
>DAOTXU010000492.1:0-11533 GCA_034435135.1 Anaerolineae bacterium | reverse complement strand
GGCGGGGGGTGAGGTGCCCGCAAACTCGACAAGCACCACACGCTCCGGAGTCGTTGGCTTAAAAGCTTGAATCACTTCAATATAAGCACCGGAAAGCCCTATCTCCTGCCATTTGAACATCACATCACCGGTCAGGCGTGCTATAATCCCCCGGCTAATGAGACCTCGACCTGCGATGCGGCCATAGTGACGGAGGCGGTAGATGAGCATCTTCAACGGCGCGCGCCTGACCAACGAGGTGTTCAAACTCGACGTGGAGCGGATGCGCAAGGGCTGGTACTCAGACAAGTATTTCGAGAACGTCGAGACCCTGCTGGCCGCGCTGAGCCGGGGCGGCTACGTTTACCGGGGCACGCGCGCGCGCGCACTGCCCTGCGACCCGTGCGACGTGCGCGTGGGCGACATCGAGGTGGAGATGCAGTGGTTCACACGGCGCCGGCCCTACGCGCTCGTGGCCGGCGTGGACAAGGCGCTCTCGATGCTGCGCCACTGCACCGGTTACTTCGACGACAGTGGGCATTTCGTCGAGACGTGGGACCGGCTGGAGGTCCAGGCGGTGCAGGACGGCGTGTTCGTCCACTACGACGGCGACCCGATGAACGTGCAGCCGGTGATCCGCGTGCGCGGCCCGTACTGGCACTTCGCGGCGTTGGAAACGCCCACGCTGGGCATCCTGAGCCGGGCAAGCCGCATCGCCACCAACGTGTACAACACGCTCAAGGCCGCGCGCGGCAAGCCGGTGCTCTTCTTCCCGGCGCGCTTCGACGTGCACGAGGTCCAGGCCGCCGACGGTTACGCCTATGCCATCGCGGTTCAGCGCTTCAATATGGACTACGGCGGCGAGGTGCAGTCGTTCGTGAGCACCGACGCGCAGGGCGACTGGTGGGGCGGCATCGGCGGCGGGACCGTGCCGCACGCGGTGCTGGCGTGTTTCCTCGGCGACACGGTGGAGGCGATGCTCGCGTTCGCCGCCACCCAGCCGCTTGAGACGCCGCGCGTGGCGCTGGTAGACTTCAACAACGACAATGTAGGCACCTCGCTGGCGGTGCTCAGGGCCTATTGGGAGCGCTACCTGCCGCTCAAGCAGGCGCTGAACGACGCCGAGGCGGAGCGCTATCGCCTGTTCGGGGTGCGGCTCGACACCAGCGCCAACATGCGTGACGAAGGGCTGGTCCCGCTGGGGATGCCTGAACTCGACCTGGGTGTGAACCCGCGCCTGGTCAGCACGGTGCGGAGCGCGCTCGACCGCGCCTGGGAGAGTTGGGAGGTTCCGCCAGGGTGGGAGGACGAGGCGAAAGCCTTCTGCCGGGAGGTGCGGATCGTGGTTTCGGGCGGGTTTGACCCGGAGAAGATCAGGCTTTTCGAGCGCTTGCAGGTTCCGGTCGATATTTACGGCGTCGGCTCGTCGCTGATGTCGAGCGACAAGGAGACCAACACCGACTTCACTGCCGATGTGGTGCGCGTCAAGCTCGACGGCGTGTGGGTGGATATGGCGAAGGTCGGGCGGCGCGCGTGCGATAACCCCGACCTGGAGCCGGTAGACCTGTTGACGCTGTAGGAGCGTCCTTGAGCGGTTCCCGCGACTGAAGTCGCGGGCGAATGTGTGGAACGCGCAGAGTAGCCGCCGGCTTCAGTCGGCGGGCCATAGAACACAGACTCGTCATGATTCTTGTCACAGGCGCGACCGGGTTCGTAGGCCGGCACTTGGTGCAAAAACTGGCCGAGTCGGGCGCGCCGGTGCGCGCGCTGGTGCGGCCCCGGCGGGGCCGCTCCGAGGCGGAAATCTGGAGTGTGCCGGTCAACCTCATCACCGGCACCATCGACGACTCAGAGGCGTTGCACCGCGCGATGGTCGGCGTGCACACGGTGATCCACCTCGCCGCCGCGCCGCCCTGGGCCGGGCCGCGCGCGCTGCAAAGCGTGGACGTCGAAGGCGCGCGCAACGTCGTCGCGGTGGCGCGCTCGGTGCGGGTGGGGCGGATGATCGTGCTGAGCCACATCGGCGCAGACCGCTCCTCGGCCTACACCCTGATGCGCCTCAAGGGCGAGGCGGAGGAGGTCGTGCGGCGGAGCGGCCTGGCGTACACCATCCTCCGCTGCGGGATGCTTTTCGGGGAGGACGACCGCACCGTGAACGCGATTGCGATGCAGCTCAAAGCTACGCCGGGCGTGTTTTTCATCCCGGCGGATGGCGACTCGCTGGTGCACCCGCTGTGGATCGAAGACCTGGTGGCCGCGCTCATCGACGCGCTGGAAAACCTGGACACCGTGGACGCGACGATCAGCATCGGCGGGCCGGAGTACCTGACCTATCAGCAGGTGGTGCGCACGGTCATGCGGGTGATCCGCACGCCGCGCGCGCTGATCTCGTTGCAGCCCTACTGGCTGCGCCAGGCGGCGTGGGTCTTCCGCCGGCTGATGCCGCGCCCGGTGTTCACGTCGCAATGGTTCGACCGGATCGCCGAGAGCCGCACCGCCGACTTGAACAGCATGAGCCATTACTTTCATATCAAGCCGGCCCGGTTCGAGGACACAGTATTGACCTACATGCCGGACCGCCGTTACCGGCGCGAGTTGATCCGTTACGTGTTGGGGCGGCGACCGTATTAAGAGCCTATCCGAATAACGTTGGACAAGGGGCTTAAGCCCCTTGTCCAGGTCGTTTGAGACGGTTTTTCGGATAGGTTCTAAGTCATTTGAATGTTCAGAATAAAGACAGTGGGCTTAAGCCCACTGTCCTCACCGGGTGATGTGAAGAGGACGCGCGATGGGTGAGATTGTCGTCAGAACGGTGACCGATATTGAGGAGATGCACCAGCTCGAAGCGGTCCAGCGCGAGATATGGGCCAACGACGAGCACATGATTATCCACACGCATTGGATGGTCGCGCTGGCGCACAACGGCGGGCTGGTGCTGGGCGCGTTCGACGGGGAGCGGGTGGTCGGGTTCCTGGTGGGCTTCCTGGGCACCGACCAGCCGCCCGGCGAAGGGCCGGCCCTCGCCGGCCTGAAGCACGTCTCCAAGCGGATGGGCGTGCTGCCAGAGTATCAGGACGCTGGCGTGGGGTTCAAGCTCAAGCTGGCCCAGCGCGATCTGGTGCGTCAGCAAGGGTTGCCGCTCATCACGTGGACGTTCGACCCGCTGCGCAGCCGCAATGCCTACTTCAACCTGCGCAAGCTGGGCGCAGTGACCCACCAATACATCCGCGACTACTACGGCGAGTTGCACGACCTGCAAAACAGCGGCGCGCCCACCGACCGGTTGGTCGCGGAGTGGTGGATCAAGAGCCGCCGCGTGGAGCAGCGACTCTCCGGCAGGCGCGGCGGCCTGGCGCTGAGCGACTACATCGCGGCGGGCGCGCCGCTCCTCAACCCGACCGCGCTGGGGCGCGACGGCTTCCCCCACCCCAGCGAGAACATGACATCGGCGGGCGGCCTGGACAGGTTGATCGTCCTGGCCGAGATTCCCAGCGACTTCGGCGCGATCCTGACCCACGATGCGGGTCTCGCTCAGGCGTGGCGGGCGCACGCGCGCGCGGTGTTTGAGCGGGTCTTCGCCGCCGGCTACATCGCCACTGACTTTGTGCACGAGGAAGTGGACGGACGTCCGCGCAGTTTTTACGCGCTCAGTTACGGGGGCGACGGCGATACGGGATCACCGACAGGGTTGAGGCGGAATTAGCATTCTGAAGAGAGAAGGGGTCTCCCTGCTGAGCGGCGGGTCAAACGTGACGACCTGCCTCCCCAGGGCGTTCAGAATGTGTTTGAAAAGGTCGCCCTTGCTTCCCCTCACCCCTAAATCCCCTCTCCCACAAGGGGAGAGGGGGATTATAAACCCAGATTTGGGGTATCTTTGCCCCCTCTCCCGTATGACGGGAGAGGGGGACAGGGGGTGAGGGGGCTTTTCAAACACTTTCTCAGTCTTTCGATCAAGGCGTTAGGGATGGCGGCAATCATTACGTTACGTCTTGGTCTGCGTTTGGTTGCGGGTTACTTCAGCGGCCTTGTACTCCTCGTAGATGTGATCCAGCCCGCTCTTGACGCGGCGCTGAATCTCTTCATAAGAGTCAGTGACCGGGAACATCGCCACGAACTCCGGCACCAGGGAGGAGGTGTCGGCGCGCGGGCGCCCGGCACGGAACACGCTGTACACCCGCCGCCGCGCCACCCGGATATACTCCGATACCGACTCGGTGGCATTCTTGTCGGCGACCGGCCCGCGTCCCGGCACGATCACGTCGGCGGCGAAACGCGCCCGGCGCAGCGCGGTCAGGCTATCGAGCCACGCCTTCGAGTTCGAGAAGGCCAACTGCGGGTGCGTATCCACCACCACGCTGTCGCCGGTGAACACGACACGCTCATCTGGGAAGTGCACCCACACGCTGCCGGGCGTGGGGCCGGGCATACTGAGCAGGGTAATCACCCGCCCGCCGCGCTTGATGTACAGCCGGTCGCTGAACGAAATCGACGGGTGGACCAGCCTCAGCCCGGTGAAGGAGCGGCGCTCCATGTCGTTTGCGGCGAGCGCATCAACGGCATTCTCTAGAAACGCGCCGGGCAACGACCGCATCGCCTGGTTGGTGTAGTCGTGCGCGATGACCGGCGCTTTGAACCAGCAGTTGCCCAGGATGCGGTCGCGGTGATGGTCGGTGTTAATCACGAACACGATGGGCGCTGGTTCTTTACGGAGCAATCGCTCGCGCCAGCGGTGCGCATCGTCGGGGTAAGGGGGAGTATCGATGAGGACCCACCCCTCGTCGGTCAGCACCGCGCCCACCGTCACACAGCGGAACCGCGTCTCCACATAGACGCCAGGAACGATCTCGTCCACGATGGCCTCACTTCGTCAGGGGACAGAACCAAACCACCGAGACAGAGAGAGCACAAAGTGAAGGGGAAGGGGGTCAGAAACTCTGCGTTCTCTATGTCTCCGAGGCTCCACTTTGTTTAACCATCCCTCCCGCCCGAATGGCGCGCTCAGCCTCCGCGAGCGCCGCCTCGACCTGGCCCCGGTCGGCTGGCGCGCCGCCGCCGGAGGCATAGCCCGGACGCCCACCGCCGCGCTCGGTCCCCAGCACCGCCAGCGCGCGCTTGAGCGTGGCGGCCATATCGAGCGGCAGGTCGTCGGAACGCGCGAAGATCAACTGCGCCTTCTCACCGACCAGCCCTAACAGCGCCACCGTGCGCGGGGCCTTGACCAACTCAGCGGCCAGCTTGTTGAGATCACGCACATCGAAGGGCGCGCCATCCTCGAAGGCGCGCACGACGACCCGCGCGCCGTCGCGCGCGGCGGTCCCGTCAATCAGTCGGCGCACTTCGTCTCTCAACTGCTGCGCGCGATACTGGTTCAGTTCGGTCTGCGCCGCCTTGAGGTCGGCCTTCAGGCGCGCGATGGCCTGGTCGATCTCCCAGCCGCCAACGGTGAACTCGGCGGCGAGTTTGTTGACCATCGCGTTCTTCTGGCGGTAGTCCAGCAGCGCGCGCCGGCCGCACCGGAACTCGACGCGCGTCTCCTCGCCGCGCCGCTCCAGTTTGAGCACTTTGATGACCCCCACCTCGCCGGTGCGCGCGACGTGCGTGCCGCCGCACGCGGTCGCGTCGAAGTCGCCGATCTTGACAATGCGAATATTGCCCGTGACGGTCGGCTCCTTGCGCAGTGCGATGGCGGCCAACTCCGCCTCGGTGGGGAACCACGCGCGCACAGGCAAGTCGGCGGTGACAATCTGGTTAGCAAGGTCCTCCGCCGCGTCGAGCGCCTCCGGCACGATGCGCGGCTTGTCCAGGTCGATGGTCACGCTCTCTGCGCCCAGGTGAAAGCCCACCGTGCGCGCGTCCGCGACCTGCACGAACGCCGCTGAGAGGATGTGCTGTCCAGTGTGGTGTTGCATGTGGTCGAAGCGGCGCGCCCAATCGACCTGCCCGGTGACCTGATCGCCCGGCAGGTCTCCCGTCAGCGCGTGGATTACCGCGCCGTCCGCTTCGCGCGCCGCCACTTCAATAATGGGCACGCCGTTCAAGTCGCCCTGGTCGAAAGGCTGGCCGCCGCCGGTTGGGTAGAAGGCGGTCCGGTCCAGCACGACCGCCGGCCTGCCCTGAAACGTGAGGCGTTCGATCACAGCGGCCTGGAAGGTCTTCGTGTATGCATTTTCATAATAGAGACGTTGTGTTATCATGGCGCGACGTTTGGTGCTCAGCACTTGGCGCTTGTATCCCGGCGGGGTGCGACACGCCCGGTTTGCAGGCACGCACAAATAGATTGTAACCCAAAAAGGCCGGAAGGCACGAGGGTAGCAGGTTTGAGCGTATGCGTGGGATAGGGACGGGTGTGTTCTACAGCCTGAGCTGCCCCGTCGGCGGGGGCTGGATGGGCAGCGTGAACCAGAAGTTCGACCCCTCGTCCAGCACGCTCTCGACGCCAATCGCGCCGCCGTGCGCCTCGACCGCGAGGCGGCAGAACGCCAGCCCCAGGCCCAGGCCCTTCGGGGCGCCGTCATGACGGACGCGCGTGAACTTGTCGAACAGGGTGGGCAGCGCGTGGGCGGGGATGCCGTATCCCTTGTCGCGCACGCAGAAGTAGACGGAGCCGTTGGCGTGCTTCCTGGCCTCGACGCGGATTTCGCCCCCGCTTGGGCTGTACTTGACGGCGTTCTCCATCAGGTTGATGAGCACGCGCTTAATCATGTCGGCATCGATGTAGAGGTAGGGCAGGTTTTCGTCCAGGCTGAAGCGCATCTTCAGGTCTTGCTCCGTCGCTAGCAGGTGCACCTGCTGCGCAGCTTCGGCCACAAGCCGGTTGACCGGGACCCGTTCGCGCTGAAGGATGGTGCGCCCTTCTTCCAGGCGGCGCAAGTCGAGGAGGGAATCGACCAGGCGCGCAAGCTGGCGCGAGGCGCGCGCGCCGATGTCCAACACGGTGCGCACCTTCTCGTCCGGGTGCCTGGCGAGCGAGACGCTCAGCATATCCAGGCTCGTGATGATGTTGCTGAGCGGGTTGCGCAAATCGTGATAGATCATGTCGCTCAGGTCGCGGCGCAGCTGCTCCAGTTCCTTCTGCGCGGTCAGGTCGTTCTCGATCCACTGCACCACGTCTTGCTGCTCGCCCTGGATGCGCTTGGCGTGCACCTGGACGATGATCTCCTTGCCGCTGCGCGTCCAGGCGGTGGTCTCGAATTTGACTTCCCTGCCGCGCTGGAGGTGTTCAAAGCGCTGGACGCCCACCGGGCCGGTGCCCATGCGGTGGATCGCGGTGATAGGCAGGCGGAGCAAGGTCGCCTTGTCGTACTCAAGGAACTGGCAGGCGCGGCGGTTGGCCTCGATAATCATGCCCTGCATGTCGGTGAGGATGATGGGCACGATGCTGTCTTCAAACAGGTTGGCGTAGCGCGACTCGGCGCGTTGCATTTCCGCAAAGAGGGTCGCGCCGGAGATAGCGACCGCCGCCTGGTCGGCCATCACGCTGAGCAACTCCACCAGCGCCTTGTCCGCGAAATAGCCCGGTCTTGGGCTGGTGAGCGTGAGCAATCCGACGACCCGCTCGCCGTGAATGAGCGGAAGGGACAGCGCCGAGCCGGTGTCTGGCAGGCAGGGGTGCTTTTCGGACACGGCGACCCAGCGCGGGTCAGCGCTGACGTCCGCCAGGATGACTGACTGGCGGCAATCGGGCGCGTGGCCGGGCAGGCCCTCGTCGAAAAAGTAGGCGACAAGGGTCTCCGGCTGGCTCATGAACTGTCCCCGGCAAAGCGCCTCTGCGCTGGCGATCTTGCCGTCGGTTGAGAAGGCGGCCACGCTGCCGTAGTCGGCGCTTGCGATCCCCACCGCGCTCTTGACGACCCGGCGGAGAATATCCCGCAAGCCCAGTTGCCCGCTGAGGCTGCGGCTGAAGTTGTACAGGACCTCAAGTTGAACGCGCGCATCGACGATCATGAGGGTAAGCCTCCAGGTTTCCTTAAGGATAGCATACCCTCAAAACCGGAAGGGGTGCCTTTAGACAGGTTACAACTCGGTTATAATCAACTGCGTGTCACAGCCCACGCTTACCGCCACTCGCCCACGTACTCGCGGTGCGCGTCCAGGTAATCATCCACGAGCGCCTGCGCCAGCGCGTAGGAACCGACCAGCGGGTGCTCGAACAGGGCCTCGACTGCCAGCGCCCGGTCGCGGTTGAGGATTGCCTCGGCTGCGAGCCGTTCGTAGCGCTTGACCTGGCGCATCAGCAGGTAGGCGTGCTCCGGCGTCTCGCCGATGGGCTGTGGATGCGGCCCTGCCGCATCGACGACGCAGCTCACCTCCACCACGTCGTCGTCGCGCATCCCCGCGATAGCGCCCCGGTTCGGCACATTGAGCGCGGTCCGGTGCGGCCTCCCACTGCGGATCGCTTCGACGCAACTCAGCGCGACTCCCGCGTACCCGCCGCTGTCGTCCTCCCCGGCGCTGGCCTGCGGCTCAGCTCCCTCGGCAGGCTTCTCGCCGTGCTCCGCGTGCGCCATGTAGGTGGACGACCGCTCCGCCATGATCGCTTGGTGAATCTCCAGCGACTTCTCCACGTCCTCGGTGTTGCGCAGCAGGTCGAGCAGCGCCGCGTTGAGCCGCTGCACCTGCTCGCCGCGCGTCTCCGTCTCGGCCTGGAGCGCGGCCAGAGCTTCGTCGCGGTAATAGTAGTAGTGCAGGTACTCGTTGAGGAACATCCCCAGCCGGGTGATGAGCGCGGCGTCAAACAGGCGCAGGTTGCACGCGCCGACAAACGCCGGGTTCTGAAGCAACTCGCCCAGCACATCCTGCCCATCCACAACCGCGTTGCGCGCCCATGACAGGTGGTTCAGGCCGAAGACCTCCGTCTGCACCTGGCTGGCGGGGACGCCGAGGAAGCGCGCGACGGCGTGCTGCGCCCCGTTGGCGCTGTCACAGATGCCGACGGCCCGCTCCGCGCCGGCGTAGGTGAGCGCCTGCACGACCAGCCCCGCCGGGTTGGTGAAGTTATACAGCCACGCGCCCGGCGCGACTTCGGCAATCAGTTCGCAGTAGCCCAGGATCGCCGGGATGCTGCGCATCGCCATCGCAAAGCCGCCCGGCCCGGTGGTCTCCTGACCGATGACCCCGTGCGCCAGCGCAACGCGCTCGTCTTTGACGCGCCCGGCTTCAGCGCCTACGCGAATGGTCGTGATGACGTGGTCCGCGCCGCGCAGCGCCTCGCGCGCATCGGTCGAGGAATGCAGGGTGAACGGGGCGTTCTGGCGCTTCGCCAGGTGTTGGCACAGCCGCCCGATCAGCCGCAACTTCTCGGCGTCGATGTCCATCAGCCACACTTCTTGCAGGTCAACTCTCGGCGCGTAGCGCACCAGCCCCGCGATCATGAACGGCGCGCGCACCCCACCCCCGCCGATGATGGTCAGTTTCATCTTCCTTACTCCCAAGTACGTTGGATGAGCTACCCGATTCGGCTGGCTTTATTATCGCCCAACCTGCCCGCTGGTCAAGGTGACCCGCCGCGCCCGGCGCACCAGACCGCGCGCGAGAGCGTTTTATGTAACGAATGCGTTTCAGGTATAATACCCCGCACCTGGGAGCGACTCTTGGACCGCGTTTGCGCTGATGGACTGATCTATTACCGGTTTGCGAGCCTGCCGCTGGTGCACGGCGTGTTCACCCGTCACGGCGGCGTGAGCGCCCCACCCTGGGACACGTTGAACCTGGGCAGCACCGTCGGCGACGACCCGGACGCTGTGCGGCGCAACCACGCGCGCCTGTGGCGCGTATTGGGGGTAGACGGCGCGCGCGCCTATACGGTGTGGCAGGTCCACAGCGCCGAGACGGTCATTGCTGCCGAGCCGCTGAATGGCCGGTTTCCGATCCGGGCTGACGGCATCGTGACCGACCGGGCCGATCTGCCGCTCGTGATGCGCTTTGCGGATTGCGTGCCGATCCTGCTGTACGATCCCGTGCGCGGGGTCATCGGCATGGCGCACGCGGGCTGGCGCGGGACCGTCGCCGGGGCAGGGCCGAGCGCCGTGCGGGCGATGGCGCGCGCATTCGGCACCCGGCCTGCCGACATCCAGGCCGGGATCGGGCCGAGCATCGGCCCGGAGCGCTACCAGGTGGGCGCGGAGGTCGTCGCCGCCGTGTGTGCCGCCTTCGGGACAGCCGAGGGCTTGGTGCGGTGGGCCGACGGCAGCGCGTATCTGGATTTGTGGGCGGCCAACCGGCTCGCCCTGGAACGCGCGGGCGTGGAGCAGATCGAGGTGGCCGGCATTTGCACCGCCAGCCGCACTGACGAATTCTACTCCCACCGCGCGGAAAAGGGACGTACCGGGCGTTTTGGCGCAGTGCTGATGTTGTCATGACGATTGCGGCGAATGTGGCGCGTGTGAGGGCGCGCATCGCGGAGGCGTGCGCCCGCGCCGGGCGCGACCCGGCGGCGGTACGGCTTGTGGCGGTGAGCAAGGGCCGCGCGCCGGAGGCGATTCGAGAGGCTGCCGCCGCCGGGGTGACCGACTTCGGCGAGAACCGTGTCGAGGAAGCCGGGGGGAAGTTGCCTCATCTGCGCGACGCGCAGTTGACCTGGCACATGGTCGGCCACTTACAAAGCCGCAAGGCGCGCGACGCGACGGTTTGGTTCGACATGGTGCACTCGGTCGATAGCGTCCGGCTGGCGGCGCGCCTGTCGCGGTTCTGGGAGAGGGCGTCGCCGCTGCCGATCCTGCTGGAGATCAACATTTCCGGCGAGGCGAGCAAGTACGGCTGGGCTGCCGACCGCTGGCAGGACGACCGCGAGCAACGCCGGGCGCTCTGGGACGACGTGAAGGCGATTCGGGCGCTGCCGAACCTGAGCGCGCGGGGGTTGATGACGATGGCGCCGGTCGTGCCCGACATGGAACAGGCGCGGCCCGTGTTCGCGGCCCTGCGCGCCCTGCGCGACGCGCTCGCCGCCGACTTCCCCGCCGCCGATTGGTCACAGTTGAGTATGGGCATGACCGATGATTATCCGGCGGCGGTGGAGGAAGGCGCGACCTTCGTGCGCATCGGGCGGGCGATCTTTGACGTAGTGGATTAGGACCTGTTCGGAGGTCTCCGACAAGGGGCATAAGCCCCTGATCGGAGCAGAAAGGCCCTAAGCAGGCCGGTAATCGCCTGGCAGGGAGGAAAGACTGTGGCATCGGCCTTGATACAACTGATCCAGATTATTTTCTATATGTGGCAGTTGATGCTGCTGGCGCGGATTTTGCTCAGTTGGGTGCAGGTCGATCCGTACAACCCCATCGTGCAGCTTCTCTACTCCGCCACCGAACCGATCCTGCGGCCCATCCGCGAGCTGCTGCCCCAGACGGGGATGTTTGACTTTAGCCCACTTGTGGCTATCATTCTAGCACAGTTGTTGCAGATTTTTCTCGTGCAGATTATCCGGTCGCTGTTCTGAAAGCGGCCTCGAGCTACCGGATACTGAACGCATGTTCGAGAAAAAGGCTCTTGTATTCTCTTACCTCACCCCCTCGCCCTTCGGGCAGTCCCCCTCTCCAACAATGGAGAGGGGGACTTCAGA
>DAOTXU010000491.1:0-11984 GCA_034435135.1 Anaerolineae bacterium | reverse complement strand
TCGCTGTAATCGCCGCGCCGGTTTTCGGGCAGCAGCACAGCCAGTTGATACATCGCCTCGTTGGTCATCTCTTCCAGCAGTGCGCGCGGCACGTGCTCTTCTTCGTCTTCCACCTGGTAGCGGAAGCGGAACGGCTTGCCGCAGCGCATGTTCACATAGGTGCGCTGGAGTCGCTTCAGGTTATTCATGAACAAATCCGCGCCGTCTACCGCGATGGGCACGAGCAGCGCGTTGGCCTTGACCGCCACGTAAGCGACGCCGTTGCGCGCCCGGCGCAGCACCGGGACGCGCGTCCCTTCTGGGGACATGAGAAGGGAGCCGCCCTTCTTCAAAACCCGGATGGCATACTTGAGCGCCTTGCGGTCCACCATGCCGCGCCGCACCGAGAGCGCGCCCCAGGTGCGCACAAACACCGAGAAGATCGGGTTCTTGAAGTTTTCGATTTTGGACAGCGGCACGACGTCTTCCCGATCTACCATGCCGGCCACCGCCACCGGGTCCACCATGCCGGTGTGGTTAAACATCAGGATCGTCCCACCTTTCGGCGGCACATTCTCAATACCCTCTACGTTGACCCTGACTACGGTCCTGAAGGCAAAGTTACGTAATAGCCAGCGTATAAGTCGCCGCCGCCAGGTGTAATCGAGATTTTCAGGCGGCATATGAAACGCTTCGGTCATCCATTTCGCTCCTGCTCTTAATCTTCAGCCTTCGCAGCGCACTCCCTTAACAATATAAGCGTACACTGTTTCAATGACAGTCGTCAAGTCCATATCGGTCGCATCGATCACAATTGCGTCGTCGGGGGCGCGCAAGGGCGCGACTGCGCGCGTACTGTCGATGTGGTCGCGCCGCCGGATCACCTCAAGGATTGTCTCGTAGGGCTGCTCCTCGCCGCGCGCGCGGAGTTCCTGCCAGCGCCGCCGGGCGCGCTCTTCAGGCGCAGCGTCAAGGTAAAACTTGATGTCGGCTTCGGGCAGCACCACCGTGCCGATGTCCCGCCCGGCCATCACCACCCGCCCACGCGCGCCGACCCGCCGCTGCTGGCGCGTCATCGCCGCGCGCACACCGGGGTACGCCGAAACCGGCGAGACGCTGGCGTCCACTTCCGGTGTGCGAATGGCCCAGGTGACATCTTCCCCGTCTAATAACACCGTGTAGGGCCGTCCGTCGCGCGCTGTGGAAGATTCGACGTCGATGTCCACCGATGCGGCGACCTGCGTCACGTGCGCTTCGTCAGCGGGGTCAATCCCGCGCCGGAGCGCGGCCAGGGTGACGGCGCGGTACATCACGCCCGTGTCGAAGAAGAGGTAGCCCAGCCGTTCGGCAATCGCGCGCCCGACGCTGCTCTTGCCCGAACCCGCCGGCCCGTCGATGGTGATGATGGATGGGAGGTCCAAAGGCTTGTCTCAACCCTTCTTCCGTGTTTTCTCTGCCTTCGCTGTCCTGGCGGCCTGCAAGTGCTGCACCTCGTCCGGGGTGAGTGCGCGCCACTCGCCGGGCCGGAGATTGCCCAACGCCAACGGCCCGATGTGCGTGCGGATAATCCGCCGCACCGGGTGGCCCATCACGGCGCACATCTCGCGTATCTGCCGCTTGCGCCCCTCGCGCAGGACCATTTGCAGCCAGGTGTTGTTGCCTTCGACGCGCAGGGGCTTGACTTCGGCGGGGAGCGTGCGCTCGCCGTCGAGCACAATCCCGCGCCGCCATGCCGCGAGCGTTTCTTCAGTAGGGTTGCCGTTCACCAGCACACGGTAGGTCTTGGTATGTCCGTAGCGCGGGTGCGTGAGCCGGTTGGCGAGGTTGCCGTCGTCGGTGAGGAGCACCAGGCCCTCGCTCTCTGCGTCGAGCCGGCCCACCGGGTACAACCGCCCCGGCAGGTTCACCAGATCGCGCACAGTCGGGCGGGTCTCCTGCCGTTGCGCCGTCACAGTTGAGACCACGCCGCGCGGCTTGTTGAGGATTACGTAGGTGAACGCCTGGGGCGCGCGCACCCGCTCGCCATCGACAGCAATCACGTCGGCGGCGGGGTCGGCCTGGTCGCCCAGGCGCGCGGTCTGCCCATTGACCGTCACCCGGCCCTGGCGGATCAGTTCCTCACACGCGCGGCGCGAGCCGAACCCGGCCCGCGCCAGTATCTTTTGCACGCGCTCTGTTGTCCCCATGCCACCGCCTGAAGTTTGTTACAATAGCGCTATGGTCCGTATTGGCAACCGATGAGGGATAGCCTCGCAATGCAACCCCGACGTTCGACAGACGTTGCGCTCCTCGCGCTGATCGTCGCCGCGCTCGCGTGCAGCCTGCCGGTCGGCGGACCCGAACGCCCCGGCCCGGCGATCCCCGTCTCGGAAGAGGCGGCGGCGCGCGCCGAGCGCGCCGTTGAAACCGCGCTCGAAGCGGCGGCGCAGACGCGGAGCCTGACCCTCACGCTGACCCAGGAAGAAGTGACTTCGTGGGTCGTGCTCCGCGCCGAGGAGTACGCGCTCCAGATCGGCGAGCGCGTGCCGCTGGAGAACCTGCAAATCTACCTCGATGACAACGCGATCCGGCTCTACGGCGATTATGACGACCACGGCGTCGCCGCCCGCGCGCTGGTGACGATCGTCCCCGCGGTGACGACGGCAGGGCTGATCGACGCCACCGTCACGGCGGCGCAGGTCGGCCCGGTGACGCTCAGCGACGCGGACCTTCAGAAAATCAACCAGGCGGTGCAGGACAACCTGCGCGCGCTCATGGCCCGCCTTGAGGGCCGCTACCGGATCATCGGCCTGTTAGTTGACGGGGGAACGGTCACCGTCAGCGCTCAGGTCTTGCCCTGACTGGCCCGCGCTCTCGCCTGCCGGGTTGCCCGCCGCCTCGGTTGCCGGTCGCGCCGGCAGGGCGGGTTGCGAAGGCTTCTCCAGCGCCGCAACGGGGCGCGCCGGCATTTCCAGCGGCACTGGGTGGCTGATTTTCTCGGCGGCGTGGGCCATCGCCGACGGGGAGGCCAGTTCCAGGTGGATGATCGGCCCGGCGCCCAGGCGCAACCCCATATTCCTGACCACGACCTGGCGCACCACCTTATTGATCTGCTTGACCTTCCGCGCCACCAGCACATCCGGCACGCTCAACACGTCGAGCGTCAGCTCCACCCGACCGCCGGTCATCGGCTGCACGCGCACGTCCAGGTCGAGCACGCCGTCGATTTTGCTGACGTGGTGCATCACCTGCGCCTGGATCGACTCCGGCGACACGTCGGCCACGCTGCCGCGCGCCCTGACGAGGTAGCCGGTCTTGGGCCGGCGCAGTTGGTAGAACAACATCACCCCAATCGCCAGGTCGATGAACACCGCCAGCACCGCCAGCAACACGCGCCCAGGGATGGTGATGCGCTGCGCCGCGTCCACCAGCGTGCTGCCGGACCCGCCCAGCCACGCAGCGACAGCGACGCCAAGCCAGTCGATTAGCCGCGCGACCTCGCCTGGAATCGCCAGCGCGACCGTGCACAAGGGCAGCGCGAGCAACAATAAGACAACGACTACCAAGCGATTAAATCTGTCCACTGTCTCCGCCCGGATTCATGATTCAACGCGGCGTCGATCTTACCCCATTCTGGCGAATTGCGGAAGCGCTGTATGGGTATGGAGAGGGGACTGCGCTGCCTGCCCGGCGCAAGCCGGGCAGCGCGAGGGGTGAGGTTGGTCCGCACCGCTACGAACCGGAAAGCCCTATCGTAAAAGCGGACAACTCAATATCCGCTATAATACCCGATATGCGCGATAGACCCGCTCATCGCCGACCGCGCCTCAAACTTGGGCGCGCGCTGCGTAACCTGTTCTGGGCCGCCGTTGACCTGTACGCGGCGGCGCTCGTGCTTTACCTCCCGCTGCGGATGCTTGTCGGCGACGACCTGTGGCCGATGGCGTTGATGAGCACGTTTCTGCACTGGTTGCTCCTGCCGGCGTTTGCGCTGCTGTTGCTCGTGCTGTGGCGGCGGCGCTGGCCGACGGCGGCCCTGCTAGGGGTGAGCGTGGTCGCTTTCCTGTGGTTGTTCGGCGCGCTGTTCCTGCCGCAGCCGGGTGCCGCCGGCCACGCGACGGCGCTGACCTTCATGACGTATAACGTCCACCTCGCCCCGCCTGACCGACTGGCGGCGGCGCTGCGCGCATCAGGAGCCGATGTCATCGCGCTGCAAGAACTAGACGCCAGGCAAGCCGCCGCTATGGAAAGGGGCCTGAAGGACGCTTACCCCCATCAGGCGCTTTACGGCCTGGGGGTTCCCGGCGCGGGGTTGCTGAGTCGGCACCCCATCGCCGGGCACGAGCTGTTCTATCTGCAAAACCCCTACATCCCACATATGCGCGCCACGCTCGTTGTGGACGGCGCGCCCCTGGCGGTGATCGTCGCGCACCCGCCCGCGCCCGTGATTACTGGCCCTCACCCCTTCGCTGCCGCTGACATCGCCGCGCTGGCGAAACTTGCCATCTCCGGCGGGCCGGCCGTGCTGCTGGGCGACTTCAACACGACCGACCAGAGCGACAACTACGCTCTGCTGACCGACGCCGGCCTTACCGATGCATTCCGCGCCGCCGGTTGGGGCCTGGGCCTCACCTGGCCCAGAGGACGGCTGTTTGGCGTCCCTGTGCCACCTCTCGTGCGCATTGACTACATCTGGCATACGCAACACTTCGACGCTCTGGAGGCGTGGGTCGGCCCCGACAATGGCGCCGATCACCTGCCCGTGTTCGCCCGCCTGGCCTGGCGCTGACGTCGCGCTGCGGACTTGCGGGAGATGGTTTTCATGAGGCCGAAATACCAACCCTGGCATGTGTTCTGGCGGGTGGCGCGCACGCTGCTGTTGCTCATGGTCGATTTGTATGCGGTGGCGCTGGCGCTTTACCTGTTACTGCGCGCGCTGTACGGCGAGGCGCTGTGGCCGGTGGTGTTGGTGAGCGCTTTCCTGGCGTGGGCGCTGCTGCCAACCCTCGCCCTCTTCCCGTTGATGCTCTGGCGACGGCGCTGGCCGACGGCGGCCCTGCTGGGCGTAAGCGCCGCGATCTTCGCCTGGCTGTACGGTCCGTTGTTCCTTCCGCAGATGGACGCGCCCGTCGTTTCCTCTGCCCTTACGGTGATGACGATCAACCTGGACGACTACTTCCCCGCGCCTGAGAACGTGGCGCACGTCCTGCGCACGTCCGGGGCGGATGTCATCGGGGTGCAGGAGTTGACCCCTGAACAGGCCACCGCGATGGAGCGAGGTCTGGCGGACGCCTACCCCTATCAAATGCTGTATGGCTTCGGCGCGTCGGGCAAAGGGCTGTTGAGCCGCTTCCCCTTCGTCGAGCAAGAACCGTTCTGGATGGACACGGGGCGGGTCAACCTGCGCGCGGTCCTCGACGTGGACGGAGCGCCCCTGACTGTGATCGTTGCGCATCCGCCCAGCCGCGATCTCAACCGGCGCGGCCCTCGCATCGATGATCTGGCGTATCGTGAGATTAATCAACTGATCCGTATCGTCCGCGACGGCGGGGCGACCGTGATGCTGAGCGATTTCAACTTGACCGATCAGGACACCTACTACACCCTGCTGACCGACGCCAGACTCATCGACGCCTTCCGCGTGGCGGGCTGGGGCTTCGGCTTCACGTGGCCCGTGCGACGAGAGGACGTATCGTTGCCGCCGCTGGCGCGGATTGACTACATCTGGTACACGCCGCCCCTGCACGCGCTGGAGGCGTGGGTCGGCCCCGACGCCGGCTCCAATCACCTGCCGGTGCTGGCCCGCCTCGGCTGGCGCTGAAAGCCAACGTGTTTCAGCCTTCTCTCGGTTGGAGAACGCCTTCACCACAGGTACTATAGTCCCGCAACGCCAAGACGTACCCGAATGCCAGTGAGGGAGTAAACAGATGAGCCGAGAACGACTCGACGGCTTGTGTGCGCAGATTCGCGCGCTGCGCGAGCAGACTCTCGCGGAATTGGTGGACCTGACCGAGGCCGAGTTCGCATATCCCACCGACATGCAACGCTGGGACGACGTGCGGCGCGTGTTGCTCCGCCTGGGCGACCACATGCGCGAGCACGCCAACCAGATCGAAGGGACGCGCGTTGCCATCGGGCGTGCGCCGACCATGCCCCAGCGGATGCTCGCGGAGGCGGAAGTCACATGGGGGAAGTTGCTGGCCGCTGCCGTCGGCCTGACCGACGACGACCTTGACGTAAAGCCCCCTGACGGCGGTTGGTCGGTGGCGGAGGTGCTCCACCACCTCATCGGCACGGAGGAGCGTTACTTGAAAGCCATCCGCGACGCGCGCGCACGCCAGCACGCGGCGGGTGAAGCCCGTGCCTGAATCCCCGGATTTCATCCCCGGCCTGCAACTGAGCGCGCTCTTTTACGAGGAGGCGGTCCGACCCATTCTGGAGGCGGACTTCCCGCGCCTGCGCTACTCGGCGGCGTTGATCGGACCCGGCTCGGAAGTGCTTGGCTACGACACGCCGATGTCCACCGATCACCACTGGGGACCGAGGCTGCTGCTGTTTCTGGGCGAACGCGGCCACGCCGCCCTCCAGACGCTCATCACCGCAACCCTGAGCGAAAAGCTCCCCCGCCGGTTCCGAGGGTACTCGACCCACTTCGGTCCGCCTGATGCGTTCGGCGTGCGGCTGCGGGCGGACATCGTCGCAGGGCCGGTGACCCACCGCGTCGAAATCTACACGGTCGCGTCCTTCTTCCAGCCTTACCTGGGGATTGACCCCTCTGGGGAGATCACTGTGATCGACTGGCTCACGCTTCCGCAGCAAAAGCTGTTGACGATCACCGCCGGCGCGGTGTATCACGACAGCCTGGGGGCGCTCGGCCCGATCCGCGAAAAGCTCCGCTACTACCCGCACGACGTGTGGCTCTATCTGCTGGCTGCGGGGTGGCATCGGATCGCGCAGGAGGAGCCGTTCATGGGGCGGACCGGCGACGTGGGCGACGAACTCGGCTCGCGGATTCTGGCCGCCCGACTGGTGCGCGACCTGATGATGCTCTGCTTCCTCATGGAACGGCGTTACGCGCCGTATAGCAAGTGGTTCGGGACGGCATTCGCCCGGCTGGACTGCGCCAGGCGGCTCACGCCGGTTCTCGACGCAGCGCTGTCGGCGGCGACGTGGCAGGTCCGCGAGCGGCATCTCTCTGCTGCCTACGAGATCGTGGCCGGGATGCACAACGCGCTCCACATCACCCCGCCGCTGGAGCCAAAGGTGTCGCCGTTCTACGACCGTCCCTACCTGGTCGTGCACGGGGACCGCTTTGCCAGCGCGATCAAGGCGGCCATCGCCGACGAAACGCTGAAGCGCATCCCATTTGACATCGGCGGCATAGACCAGTTCATCGATTGCGTGGACGTGGCCTCGAACGCGCAGTTTCGGGAGACGTTGAAGGCGTTCTTTGGGTAGATGCCCTTGCCTCGCAGATACGGGCTATAATGGCGCGCATTGCCGGTCTATAAGTCACATGGAAAGGTTACCGAAATGCCCGATATGCTCGTGAGGCTGTACGATCTGCCCGATATTGCGCCCTACCTCGCCCGCCAGGTCGAAGCCGGTATCGATATCCGCCGCCCGCTCGCCGCCGAGAAGAACATCGTAGTGAGCTGGGTGTTGCAGCACTTTGGATCGGCGTGGGCCAGCGAGTGCGATGTGTCGTTCTCCAACCGGCCCGTCTCGTGCTACATCGCGGTGGATACCGCGATCCAGGACATCGTGGGGTTTGGCTGCTACGACACCGCATACAAGAACTTCTTCGGCCCAACCGGCGTGCGCGTGGATTACCGGGGCCGGGGCATCGGCGCGGCGTTGCTGCTGGCGTGCCTGCACGCGATGTGCGCGCAAGGCTATGCCTATGCGGTCATCGGCGCAGCCGGGCCAACGGACTTCTACGCAAAGATCGTCGGCGCGGTTGCGATTGAAGGGTCGGAGCCTGGCATCTACCGGGGGGCGCTCTGGCACCGGATGACATTGCCCTTTCAACTCGAAGAGTGAGCGTGTTTTTAGTTGGGCAAGATCACATGCGACGAACAGCCTGCGAAGCGATAGAACTGAACCTATGAAAAAAGCGACACGCCCAAAGATATCAAGCGATGGGGCGTGTGTCTGGAGAGCGTTTAATCGAGAGGAAGTAATGTGGACCCTTCCCCCATCACCATCCGCCCCGCGCGCCCGGATGACGCGCTTGACGCGGCGCGCCTGTTCCAGATCGCCGGCACCGGGCTACTGGAAACGCTCTTCGACGCGCCGACAGAGCCGACGATCCGTGCGCTCGCCCGCATGTTCCCGGCACCGGGCCATGTGTTCAGCTACACGTACAGCTTCATCGCCGAGCGCGACGGCGCTACGCTCGGCATGTACTCCGGCCTGGATAAGGAAAAGTGGGGCGACGTGCTCGGCGCGACGAAGCGATTCAACCTGCGCTGGCTGGCGGTGATGCCTCCCTGGCGGTTCCCGCGCTTCCTGCGGGCGCTGCGCGACCTGTACGGCGGCCCCGACGAGCCTGCATCTGACGATCCGACCGGGGACAGCTTTTACATCGAATGGCTCGCGGTGATGCCCCACGCGCGCCGGCAGGGCGTGGCGACCAGCCTGCTGGACCACGCCGCCGGACAGGCGCGCGCCAGAGGGCTGGACTACCTTGCACTTGAGGTGTTGATCGAAAACGAGGACGCGCGCCGCTTCTATGACCGCTACGGGTTTGAGCAGGTGCACGTCACCCGCAACGCCTGGCGCTTCAACCGGCGGTACGGTTCGCAGGGGTATATCTTGCTGGTCAAGCCTGTCTAGAAAACCGCAGGCCAGACAGTGGGCGTAGAGCCGAACCGAAAACCCCCACCTTGTCGCTTCAGACAGATTCTGAAGCCCGCGCCAAAGCGCTCAACGCCGCTATGAACTCGTGGTGACAGCTCATTTACATTCGTAACGGCCTTAGTTGACAAAGTACACTATGTCCATTACCATCTAGACGGTACACTCTGGTTGTACTTGGCTTGTCCTGGCTGCGCCATGCAGCCTCTTAAGTACCTTTCCAACTCGTGCAAGGAGGCTTCTCTCAATGGCAGTTAAAGTTGGTATCAACGGTTTCGGACGCATCGGACGCCAAGTCCTGAAGATCATGAAGGAGAAGTACCCCGATCTGGACATCGTGGCGTTCAACGACATCGGCGACCTGAAGACGATGGCTCATCTTTTCAAGTACGACTCGAACTACGGCAGGTTCGACGGCGAGCTTGAAGTTCGCGAGGACGGCCTCGTCATCGACGGCGACTTCATCAAGGCCCTCATGGAAAGAGACCCGGCCAAGCTCCCCTGGGGCGACCTGGGCGTGGACATCGTGGTCGAGGGTACCGGCATTTTCACCAAGCGCGAGGACGCGGGCAAGCACCTGGCCGCCGGCGCGAAGAAGGTCATCATCACCGCCCCGGCGAAGGGCGAGGACCTGACCGTCGTGCTCGGCGTCAACGAGAATATGTACGACCCCGCCAAGCACCACCTCATCTCCAACGCTTCGTGCACCACCAACTGTCTGGCCCCTGCCGCGAAGGTCATCCATGACAACTTCAGGATCAAGCGCGCGGTCATCACCACCGTGCACGCCTACACCAACGACCAGCGCATCCTTGATCTTCCGCACAAGGACTTGCGCCGCGCCCGCGCCGCCGCCCTCAATATGATCCCGACCTCCACGGGCGCGGCCAAGGCGGTTGCTCTGGTGATCCCCGACCTCAAGGGCAAGTTCGACGGCATCGCCATGCGCGTCCCGACCGCCACCGTGTCGGTCGTTGACTTCGTGGGCGAGGTCGAGAAGCCGACCACAACCGAGCAACTGCACGCCGCGTTTGAAGCCGCCGCCAACGGCCCGATGAAGGGCATCCTGGCCCTCAGCAAGGAGCCGCTGGTCTCGATGGACTTCAAGGGCGACGAACACAGCAGCATCGTGGACGCGGAGTTCACGATGGTGTACGGCGAGACCTTCGTCAAGATGCTCGCCTGGTACGACAACGAGTGGGGCTACTCGGTCCGCACCGCCGACCTGGTCAAGTATCTCGCCGACCGGCTGTAACCTTGCCGCTTAGCGCTTGACATGTGTAGAGGGGCACGGCTCGCCGTGCCCCTTCTGATGAAAAGGGGAATGTGAGCATGAACAAGAAAACCGTCCGCGACCTTGACCTTAAGGGCAAGCGCGTGCTGATGCGCGTAGACTTCAACGTGCCGGTAAAAGAAGGCAAAGTCACCGACGACACGCGCATCCGCGCCGCCGCGCCGACCATCAAGTACATCCTGGAGCAGAAACCGCGCTACGTCGCGTTGATGTCGCACTTTGGCCGGCCTAAAGAAGGCCCGGACCCCAAGTACTCGCTCAGATCGGTGGTCCCGGTCCTGGCGCAATACCTGGGCGTGGACGTGGCCTTCGCCGAGGACTGCGTGGGCGAGGTTGCGGAGAAGGCCGCCGCTGCCCTCCCGCAGGGCGGCGTGCTGCTGCTGGAAAACACCCGCTTTTACAAGGGCGAGGAGAAGAACGATCCCGAACTCGCCGCGAAGATGGCCCGCCTGGGCGACGTGTACGTCAACGACGCCTTCGGCTCGGCGCACCGCGCGCACGCCTCCACCGAGGGCGTGGCGAAGCACCTCCCCGCCGTGGCCGGTTTCTTGATGGAGAAGGAACTGGATTACCTGATCACCGCGCTGGAGAACCCGAAGCGGCCCTTCGTGGCGATCTTGGGCGGCGCGAAGGTCTCCGACAAGATTGCCGTCATTGAGGCGTTGCGGGGCCAGTGCGACAAGCTGCTCATCGGCGGCGGCATGGCGAATACTTTCTTTAAGGCGCAGGGCATCGCCACAGGCGACTCGCTGGTCGAGGACGACGCGCTCGACACCGCTAAGAGCATCCTTGCCGAGGCGGGGAACAAGCTCTTCCTGCCGGTCGATGCGATCATCGCCGATGCCTTTGACGCCAGTGCGAACACCAAAACCATCGCCGTGAGCGCGGGCGTGCCCGCCGGCTGGCGCATCCTCGACATCGGGCCGGGGACCGTTGAGCAGTACTCCAAGCTCCTGGCCGACGCCAAGACCGTCGTCTGGAACGGGCCGATGGGCGTCTTCGAGATGGCGCCTTTCGCCCAGGGCACCAACGCCATCGCCACAGTGCTGGCCGGGCTGAAGGCCACCACCATCATCGGCGGCGGCGACTCGGCGGCGGCGGTGGAGCAGGCCGGCCTCGCCGATAAGATGACGCATATCTCCACCGGCGGCGGCGCGAGCCTGGAACTGCTTGAAGGCAAGGCGCTGCCGGGCGTGGTGGCGCTGCTGGATAAGTAGCTTCCTGGCGGTTTGTGACGCAAATCTCTGCTACAATGAGGGCGGCGCTGCTGAATAGCGCTGCCCTTTGCTTTTGGTGATTGGGTACCGAGACAATGGACATTGAGCGCTTCCGCAGAAGCCCTGCCGGGCGGGTGGTCAAGCGGCGGACAGAAAATCAGGACTATTGGGCCTTTGTACCTGACCCGCTGCCGCCTAAAGACCTTGAATTGGACATCAAGCTGATACGCATTCTTTCAGGTGCAGATCGAGCACTTGGTGAATTAGCCGGCCTTGGGCGTAACTTACCTAACCCTCACATCCTTATCGCCCCCTTCATCCGTCGTGAAGCAATACTTTCATCTCGCATTGAAGGCACGCAGGCAGAATTGTCCGATCTTTATGCCTATGAGGCTGGTCAGCTCCCATTGCCAGGCCTGTTAGTACTACAGCCGCAGTTGACGGCTGCGAGCCGGTTTTGTTAGGGTCGCGCCACCATATGTGGGGTTGGCGTTCCACATAGAATGGCGCATCTGGCCCTTGCGCAACGATTTGCGGCTGTAGTACTAAGAGCCTATCCGAATAACTGGTATACTGAAAGGCATGACAAAACCAAGATTGATACAATCCCAACCAAAGCGAGAACGGGCACGCACACCCAATAACCGAACGACGAC
>DAOTXU010000490.1:0-16974 GCA_034435135.1 Anaerolineae bacterium | reverse complement strand
ATTCATCGGAGATGCGGAAACCCGTCGTCGTTCGGTTATTGGGTGTGCGTGCCCGTTCTCGCTTTGGTTGGGATTGTATCAATCTTGGTTTTGTCATGCCTTTCAGTATACCAGTTATTCGGATAGGCTCTTAATGTGTGAACCGCGAAGACACAGAGAACACGGAGTGCTGTAATCCGTCTCGGTGTGCTCGGTGTCTCTGTGGTTCGATTGAGGCAGAAAAGGAGTAGGGCAATGCTCAGAGAGTTCCGCAACGAACCGCTGACCGACTTCAGCGACCCTGCGCACGTTAAGGCGTTCCGCACGGCGTTGGAGAAGGTCAAATCGTGGTCCGGGGAGTTCTATCCCATCGTCGTCGGCGGGGAGAAAATCGAAACCGGGCAGACCTTCACCACGACCAACCCGGCGCGGCCCAACGAGGTGCTGGGCACCTTCGCCAAAGGCACGCGCGAGGTTGCCGTCAAGGCGGTGGAGGCGGCTAACGAAGCGTTTCAGTCATGGCGCTTCGTGGATCCCTACGAGCGCGCGCGCTATCTGCTCGTCGCAGCGCAGGAGATGCGCCGCCGCAAGCACGAGTTCAGCGCCATCATGGTGCTGGAGGCGGGCAAAAGCTGGGCTGAAGCCGACGCCGACACCGCCGAGACTATCGACTTCCTCGAATACTACCCGCGCCAGATGATGCGCCTCGCCGAGGCGCGCAATCTGCTCACACCCTACCCGCCGGAGGAGTTGGACCTGCAATACATCCCGCTGGGCGTGGGCCTGGTCATCCCGCCCTGGAACTTCCCCGGCGCAATCATGGGCGGCATGACTTCGGCCTCGGTCGTCGCCGGCAACGCGACCATCCTCAAACCGGCCAGCGCCACGCCGCTGGTCGCCTACAAGTTCTGCGAGTTGCTGTGGGACCAGGGCCTTCCGCCCGGCGTGTTGAACTTCCTGCCCGGCCCCGGCGGGGCCATCGGCGACACGCTGGTGGACCACCCTCTGACGCGCTTTATCGCGTTCACGGGCAGCAAAGAGGTCGGTCTGCGCATCCACGAGCGGGCTGCCAAGGCCCAGCCCGGCCAGATTTGGATCAAGCGCACGATTCTGGAGATGGGCGGCAAAGACGCGGTAGTGGTGGACTCTTCCGCCGACCTGGACGCTGCTGCGGAGGGCGTGGTGGTCTCGGCGTTCGGCTACCAGGGGCAGAAGTGCTCGGCAGGGTCGCGCGCGATCATTGTTGATGAGGTGTACAACGCGATGGTCGAGAAGATCGTCGCGCGCGCGCAGAAGATCGTCGTCGGCGCGACCGACGCCGGCCCGGAGGTGTGGATGGGGCCGGTGATCGACAAGAACGCGATGGAGACCATCCTCAACTACATCGAGATCGGCAAGGGCGAGGGTGAGCTGGTCTTGGGCGGTCACAAACTCAACACGCCCGAAGATGGCTACTTCATCGAACCGACCATCTTCGTCGATGTGCCGCGCGACGCGCGCATCGCCCAGGAGGAAATCTTCGGGCCGGTGCTGGCGGTCATCAAGGCGCAGGATTACGACGACGCGCTTGCGGTCGCCAACGACACCGAGTACGGCCTGACCGGCGCGGTCTACAGCCGGGACCGCGCCCATTTGGAGAAGGCCCGCCGTGAGTTCCACGTGGGCAACCTGTACTTCAATCGCAAGTGCACGGGCGCGCTTGTGGGGGTGCACCCGTTCGGCGGCTTCAACATGAGCGGCACCGACAGCAAGGCCGGCGGCCCTGACTACCTGCTGCTGTTCACGCAGGCAAAGAGCATCGGCGACCGGCTGTAATCAAGTAGGGCAGGTCTCAGACCTGCCCTACGGATCATACGCCCCCGCAGGGGCACGGCGCGCCGTGCTCCTGCTCCCCTGGCCGCAGGCGCAGCGCGGTTTCGATGGCCCAGATCGCCAGCGGGCGCTGGTAGATGCTGGCGCGGTAGTTGCCGTTTACGTCGAACGCTTCGGGCGTGCGGAACCACATCCCGCTTTTCTCGTAGGTCATCCGGTAGACGCCGTGCGCTGTCGCCCACGCTTCCGCGTTCAGGTCGCGCATGAGCATGAACGACGCCAGTCCGTAGGTCGTCCCGACCCACATCTCCTGGCTCTGGAGGTCGCTGGTGTCGATGGTCCCGTCCGGGCGCATCCCGTTGACCGCGCCCATGTCGCCGTCGCCGAATTGGAGCACGTTCAGCCGGTAGATCGTCTCCAGGGCGGATTTGACGCGCTCGTCGGGAAGGAGTTTGACGCCGAAGAAGTCGGCGTACCACTGCCCGGCCAGTTGGTCGGCCATGACGCTGTCGTGATACGGGTTGTCGCTGGCGTCGTAGTCGTAGTACTCACCATTCCATAGCTTGCTCTCAAAGACCCCGGTCGCGCGCGCCAGCTGCGCGTCGTAGGCGGCTGCGGCGGCCTCGTCGCCGACCGCGCGCGCCATCTCGCGACTGGCCGCCAGCGCCGCCAGCCAGAGGCTCCCGCTGTAGGCGCTGACGCCGGTCACGGGCCAGGTGTCGTAAGTCTGGTCGGGGATGCCTTCGTTTTCCGGGATGCCGTCGCCGTCCCTGTCCATCGCGTTCAGATAGGCCATCGCCTGCTGAACCTCGTCCCAATGGTCGGCAATGAGTGATGGGTCGTCCAGCAACACCGCATCGCGGTACAGGCGCAGCACGAACTTCGCGTTCAAGTCCTTCCAGCGGTTGATGTCCTGGAAGTTGTAGCTGTTCGGCTGGCGCCAGGGGTCCTCCTGCGGGCTGCCCAGGTCGTGCGGGACCGCGCCGGCCATCTTGCGCGGGACGACCTGGCCGGTCGCTATAATTGGGTGCGCGCGCATGTCTTCCTGCGGCACGGTCGCGGCGTAGTCGCGGATCAGGCGCTTCTCGATTTCGGGGAACAGTTCCATCAGCGCGAACGAGGCGTAGAAATCCACGTCGAACGTGGCGTAAAACGGGTAGTCGAAACACTCCATGTAGAGAAAGCCGCCGAGGTAATCCGGGCCGGGGTCCGGCGCGCCGACCCGGCCATGCTCCCACGCGGTCCCGCCGTCGGTCAGGAAGTAAAGCTCGTTAAAGAGCGCGGTCTTATACCAGGTCGGGCGGTTGGGGTCATCGAGGATAGGCTGCTGCCAGTCGATGATCTGCTGCCGCCAGTCGTCACGCTGAGTCAGCCCGTCGCGCGTGATCTCCCAGGCGTGGTCGCCCTCGCGCCCGTAGAAGGCGGTGTAGCGCTTGTACCAGCTTGTGCCCAGGCCGAACGTCATCACCGGCATGTCCCACGCGAGCGCGAACGGGGCTTCCAGCGTCTCGCCCGGCCCCAACGTGAAGGTCACGGCCACGCCCGCGCCGAGCAACTGTCCATCTTCGGAGGGCGTATCGTCGTCCACGTTGTCCAGCGCGCCGTCGGCGGCGAAATCCTGCCAGATGTCCGCGCCGTCGCCGGTCGCCACGAAACGCGCCCGGTAGCTGACGCTCACGCCCGGTTTCTCTAGCGCCGCAATCGCCATCGATCCGCCGAACTCGTCGGTAGCCGACATCCCGCTGTGGCGCATCACCACGCCGCGCATCACGCCCTCATCCAGTTGCTCCTCTTGCATCTGGTGCACCTGCCCGCCTTTGAGCGCACGCCCTAGCAGGTTTTCCCACGTGAACAGGACGCCGACGGTGACGGGCGCGTCCGTGGGGTTGTGCGCGGTCCAGGTGAAGAGCGCGACCGGGTAACTGCTCTCGCGGTAGTTGTGCGGGATCACGGGCGAGAACTGCTCCACGCTCAACGCGACCGGGAAGCGCTCCCAGTCGTAGGCGAACCACGAGCGCGGGTAAAGCGCGTAGTACGTTCCCGCGCCGACCGGGTATCCCCACTGCCACGCGCTGAGCGCCTCGCCCCGTGGCGTGTCGGCGAGAAGCGCCTGGGCGACTTGCTCATCGCCCTGCTGCATGTAGACGCTGAACATGCTGGCGAGGAAGGCCTTGTGATAATGAGTGCCAATGTCCAGGAGCCAGCGCGCGAAGTCGCCGCGATAGGTGCGCCCGATGGTCCCGGCTCCCAGCCCACCCAGCGGCGCGCCGTTGAACGGGCCTTCGTCGATCATGGGATAGTTCACACGCGGGTGCCCCGGATTTGGGTGCGGCAGCCCGATCGGGCGCGACCAGGCCGCCTCGGGGATGTCGGTGAGGCGCGTTGGCTGTTCTTGGGCAAGGGTGGTCATGTCGATGTTCTCCATAGCAGGGTAGATGCTGGCGCTCAGCGCCAGCGCGAGCAAGCATAGTGCTTTTGACGCGGTTTTCATGGAGCGCTCCGTTTGACGTCAACAGCTTAATGAGGAGACACCCCCATAGTAACTGCGAGTGCGCGGCAAGGCAAGAGAGCATCACACTGACCGGGAGACGAACCTCGGCGCGGGTTGGTTGTAATCCGTCCTTTAGCCTGTATAATTCTTTTGCACATAATTCTGTTGTCTCGACAAAGGAGGAGATTCAATGACATCCGCTAAGGCTCTTGTGAGCCGCCGCAGCCCGGCATTGCTGGCGATGGCGCTGCTCCTGAGCGTGCTTGCCGCACCCGGCGTCGCCTCGGCGCAGATAGACGAGTTCACCTGCCCCGCCACCGGCGGCACGCTTGTCATCGCCACGCCCGGCGACCCCGTCAGCCTCAACGGCGTGTACGCCAACGACGGCCTCTCGGTGGCGGTGCTGTCGTTCATCTACAACCCGCTTGTGCTTGGCGGTCGGACCTGGGTCGGCCTCAACGGTGAGACTCACGGCGGCTTGGCCGAAAGCTGGGACATCAGCGCGGACGGCCTCACCTACACGTTCCACATCCGCCAGGGCGTCAAGTGGCACGACGGCGAGGACCTGACTGCCGACGACGTGCTTTTCACGTTCCAGACCATCCAGGACCCGGAGGGAGAAAGCGTCCAGTTCCGGGGCGGCTTCTTACAGAACGGCGAACCGATCCCGTTTGAGGCCACCGACGATTACACGGTTGTCGCCACACTCACCCAGCCCAGCGCCACGTTCCTCACAGACATCACCGTGCCGATTGTGCCGCGCCATGTCCTTGAGGGGCAGGATTTGCGCGAAGGCCCGTTCAACCGCGAACCGGTCGGCACAGGCCCGTTCAGGCTGGTGGAATGGCGCACTGGCGAGAGCCTGACGCTGGAAGCCTTCGATGACTACTTCTGGGGCCGCCCGTGCCTCGACCGCATTGTTTTCCGCATCATTCCCGACGACCAGGCGCGCGTCAACGCGCTGTTGACCGGCGAAGTAGACTTGCTTGCTCCTGTGCCCGGCGCTTCAGTTGAGCGTGTGCAGCAGGACGGCAACTTCAACGTGGTTACCGCCGAAGAAGACTCGCTGTTCTTCATCGTCTTTAACCCGTTGAACCCGCCGCTGGACAACGCGCTGGTGCGGCAAGCGCTGTTTGTGGCGCTGGACCGCCAGGCGATTGTGGACACCGTGTGGCAGGGATTCGGCATCGTGCATAACTCGCACTTTGGCGCGCCGGTTCCCTTCTATCAACAGGACAAGCTCGGCGGCTATGATTACGACCCTGAGCGCGCCGCTGCTATGCTGGATGAGGCCGGCGTGACGGATGTGGACGGCGACGGCTGGCGCGATTTCGACGGCAAGACGTGGGAGCCGGAATTCGTGTCGTTCAACCTGGGCACTGCCTCCCGCTATGGTGAAGTGGCGCAGGTCGCCATCGCTTATTGGGAAGACGTCGGCGTCAAGGTCACGCTTGAGCTGAAGGACTTCGGCGTGCTGGTGGATGAAATCTACGCCGAGAACAAGTGGGAGAAACCCTTTGACCTCCACAACTCCGGCGTCGCCAACGAGTTCGGCGTGCAACCCGGCGCTTACTGGGTCTTCTATACGACGACTGAGGAGGTCGGTCCTAACTTCATGAACTACAACAACCCCGAAGTCAACGGCCTCTTCGCCGAGGCCGCCGGCGTCGTCGATGATGACGAGCGCATGGCGATGTACGAGCAGATCGAAGCCATCCTCTGGGAAGACTTGCCGAGCATCCCGCTTTATCGGCGGACGGTGCCCGTGGCAATTTCGAACCGCTTCAGCGTTGACGCCGCCGTAGTCGATGTCTCGATGGGCACGCACTTTAAGTATCCCGAACGCATCTCCATGACCCCGTAGTTTGCGCCGTTTCAGACTGTGCTTTGCAGCGGCGGGGGTGGATTGTCCACCCCCGCTTGTTTTCACACCTCGGTCAACCATTGTGTTTCACCCCATATACAGTATAATTGCTTTGTTACTTAAGCTGCCTTCAGGAGGAGGGAATGCTATGAGGGCTTCACGCTTCATCCCATTGTTACTGGCGACCGCGCTGCTCCTGAGCGCGATGGTCGCGCCCAACGTCGCCGCGGCGCAGACGGCGGGGGAGTTCACCTGTCCTGCAACCGGCGGCACGCTGATTACCGCCATCACTGACGACCCGGTGAGCCTGAACGGCATCTACGCCAACGACGGCGCATCGGTGGCGGTGCTGTCATATGTGTTCAACCCGCTGACCCTGGGCGGCGAGAACTGGGGCACGAACATCACCGGCGACCTGGCCGAAAGCTGGGAAGTCAGCGACGACGGCCTGACCTGGACGTTCAATCTGCACCAGGGCGTCAGGTGGCACGACGGCGAGGAACTCACCGCCGACGATGTGGTGTACTCGTTCCAGACCATCCAGGACCCCGCCAACGAGATCGCGCCGTTCCGCCCGCGCTTCATGCAGGGCGACGAGCCGATTGCTTTCGAGGCCGTCGATGACTACACCGTCGTCGCCCGCCTCGCGGAGCCGAACGCCTCGTTCTTCACCGACATCAGCGTGCCGATTGTCCCGCGCCACGCGCTTGAGGGGCAAGACCTGCGCGAAGGCCCGTTCAACCGCGCGCCGGTCGGCAGCGGCCCCTTCAAGGTGGTCGAGTGGCGCGCCGGCGAGAGCGTCACGCTGGAAGCCTTTGACGACTACTTCCGGGGCCGCCCGTGCCTGGACCGGATCATTTTCCGCATCATCCCCGACCAGCAGGCGCAGGTGAACGCGCTCCTGACCGGCGAGATCGACTTTCTGCCCAACGTGCCCGGCGCGTCGGTGGAGCGCTTCAAGGACAACCCCGACTACAGCCTCATCGTCGCCGAGTTCGACTCGCTCTTCCAAATCTTCTTCAACCTGGCGCGCGAGCAGTTCCAGGACGTGCGCGTGCGGCAGGCGCTCCTGATCGCCATCGACCGGCAGGCGTTGGTGGACACCGTGCGCCAGGGCTACGGCGTGGTGCACAACTCGCACTTCGACCACGTGGTGCCGTTCTACCAGCAGGACAAGCTGGGCGGCTACGATTACGACCCCGAACGCGCCGGCCAGCTTCTCGATGAAGTGGGCATCACCGACAGCGACGGCGACGGCGTCCGCGACCTGAACGGCGAGCCGTGGGTCATCAACCTGCTGTCGTTCGCGGGCGGCTTCCGCGACTACGCAAGCTACGCGCAGGTGGTGCAGGCCTACTGGCAAGACATCGGCGTCCAGGTTGAGCTGGAACTGCGCGATCTGGCGACGATGGTCGAGCAGATTTACCAGGAGCGCAAGTGGGATAAGCCGTTCGACGTGCTCACCTCCGGCTGGGCGCAGATCGGGCCGGAACCGAACAGCTACGCCAACTTCTACGTCACCACCGACGCGCTTGGCCCCAACATCGAGAACTACAACAACCCTGAGGTCAACGCGCTGTTCGAGCAGGCGCGCGTCACCAGCGACTTTGACGCGCGCATGGCGATTTACGAGCAAATCGAGGCTATCCTCTGGGAGGAACTGCCCACCCTGCCGCTCTACCGCGAGACGCGCCCGGCGGTCATCAGCAGCCGCTTCAACGTCGAGGAGGCCATCTTCGATAGCTCCATCGGCACCGACTTCATCCACCCGGAGCGCATCTACCAGGCTGAGTAAGGCAGGCGCGGACTTGTAAGGGCACGGCATCCCCTAACGGGGGCAGTCTGCCGTGCCCCTACTTCTGTTTGTGAATCTGTGAGCTTCATATGGGGCGTTATCTCATCCGCCGGGTCGCGCAAATGATCCCGCTGCTGATTGCGATCTCTATCGTGTCGTTCCTGATCATCAAAGCAGCGCCCGGCGATCCCACAATGGTCTACGTGGACCCCAACAAGCCGCCCCCCAGCGCGGAGGACCTCGCGCGGATCCGCGCCGACCTGGGCCTTGACCAGCCGCTCCCGGTGCAGTACGCGCGCTGGGTGGTCAACGTGCTGCGCGGCGACCTGGGGTTCTCGCTCTCGGCGCGCCGCCCGGTCGCCGCCGAGATCGGCGACCGCCTTCCCAATACAATCTTGCTCGGCCTCACCGCGCTGGCGGCGGCGTTGTTGATCGCCATTCCGGTCGGCGTGCTCTCCGCCGTGCGCCGGTACAGCGCGCTTGATTACTTCATCACCACGCTGGCGTTCATCGGGATCAGTATGCCGGGGTTCTTCGTGGCGCTGCTGCTGATGCAGGTGTTCGCGGTGCAGTGGCGCTGGCTGCCGACCACCGGGATGCGCGACGTGCGCCAGGACTATGAGGGGTTCCAGGCCGCGCTCGACGTGGGCCGGCACATGATCCTCCCCGCCACTGCGCTGGCGACCGCGTCGCTGGCGCGGTGGGTGCGCTACCAGCGTTCGAGCGTATTGGACGTGCTTTCGCAGGATTACATCCGCACCGCGCGCGCCAAAGGCGCCCGCGAAAGCCGCGTGCTGCGCGTTCACGCGCTCCGCAACGCCCTGATCCCGATGGTGACGCTCGTGGGGCTGTCCATCCCGCAGATTGTATCGGGCGCTTTTATCATCGAGTTCGTGTTCGGCTGGCCGGGGATGGGGCTGCTCGGCGTCAACGCCGCGCTCAAGCGCGACTTCCCGGTCATCATGGGCGTGACCATGCTCTCGGCGGTCTTTATTGTGCTCGGCAACTTCCTGGCCGACGTCGCGTATCACTGGGTCGATCCCCGGATTCGCTATGAGTAGCAACGCCATCGTGCAGCTCAACCGGGCCGCCGCCCCTGAAAGCCTCTGGCGGCTGACCTGGCGGCAGTTCCGGCGGCACCGCCTGGCGCTGGCGAGCCTGGCAGCGCTGGCGTTGCTGGGGCTGATGGCCCTCTTCGCCGGGCGGATCGCGCCCTACGACCCCAACGACATCGACCCGCGCAACCCCAACGTGGTGCGCGGCTATCCGCAGCCGCCCGACGCCGCCCACGCCCTGGGCACCGACGACTTCAACCGCGACGTGTTCTCGCGCGCGCTTTTCGGGATGCGGCTGTCGCTGCTCGTCGGGTTTTTTGCCATGCTCATCGGCGTGAGTATGGGCGTAGTGGTGGGGGCGCTGGCGGGCTACGCGGGCGGCGTGGTGGACAACACCCTGATGCGCACGGTCGATGTATTCCTTTCCATCCCCGGCTTTGTCCTGTTCCTGGCGCTGAACGCGCTCCTCAACCCCGGCCTGTGGACCATCGTGTTCATCCTGGGCCTGTTTAGCTGGATGGAGGTGGCGCGGCTGGTGCGCGCGGAGTTCCTCAGCCTGAAGGAGCGCGACTTCGTGCTGGCGGCGCACGCCATCGGCGTGCCGCCCTGGCGCATGGTCACGCGCTACCTGCTGCCCAACGCGATGGCCCCGATCATCGTCGCGGCGACGCTGGCGATCCCCGCCGCGATCCTGTCCGAGTCGGCGCTGAGCTTCATCGGGCTGGGCGTGCCGCCGCCTGACGCCAGCCTGGGCAGCATGTTGCAGGACGCCAAAGCTTGGCTGATTGACGCCTGGTGGATGTGGATCATACCGGGGCTGCTCATCAGCCTGATCGTGCTCACGTTCAACTTCGTCGGCGATGGGCTACGGGACGCCCTCGACCCGACACTGTTTCGGCGCTGACCGCTCACACACGCTGCGCCACGAGCAACAAGACCTCGCCGCCGATTACAGCGCGGGTGACGAGTTCGGCGGGGAGGCCGGCGCTTTTGAACCGCGCCATGATGTCATCGACCGGCCAGGGGCCGCGCTGCCCGGTGACGGTGTAGGCGAACTCCAGCAGGCGGGCGATTGGCCCCTCGCCGGTGAGCCGACCATTCACCACGACCACGAGCCGCCCTCCGGGGCGCAGCACGCGGTGGATTTCGGCCAGGGTGCGCAGATGAACGATGAACTCAGTGGGGAAGGTGCTGACTACAGCGGGAAAGCTCGCGGCAGCGAAGGGGAGCGCCATAGCGTCGGCGCGCGCTAGGCGCGGATGGAATCCGCGCCGCCGGAGCTTGCGGCTGGCGAGCCGCCCCATATGCGGCGAGCGGTCGATGCCGATGCTCTTTAGGCCGGCGGCGCGCAGGTCGAGTTGCAGGTTGGCGGTGCCGTGCGCGATTTCCAGCACGGCGTCGCCCGGCGCGATGTTGAGGTAACGGAAGACGGCGCGCTGCCACGTCCGCCACTGGCCCAGCGAGACAACCCAACTCACCAGGTCGTAGGTGAAGGCCAGTTCGTTGTACAGCAGGCGAAAGCCAAAGCGCACCAACGCCCACCACGACCGTTCCAGGATCACGCTCATCCCTCCGCGCGCCATCTTACCCCCGGCGGCGCGCCATAACCGCATAGCACCCAGGGAGCTTCAGGCTCCCTGGGTGCTGCTGTGAAGGATCATGCTAACCTACGCCGTCGCCACCGGGTGCGCGAGGAGCGCACGCCGGGGGACTCCGACCTCTTTCAGGATGCGCTCCGTCGTCAGGCGCGCCGAGAGGAGCACCATCGGCACGCCCGTGCCCGGATGGGTGCTGGAGCCGACGAAGTACAGGTTGCGATACTTGCGGTGCCGGTTGCGCGGGCGCAGATACCCCACCTGCCAGACGGTATGACTCAGCCCAAAGGCTGCGCCTTTCGCCAGGTTGTACATGTTCTGCCAGTTGCGCGGCGTCAAGCTGCTCTCGAACTTCAGGTGCGCATCCAAATCGGTAATGCCGATGCTGGCGAGCCGGGTGAGGACGGTCGCACGCGCGCGCGCTTGCAGCGCCTCCCAATCCTGCGGGTGCGCGTCGTCCAGGTGGCCGGACGGGACGAGCGCCATCAGCGTGTCTGCGCCGGCGGGAGCCGCCGACGGGTCCACGCGCGTCGGCGCGTGGATGTAGAAGCTCGGCTCTTCCGGCAGCGTGTTGTCTTTAAAGATGCGCTCGAAACTGGCGCGGTAGTCAGCCCCCAGGAAGATGTTATGCGTTCCAAGCTGGGGATAAACCTTATCCACGCCCCAGTAGAACATGATCGCCGAACTGGTGTACTTCTTGCGGTCCAGGCGGTCAGCGGCGGCCTGGTCGGGCAGCAGATGGCGGTAGACATACGGCAGGTCCGCGTTGGCGACGATCACGTCTGCGCTCAGGCGCGAGCCGTCTTGCAGGATCACGCCGGTGGCGCGGTTGCCGTCCACCTCGATTTGCTTCACCGGCGCGTTGTAGACGAACCGCGCGCCGTGCGCCTCCGCGAGGGTGACCAGGCTGTCGATGAAGCGGTACATGCCGCCCATCGGAAACCACACACCGTCCGCCAGTTCGGTGTACTGGATCAGAGAGTAGGTCGCCGGCGCGTCGAAGGGACTCAGCCCCAGGTACATGTTCTGGAACGTGAACGCCGCCTTGAGATAGGGATGATGGAAGTAATGGCCGACGTTGGCGTAGTGTGGGATGAGCGCTTTCATCTTGAGGATGAGCCACAGGGTGCGCGGCGAGAAGTAGCCCGGCAGGCTGTAGAAGTTGCGCCCGATGAAGTATTGGCGGGCGATGCGATAGTTCTGGCACCCCTCCGTGAGGTAACGTAGCAGGGCCTCAAAGCTGTCCGGCTCAATCGCTTCGAGTTGCGCCTGCATCGCATTAAGGTCGCCGGTCAGGGCGAGCTTGGCCCCATCGTTGAAGTAAATGCGGTACGTCGGATCGATGCGGCGCAGGTCCAGGTGATCCTCCATGCGCTCGCCCAGCGCGGCATAGGTCTCCGCATAGATTTCGGGCATTAAGAAGAGCGTCGCGCCGGTGTCGAAGCGGTGCCCCTCGCGGATGATCTGGTCGCAGCGCCCGCCCGGATGGGCGTTCTTTTCGAGCACGGTCACCGCGTAGCCGTTGCGCGCCAGCCGGGCCGCCGCCGCAATCCCGCCAACGCCCGCGCCAATCATCAGAACTGTTTGACGTGAAGACATAGCATTCTCCTTACACAGATTTAACATGAATCACGCTAATAGCCTCAATGAAGAAGCGATAGGATTAGCGATTTAGCTTTCGTTCTGTTCCAACGCCGATTGCAGCCCGCGCGCCGACATCAACTCGCGCGCAGCCAGCGCGAGCAAACGCGGCAGCAAAGTCGCTGCTATCAACACGTTCTCCCACGGAGAGGTGACCTCATCCTGGTAGCGCAGGATGCGCTCGATGGGGTTGTACTTGAACAGGGTCAGGAAGAGCGGCTTCATCCACTCACTCCGCGCCTGCATCACGCGCAACGTCCCCGCGTCGCAGAAGGTGAAGAAGCGTGGGGCGCGCGGCACATCGAACGGATGGCCGTGCCTGAGCAACGACTCGACGATGGCGGCGGAATCCTTTAGGATGCGCGTGAAGGCGTAGCCGGAGGAAGGTTTGATCCTTCCGCCCCGGATGCCGAGGGTCATTACGCGCTGGCCGATTTTTCGGGGGAACAGGTGATCGGTCAGCGGGCTGATGCCGCCCTCCTCGGCCACGATACGGTAATTCTTGATCCCCATGACCGTCTCGATGTGCTCTTTCAGATCGCGCTCGTACTTCTCCCGGCTGAGCACGACGTACTCCACCAGCGCGTAGCGCTCGGTGTAGGGCAGCGCGTAGAAGAAGCGCAGTTCGCCATCCTGCGGCGTGCGGAAGTCGAAGAATGTGGCCGCCCCGGTATTGAATACCGGCTCATCGGTCTCGATCTCCCAGCCTTTGAAGTGCTGTTGCAGGTAACGGCAACGCGACGTGTCGGGCTGAAACTCGGTGATGTCGAACACGCTGTCGAAGACCCAGCCCCCGGTGTAGGTCTGCCCGTCCACGGCCACGCTGGCGCGGTCCGCGCCGTCGTCGATTCGCTCCACCTTGCCGAGCATGAACTCGACGTTGGGGAGATCGGATAATTCCTGCCGGACGAAGCGGTAATAGTCAATCCCGCGAATCGTCTTGTAGCGATAGTTCCGAAGTTCGAGAGTTTTTTCGAAATTCTCGCTGATGACGTGCAGCCGGTCCCAGGTGCGGTCCACGATGATGTCGAAGATGGTCGGTTCGGTGGCCCAGAAGCTCAGGGTCACGTCGTTGCGGTCTTTCGGCTCCCGGTCGATGATGAGCATCGAGCGGTCGCGCAGCGGGCTGCGGCTCAGGTGGTAGGCCAGGCTCAGGCCCGCCACACCGCCGCCGGCGATGATGAAGTCGTAGTGCTTCATGGTTCAGTTCAGTCCCCCATACATCGCCTGCCACCAGACGCGCGGCAGCCGGCTGAGCTTGCCCAGGGCGCTCACGTGCGCACGGCGGGTGAATACGTCGTAATCGTGCGCTTCGATGTCGTTCAAGATCGCGCGGTAGAGGTCGCTGGCTGCGGCGACTGCGAAGCGCCCGTCCCGGCTCAGCAGGGCGACGCCGGGCTGCGCCTCGGCGTACAGCCGGCGGTTGCGCGCGATCTGAAAGCGCATGAAGGCGCGCCAGCGGTCATCCACGCGCCCGGCGGCCAGTTCGCCCTCGGTCAGGTCGTAAGCGACCAGTTCTTCCTGCGGCAGGTACACGCGCCCCGCGCGCCAGTCTTCGCCCACGTCGCGCAGGATGTTCGTGATTTGCAGCGCCACGCCCAACTTGATCGCATACGAGATGGCCTCCGCGCTGGCGAAGCCGATGATGTGCATACTCATCAGCCCGACCGTAGACGCCACGCCGTAGGCGTAAGCAGCCAGTTCTTCAAACGTATCGTAGCGCGTCTGGCACAGGTCGCGCGCCACGCCCGCGATGAGTTGCTCGGCGTAGCGGTGCGGAATCCGGTAGCGGAGTCGCGTGTCCGCCCAGGCGACGGCGGCCAGATCGTCGTGCGGCGGCTCCAGCGACATCGCCCGTTGACGCCAGGCGACCAGCGCTTCCTCAATGCCGTCTTCCGAGCAGTCAACGATATTGTCGCTCACCCGGCAGAACGCATACAACGCGCGCACCGCGCGCCGCTTCTCGCGCGGCAACAGGCCGGTCGCCACATAGAACGAGCGGCTGTGCGCGGCGGTCACTTCATCGCAGTGGGCATAGGCGCGGTCAAGCAGGTCCCTGTCGCGGACAGGTATCACGGCAGGATGCACGACCGAATGCCAGGCCTCGTGGGCCAACGAGAGCAACGAGCGTTCCCAAGTCTGTGGCTGCAAAACGGTCATCGACAACATCCACCTATCGGCTTCTTAGCCAAATGTCCCTAATCTATGGCAGTCAAGGGTTTCTGCACACCCTGAAATATGGGGTTTGGGGGACATCAGTCATACTTCAGCGTCATGCCGCACGCCACGCAGCCGCTCGCCTCATCCGGTTCACGACTCAGGTCATGAACCGGGCGGCTAACGTTGAAGCAGACGGGGGCGGCCCAGTTGATATAGTGCACTGCCGTGACGATGTAAAAGCGCCGGGTGTTTGATTCTGGCGACTCGGCCAGATTGCCAGATAGCTGTCAGGTGGGTGCCCGCGACGCCTGCGAACCACTATCGCTCTTCTGCGACCATTTCGACAGTGAAGAAATACACCTTCACCGGGGTGCATCGGCACGTCTTCGGAGCGCATCTGCTTCTTGCCAGCCTTTCCGACAGGGGACCAACGCCTCCTGTCCCATGCTTTTTCAGACTACCCGAACCCGGATCATGGCGAAATTCCACTTGTTGAACAAGGGCGGAACGCCGTCCCTTGCTCTCCCAGCCATTTCGCCCTCCAATCGCAGGCCGTGCTTCTCGACGCGATTCCCAGCGATCACACCCCATTCTTATACGAAGAATGCAGATGAGCGTTTCACCGCAACCCGGCAAAAGACGCCGGTCAAGCGCAACGCCATTTGACAGCCGCTCTCTACACGATAGAATCCTCGTCGCCGGTTGAGAACAGGCGGATGCATGTTATAATGCATGTGCGCGCCGACGTAGCTCAACAGGCAGAGCAACGCTCTTGTAAAGCGTAGGTTATGGGTTCGATTCCCATCGTCGGCTTGTAATGAGGGTCGGTGTCCCGAGCGGCAAAGGGGACGGACTGTAAATCCGTTGGCAGAAGCCTTCGCAGGTTCGAGTCCTGCCCGGCCCACTCAGGCCGCTATCCGTAAATAGGGTGGCGGCTTTTGCGTTCTTACCATCTGGCGTCTTCAATGCCTGCCGCAGTTTCGTGACCGCCGTGACGCCTTTGAGCCATCGGGACATTGTGGTATCCTGCAATACACGTCGAATGCAAACGACAGGAGACGCCTATGGGCGGCGAATCGCCCCAGGAAAAAAGCTTTCCTGCGCCTCAGAGTGAGGCGCCCCAACTCCCGCCCCCTGCGCCTAGCCAGCCACAGGGTTGGGTCCCTGGCCCGCCGCTCTATACGCGCATCGGCCTTGTGGACGTTGTCACCTATGCGCTGATGTTTATTGGGGCGGGTGTGATGTTTTTCATCGCTTGGCTCAACCGGGACGAAGAGAATGCCTTCTTGAGCTACGGCAACCTCTTCTGGTGGTTAACTGTGGGAGCGGGCCTGGCGCTGATGTTTGGCTCCGCGCTGCGGTTTGCCATACAGGGGTTTAGGGGTGCCATCTTCGACGCTTTTCCCACTCAGTTGGTGTTGAGCATCGGCTTGCTGGCCTTTGGCGTCGGCGGCCTGTTCGACTCTGGCCTCATCCTCCCGGTGTTGCTGTCCGGCATGGCGCTGGTGTTGCCACTGATGATCTGGCGAAGCAACGGCGGCCTCGTGTTCGCCATCACCGTGTTCCTGGTCTTTCTTGGTGCGGGGGTGATTACCATCCTCGCCTGGATCAGCAGAGACGTGAAAGGCGCGTTTCTCACCGACAACACGCGCTGGGCATCCCTGTTGGTCTGGATCGGCATCGCCTTGATCGTGGACTTTGTGTTGCGGCTGGTTACGCGGGGATTCCGTCACCTGCGAAGCAGTTCCCTTTGGAGCCTGGTGGCGGGTATCGTGACGCTGGCTCTGGGCGTCGGCCTGGTTGACCTCTACCTCGCTATCCCGGTGTTGCTCTTCAGCGCGGCGGTGCTGGTTCCACTGCTGGTCTGGACCATCTTGCGCGACCTCGTAAGCGTTTTGACCGCATCTTTGTTTTTCGTTATCGCTGCGGTTATCGCGTTCCTCACCTGGGTTACTGGTGATGCAACCGATGCGTTTCTCACTCGTGATGATCTGGACCTGGCGCTGGGAATCTGGTTAGAGATTATCTTGCTGGTGGATATTGCTCTGGGAGTGATTTTTCTGGGCAGGCTTGCGCGTATCACCCTGCGCCTCGCGCTGTTCTTTTTCATAGCGGCGGCGGGTGCCGGTATCAAAAAAGACCCCTATCTCTTCCTGCCAGTTCTGCTCATAGGGTTCGGCGTAGTGCTCCTGATCTGGCGCGTCAGCGCCCCCCTTGAAACGCGCCTTGCCCGCCTGTTCGGGCGCTTGACCTCGGAATCGCCAGCGACTACCTCCAAGCCGTAACGCTCTCTTGCCAGCCTGTAACCAGGTCACGCTTTCATGCCGCCATGGTGCTATAATCTGGGCGGAACGTTGAATGTGGATCGGAAAAGGAGGAATTTCCCGCGATGCTCAAAAGGCGCTCTCTCGCAGCGCTGCCGGCGTTGACTCTGGCGCTGGCTCTTGTCTCAGCGCTTGCGTCGGGTTTACAGGATGAACTGATTCAAACTTACGTCAACAGCTGGCCGTGCTAAGGCCTTTCTCTACCTCACCCCCGTCTCGCCTGCGGCTCGACACCCCCTCTCCGCAAGCGGAAAGGGG
>DAOTXU010000489.1:0-4340 GCA_034435135.1 Anaerolineae bacterium | reverse complement strand
CCCCCTCTCCCGTATGACGGGAGAGGGGGCAAAGATACCCCAAATCTGGGTTTATAATCCCCTCTCCCCTTGTGGGAGAGGGGATTTAGGGGTGAGGGGAAGCAAGGGCGACCTTTTCAAACACATTCTCAGATAGGCTCATGCACTCTCAGACTGATAGAAAACCCACCGACGCTGAACAGTTAACTGGAAGACGGTCACGCCCAGGATAATCAGGAACAACACCAGCGCCACTGCTGAGGCGTAGCCGAACTCCGAGTTCGTGAAGGCGCGGATGTAGAGGAATAGCGCGAGCGTGGTGGCGCTCCCTCCGACCCCGCCGCGCACCGTGCGCGAGGTCATCACGTACACCTGGTCGAATATCTGGAAGGCGCTGATGACCGACAGCACCATGACGAGGAACGTCGTCGGCGAGAGCAGCGGAAATGTCACAAAGCGGAAGCGCTGCCAGCGGTTGGCCCCGTCGATGAGCGCCGCTTCGTACAGCTCGCGCGGGATCGCCTGCAACCCCGCCAGGAAGAGCACCATGTCAAAGCCGAGCCGCAGCCAGATCGTCACCACCGCAACCGGGATCAGGATCAGGTCCGGGCGCGTCAACCAGTTGAGGTCGCGCAGCCCGAACGGCGCGAGCAGGTTGCCGAGCAGCCCATAGCGCGGCTGGAAAATCCACGTCCACACGATGGACGCGGCCACGATGGAGGTGACGACCGGCAGGAAGTAGGCCGTGCGGAGCAGGTTCCGCGCCGGCAGCCGGTTGTTGAGCAAGAGCGCCACGCTCAACGAGAGCGCAAGCCCGGTCGGGACGCTGATGACGGCGAGCGCGGCGGTGTTCTTCAGCGCGTTCCAGAAGGCGTTATCCTGGATAAGACGTTCAAAGTTGTCGAATCCCAGGAACACGGGCGGCTTGATCGCGTTCCACTCTTGCAGCGAGGTGTAGAACGCCATCAGCACCGGGACGCCGAAGAAGAACAACAGCCCCAGCGTATTCGGGGCCACCAACGCAATGCCCCACAACGCCTTGCGCCGGCTCAGGGGCGTACGCCCAAACAGGTTCAGGACCGCTTCGCGCATGGCTTCTGGAACTGCCTCCCAAGCTGATGTCAAGACCGAGTATAACAAAGATCGAGAATCGTCGATTAGCTCCGGCGAAATTATGGCCGATTTCCGCCTATATTTGCAACGGATTGATCGCTCCTTCAGCCGCCGGGAGCGTTACACTTGCCTGGCCGTTTGGCTTTCACGGCGTTGCTCGGTCACGGCGGCTCGCCCCTGATTCTGGATGTACCCCCCTTACAGGCAATTCGACCCGGAGAGATCAACATGCTAAACTTAAAACCAGGATGTGGCAAGTGTAGTTAACCTTGAGTGAGGAAGTGACATGCGCGCGTTGATCTTTGTTTCCTTCGCTGTATTCTTGACGGTTCCCTTTTCCGTGACCGCTTCACTGACCGGTCAAACAGCGCCAAACTCCACTGAAGACGACATCATTGGGTGGCTTGTGTTCGCATCTAACCGGGACGGTCCATTTGACCTCTACACAATGGTCATCCGGAACCCTGACCAGCCTACCGCTACGGATATCCGCAAGCTCACGGATCATTACCGGACCGATAAGTCTCCAGTCCCGTCGTTCGATGGGACGCGCGTGACGTGGGAGTCGAACCGGGACGGCGATTTTGAGGTCTATGTTATGGACATCGATGGCGACAATGTGCGCCAGCTCACCGAGAACAACGTGTACGATGGGTACCCGTTCTGGTCACCGAGTGGGACGGAGATTGTCTTCGAATCGGACCTCAGCGGGCGCACGAAACTCTACATCATGGACGATGACGGCGACAACGTGCGGCAGCTCACCGACGGGCCTACCTGGGACTTGTATCCGGCATGGTCGCCAAACGGGTCGCAGATCGCCTTTCAATCGGGGAACATCGGCAACTACGAGATATTCGTAATCGATGCCGACGGCGACAACATGCGCCAGTTAACGGAAGACCCTGCATGGGATGGCGAGCCTAGCTGGTCGCCGGACGGGTCGCAGATTGTGTTCGCCTCAGACCGCGCCGGGGCACAGCACATCTACGTCATGAACGCAGATGGCTCCGACGTCCGTCAACTCACCGATGGCGCAGGCGGCGACGCCAACCCGGTCTGGTCGCCGGACGGGCGCTATATTGTCTTCCACTCCACGCGCACCGGAACCATGAAGCTGCACCTGCTCGACCTGGAGACGGGCGAGCTTCGCCAACTCACACAAGGTGGCACGATAGACCGCTGCCCTGCATGGGGGCAAACCAAGGCTATTCCCGAAGCGCTCAAAGCCGTGCCGTTGCACCAGGTTGGCTTTACAGGCCAGGTGGCCGCGAGCGGTCCGCGTGTTAACGTGCGCTCTGGCCCTGACGCGGAGTTTGAGGCCTTGTTTCAGGTGGACAACGGAGCGCAGGTGCGCATCATCGGGCGCGACGACACAGCCACCTGGCTCTACGCCGAGTTTGAAGAAGGCGTGGGTTGGATTTGGTCGGGCCTGGTAGATGTGCGAGGCGACTTGCGTTCACTGCCGGTCGAAGATTAACTGCTCATGTGGTTGGAGTTTCCTCCTTTCTTTTCTTTGGCGAGCTGTTGGCTCGCCTGATTTTGTAAAGAGGGTCCCATGAACCCGAACGAAGATCGACGCGCGGAGGTAACCAGAAAGACCGCGGAGACTAAGGTTCGTGTCACGCTGAACCTGGATGGGCGCGGCGAGGCGGAGATCAGCACCGGCGTTGGGTTTTTCGATCACATGTTGCATCACGTGGCGGTGCATGGCCTGTTTGATTTGACCGTGACAGCGCATGGCGACCTGCACATCGACCCGCATCACACGGTTGAGGACGTAGCGATTGCCTTCGGTCAGGCGCTCGACCGGGCGCTCGCCGAACGCAAAGGGATCAACCGCATGGGCAGCGCCTATGCCCCGATGGACGAGAGCCTTGCGCGCGTGGCCGTCGATCTCAGCGGGCGGCCTTACGCGGTGGTTGAGGTCCGCTTCGACGCGCCGGCCATCGGCGGGATGCCAGCCTCGCTGGTGGCGCACGTGCTGGAGAGCATCAGCGTGCACGGGCGGCTGAACCTGCACGCGCACGTGCTCTACGGGCGCGACGACCATCACAAGGCAGAGGCGTTGTTTAAGGCGCTGGGGCGGGCGCTCCGCATGGCGGTTGAAATCGACCCGCGCCGTGCGGGCGCGGTGCCATCGACGAAGGAGACACTGACGGCATGATCGCGGTTGTTGACTATGGCGCAAGCAATCTGCGCAGCGTGGTGAACACGCTGCGCGTGGTCGGGGCGGACCCGGTGGTGATCGACACGCCCGATCTGTTGATGCAGGCGGACAAAGTGATTCTGCCCGGCGTCGGCGCCTTTGGCGAAGGGATGGCGCAACTGCGAGCGCGCGGCTTTATCGGACCGCTGTGCGCGGTGATTGCGCGCGGCGCGCCGACGCTGGGCATCTGCCTGGGGTTGCAGTTCCTCTTCGAGTTCAGCGAGGAGCATGGCTTTCACGAGGGGCTGGGCGTGCTGCCCGGTAAGGTCGTGCGCTTCCCAGAGGAGGGGCCGAAGGTGCCGCACATCGGTTGGAACCAGGTGCGCCACGATGGATCGTCGCCGCTGCTGGCCGGCGTACCGAGCGGAGCCTATGCGTACTTTGTGCACTCGTATTACGTCGTGCCCGCGCACACGGAAGATGTCATCGCCATGACAGATTACGGGATCCACTTCACGTCGGTGGCGGGGCGCGGCAACCTGTTTGGCGTGCAGTTCCACCCGGAGAAGAGCCAATGGGTAGGCCAGCACATCCTGCGCAACTTCCTGGAGTTGTAGGAAGAGGTGTAACCGCAGTCGACAGGTCCGACGCGGATGCATAAGCATGAAAATTGGGCAGCGCGCCGGTCGAGGGTTGCTGAAACGGGCGTAAGCGGGTAGAGTGCGGTGAACCGGTAACGAAAATCCCTTAAGTTGATGCGCATGGGACAGACCTGAGCGCCGGCCACTTTTCACAGAGAGGTTGAGCCAGCGCGCGCAAGCACATTCACAAGTACATTCAAGAGAAGAAGAATGAAACCGCGAATAACGCGAATCAAAAGAAATGAGAAAGTCGCCTTCACAGCATAGGCTGGCGAGGTGGCTAAGTGCATACCTAAATGATTCTTTCTTATTCGTATCATTCGCGTTATTCGCGGTTAAAAACCCGGTTTCTGGCTAGCTACCGGACACTGAACGCATGTTCGAGAAAAAGGCTCTTGTATTCTCTTACTTCACCCCCTCGCCCTTCGGGCAGTCCCCCTCTCCGCGTGCGGAGAGGG
>DAOTXU010000488.1:0-5381 GCA_034435135.1 Anaerolineae bacterium | reverse complement strand
CCAGAACAGCTTCTCGCGCGTGGACGCGCCCTGCCGGATATAGTCGCGCGGGTCCCACGCCGCGCCGCTCACATCGTCGCCGCCGTAGAGCATCTGCCCGAATGGTACGCCCCGGAACTGCGCCACCGCGAAGAACGCCGCCGCCTCCATCTCGACCGTCAGACAGCCCTCGGCCCTGCGCCGCGCGACCTTCCCCGGCGTCTCGCGGTAGATGCCGTCGGTGGTCCAGGTCTTGCCGGCGAGATAGGGAACGCCGCGTTTTTCCAGCGTGCGCCTGATCGCGGCGACCGCCTCCGGGTCGGCGGCGACCTCGCGCGCCGGCGGCAGGTAGTGGTAAGACGTGCCCTCGTCGCGCACCGCGCGCTCCGGCACGATCACACGCCCGACGGCGATCTCGCGCACCAGCACGCCCGCGCTCCCACACGCGATGTATTTTCGCCCGCCGACAGCGATCAATTCATCCAGGAAGCCGCCGGCAAGCGGCGCGCCCACGCCGGGATGGAAGACCGCCACCCGGCGACCCTCTTCAAGCGGCAACGCATACACCGGATGGCGGCCCATTTCGCTGCCGAGGTGCGTAATGACCTCCGCCTTGCCGCCGCCACACGCCGCGTCAATGACCTCCTGAAAGAAGCAGATCACCACATGCTCCGGCATGGCCTCAAACCGGGTGAGGTGATCGACCGGCTCGATGATCGCGCGGCGCGCGTCGTCGTATTCGAGGATGGGGTAATCGTAGTTCATATTCTCTCTCCACCAGCGTTAGAGGGGGCTATTCACGCGCTGACGTCTCCTCAATCATGGGGAGGGGGGTGAGGTCACTCGTGCGCGCAACCGCGCCGGCATCAGCGGGGCGAGCTGTGCCATCTCCTCCGCGCTGAGCGGGCGCAGCAGCGCCAGCGCGCCGCCATACGCCACCCCGCCGACGAGGAGCGCCAGGATCGGCTGCGTCGGCCAGAGCGTGAACATCACCGCGCCCATCAATGCGGCAGCCACAAGGGGCCGCCAGAGCAGCGCCGGCCAGGGGACCGGCGCGAGCGCCTTGCGCAGCAGCCAGTAGAATGCGGCCAACAGCACCAACTCTGAGAAGATGGTGATGATCGCCGCCGCACGGTAGCCATACGCGGGCATGAAAGCCAGGTTGGCGGCCAGGTTGAAGCCCACGCCGACCACAAACGCGCGCGTGAGCGGACGCTGTCGGTCGAGCGCGATGAGCACGTAGTTGGTCACGCTGTTGATCCACCCGATGGGGATCGACCAGATCATCAGCCGCAACGCGACCGCCCCGTCCGGCAGGTAAGCGCTCCCGCCCAGCACCCCAACGAGCACGTCCGCCAGAAACGTTGTCGCCACCGCCACCGGGAGCGCGGTCATCGCCAGCAGCTTGACCGTGAGGTGATAGCTGCGGCGCAGCGCGGGCGGGTCCTCTTGGGCCTGGCGCGACATCGACGGGAAGATGCCGAGCGTCAGGAACGCCGGGATCACGTTGAGCGCGTCGAGCCACTTGTACGCGGTGCTGTACCAACCCACCGCCGTGTTGCCCCGGATTACCTCCAGCAGCACCACGTCCACCCGGAAGAAGATGGTCGCCAGGAGGTGGTTGAGCATCAGCGGCCAGCCCTCGCGGAGCATGAAGCCGCGCAGTGTGGGGTCCGGCTCGATGCGCGGGCGGAAGAAGAACCGCGCGCACAGGACGAGCAGGATCGACAGCGTGACGAGGTTGATGACGACCGATGTCGCCGCCAGCCCCACGATGCCCATGCCCAGCACCAGCACAAAGATACCCAGCGTCGCCTTGAGGATGGTCGCTACGGTGGTGAGAGCGGCGGGATACTCGGCCTTCTCGTAGGCGTAGAACAGCGCGGTGAGGCCGTAGGCCAGGCTGTTGGGGATCAGCCCGGCGTAGAGCAACAGGATGGCGAGGATTGTGTCGTCCGTAAGGGGCGGCGTGAACAACGTCTGGCGCGCGGAGAGGAACGCCGCCAGCAGGATCACGCCGGCCCCACTCAGGCCCAGGCGGAGCGCGCCGCTGTTGAAGAGGTAGCGGTTCGCCCGGCTCTTGTCGCGCGCGACCTCGCGCGTCAGCAGGGTGTTGAGGCCGAAGTTGGTGAGGATGTCAAACCAGCCAAAGACGACAATGGCGTAGTAATACTTGCCCGCCCCTTCGGGGTCAAGGATGCGCAACATTACGGCGGCGAACGCGAAGTCGATGCCTCGGTTGAAGAGTTGCAGCAGCATCGGCGCGAGGCTGTTGCGCGCCGCCGCGCGGATGCCGGTCTCGTCCCCCGGCTCGCGGTAGAAGTAGCGCCAGAGCCATACGCCGAGCAAGAAGGCGATCACGACGGCGGCCATGAACGTGGCGAACCCGCCCACCTTTACGCTGTCGGGGCTGAAGCGGAAGCGCACCGTCCACTGCCCCGGCTCGTCCAGCGACACGGCGCGGAAGTTGCCGTTGACGCGGCGTATCTCCAGCGCGCGCTCGGCGTCCTCGCCGGCCCCCTGGGGTCGGACGAACGCGCGCCAGCCGGGGTAGTAGCTGTCCGTCAGCATGAGGTACGACGGCTCTTCGACCTCCACGTCCACCAGCACGGTGTTGATGTCATCGTAGGTGATCTGCGCGGGCGTATGCTCGCCGCTCTGCCAGCGCTCGAAGGGCGCGTCGGGCCAGCACGCGCCGGGCGGCGCTTCGCTTGCTTCGTAAGTGAAGATGGCGTAGCTGCGCACGTCGAAGTGTGACACCGCCCGCTTGAAGGCGTCAGGGCCGCCGGTCACGCACACATACGCCGAGTGCGGCAGCGCGAACGCGCGCGGCATCGCGCCGATGTTTTCGTAGATGCGCACGCTCTCGTCTTCATAGGCCAGCGCGTAGCGCGGGTTGTCGATCTCCTCCTCGGTGATGACGTAGCGCACGCCGAGCAGGTCCAGCAGCGGCGAATCAAGCGCTTCGGGATGGTCGGTGGGGATGGGCGCGACGCGGTTGAAGTCAAGCTGGTACTGCGGGTAGATCAGCGCCATGTAGCGCGTGTATTGCCCCTGGATGATGCTGTCGTAGCCGCGCGTGTCTTGCAGGTCGTAGTACCAACCTACGTTGGCGTGGAACGTATCCTTCCCCGGCGCGTTGAACGAGGTGAAGCGCCACTCGCCTTCCTGCTGCATGAGCCACTCGGCGGCGGGCGGCGTGAAGTCGAGCAGCGCGGGGTCGTTGGCCGGGTAGAAGCCCCACGTGGCGACCATCAAGTCGATGGCGATCACGGCGACGGCTGCGACCTCCCACAAGGAGGGGGTGAAAGCGCCGAGTCTGGAAAGGGTGCGGTCTCTTTCCTTCACGTCTGCCTCACCCCCCGTCTCCGTGTCCATAAATGGAGAGGGGGTGTCAGCGCGTGAATCAGGTCCGTCTTCATCCTCATAGAGGACGTTCAAGGGTGAAGTCAAGGCAACCCGCGACCGGCTCAGCCGCAGCACGACCGCCGACGCGATGACGAACACCGCCAGCACGAAGACCTGCCGGAACTCGAAGCCGTAGAACATGCGCGTGTCCGCAAAGGCCCCCGGCGCGAGCGCCAGCGACCGGAACACTTTGTCGATAGTCGGCTCCAGCGCGTCGAAGAAGACCCGGCTGAGGATCAGCGCGACGCTCAGCAGCACGGCCAGCACAACGAGCGCCCGCTCTACGCGGCGCACCAGCCGCCAGGTGGCCTCGCCCGGCTCATTGCCCTCGCCCCACTCGGCGCGCATGGAGTCGGGCGCGTCGAGCCAGGCGCGACGCATTCGCTGGATTGCATCCACACCGAAGCCGGCCAGGAGTGCTATGCTGAGCGAGAAGGGCCAAATCCACCGGAATGGCGAGTGCAGTTGGTTGACGCCGGGGATGCCGTAGTAGAGGATGGCGTAGGTGATCGTCCCGAACATGAAGCTGAATGAGAGCAGCGCCAGGATGAGGAAGATGAGCCTATACCCCTCATCCCTTAATCCCCGCCCCCCTCGCGGGAGAGGGGGTGCTATGGGGCCTGTCTGCCCTCCTTCCCCCCTTGTGGGGGAAGGGCTGGGGATGAGGGGGGTGTGTTTCCGCTCCACCCACGCGCTCAGCAACCCGATGACGGCAAGGATCATGGTGAGAATGCCGAGATAAGCGCCGCCCTCGACGTAGTTCTTGATACCCCAGTCAATCGTGTCCATTGGCTCGCCGAGCGCGTTGACGGTGGCCGGGACCGTCTGCCCGGTGAAGACATCATAATAGCTGTGATAGCTGGGGTTGCCGTAGAAGTTCGGCATGAAGAACGCGATCACGTGCCGCCAGGGGAGCGCCCACCCCTGCACCTGCGCCAGCGTCGCCGCCCCCTCGCGGAAGTTGTCGCGCACCGCCTCGACGAGCGGGAGCAGTTGCACGCCGCCGAGCGCCAGGCCGAGCGCGCCCATCAGCGCGAGCGCCAGAGCGGGTCGGATCAATACGCTGACCTCGCGCGCCCGCCATGCCAGGGTAGCCAGCCGGCACGCGGCGTAGAAGGCCGTAATAAGCACCGTGTAAAGGATGATCTCCGCGTGCCCCGCCAAGCACACCATGCCGAGCGCCGCCGCGCCCATCGCGGCCCAGGGCACGGTCGCGGGCCGCCCGCCGAGCGCCGGCCGCTGCCGGATGACGTACTCGGTCATCAGCAGGATGAGCGGCAGCCACGCAGCGGCGGCGATAATCATGGAGAAGACCACGCTCACCAGGTAGAAGCCGCACAACTGGTACGCGACCCCGGCGACCGCCGCGCCCGCCCGGCTCACGCCCAGCCCGCGCGCGAAGAGGTACATCAGTAAGCCAGCGATGAAAAGCTGGCTGGCGCTGAACCAGCCGTAAGCCTGCGCCAGCGGCATGACGTAGAAGATGACGCTGAAGGGATACATCGCCGAGTGCTGCCCCGCCGCCAGGAACGGCACCCCGGCGAAGAGGTACGGGTTCCACAGCGGCAGTTCGCCGCCCCGCAGGCTCTCGACAATGAAGCGCTTCCAGGGGTAGTTTTCCAGGATCAGGTCGCTGATGAGGCGGTTGTGCGGCGTCTCGACGCCAAACTCATCGGCGTGCGCGGCCCACGGCTCGTAGGCGAACAGGTTATCGACCGGGAGCATGGTCCGCCCGCCGAGCGTGACCGGCGCGAAAAAGATCAGCGGCAGGACCAGCAGCCCTGCCACGATCAGAATGTCTGCAAGTCGCTTGCGCATGGACTCTAGCCGCAGGTTCCGGGACTCAGGATACCGGCGTCTAGCTTACCGCTTGTACCTGCCATCGGCCAAAATCCGCGCCGGCAATTCGGATCGAGGGCTGATTCTTTCTTGTGCATTTCCTGCACGACCTCCCCCCTCTCCACGCTGTGGATAGGGGGAGTCGAGGGGGGGGG
>DAOTXU010000487.1:0-4652 GCA_034435135.1 Anaerolineae bacterium | reverse complement strand
CTCCGCTTGCGGAGAGGGGGTGTCGAGCCGCAGGCGAGACGGGGGTGAGGTAGAGAAAGGCCTTAGCACGGCCAGCTGTTGGCGTAAGTTTGAATCAGTTCATGCTCACACCCGGTTCGCGTTGCGCGGAGGTGAGCAACCACGTGTAACGCCGCAACATCGTCGCCTACACTATCGTCATCTACGCACATGTTGGCTCACCTCCTTTCTCGATTCTCGCCCCTCGGTTCTTGCTGCAAGATGCCGTTTCGAGGAACGAGCGCCGATAAGCGAGCGACGAAAAAAAGCCCCTCGCCCCAAAGGACGAGAGGCTATCTCTCGCGGTACCACCTCTGTTCCGCGCGGCGATGTCGTCCGCTGCGCGGCCCTCTGACGCGATAACGGGCGTACCCGGATGGGCTTACTTGGGCATTGTTACGCCCTGTGCTCGGCGCACCAACTCCTGAGCGACCTTCAACGGGGGCGGCTGCGGGGGCTTCCAGCCTGTGGCCCGACCTTCTCTATCAGGCGCGCGCCCGCCTACTCCTCTCATTCGCAGTCGTTGTGTTGTCTGTCTTGTGACCGGTAGTGTAGCACGGCTTGAGTGTGGCGTCAATGCCCTAGCTACCGGACACTGAACGCATGTTCGAGAAAAAGGCTCTTGTATTGAACTGATTCAAACTTACGCCAACCGGCGGCCGTGCTAAGGCCTTTCTCTACCTCACCCCCGTCTCGCCTGCGGCTCGACACCCCCTCTCCGCGTGCGGAGAGGGGGATGGAGGCTATAGTCCGGCGAAGCCGGGGTGAGGTGAAACCCGGACAGACGAGCAAAGACCATAGAACAATGGGCCGATGTCCGGTAGCTAACTCAGGGAGCGATGTGCGCCAGCGCGCCGCAGCCACGATTCCCACCGACTAATTATCGTGATATAATGGCGTCATGTCAGACCGACACCTGACCACAGATAATACCCCGCCTCATGGCGCCTCGCTGTCCGCAGGCGAAGCGGGATGGTCCGTGACGCTAGGGTGTATTCTGGCTGGGTTGACGCCGGCGCTCGGCGTTTTGGTGTTCCTCGCATTGCGCGCAGTCGTCGGCCCGGAGAATATCACGACACTGGGCTATATTGTGCTGTTCCCGCTTGCGCAGGTGCTCGGCGCGCTGCTCGCCTTCCTGGCTGGCTACTCCAGCTACGACCTGGCCGAGCGCCGAAAACTCCACCAGCCCGTCGTGTTGCAGGCGGGGTTCACAACCTTGCTCGTGGCGTTGCCGATTTTTCTGGGAGTGCGCGGCTTGATTGGCGCAGACAAGATGACCAGCGCAGGACAGGTCGCGCTGGTTGCAGGCAGCTTGGTTGTGGGTCTGGGCGTCTTGGCGCTAATCACGCGCGCCGGACAGGACTAGCTGCGCGGCGGGCGTCAATTCCTGACGGCGGCCTGTGCCAGCGGCAGGCGCACGGTGAAGGTGCTGCCCTTTCTGAATTCACTTTCCACCAGAATCTCACCCCCGTGCTGCTCGACGAGATGTCTGGCGATGGGCAGCCCCAACCCCACCCCGCCGAACAGCCGGCCGTCGACACTCTCGATGCGCTCGAAGCGCTTGAATAGGCGCTCGCGCATGAACTCTTCGGGGATGCCCACGCCGGGATCGGCGAAGACCACTTCAAGCGCGTCTTCTACCCGCCGCGCCACAACACTGATCTGACCGCCGTCGGGGCTGAACTTGATCGCGTTATCCAGCAAAGCGCGAAACGCGCGCCGCAGCCCTTCAGGGTCCGCCAGCAGGGCAGGCAGCCCCGACTCAATCTCCATCACCAATTCCAGGCCGCTCTCGGCGGCGCGCCTGGCCTGCTCGCGCACCACCTCCTGGACGATTTCACCCACCGCAACCGGGAGCAAGGCGGGTTGGATCAACTCCATTTCCTGCACGAACAGCAGATCGTTGACCAGCGTGACCACGCGCTCAATGCTCTCGGTGATACGGTCCAGCGCCATGCGCAGGGCGGGACCATCCATCATGCCGCGCTGGATCAGTTGCATGAAGCCTTTCGCCGAGGTCAGCGGCGTGCGCAACTCGTGCGCCAGCGTGGTGAGGAACTCCGAACGCAGGCGTTCCTGCTCGGCGAGCGCGCGGTATGCCGCCTCGATCTCCTTATTCTTGCGCTGTAGCTCGGCGATGGACATGCGGTCGTTGGCGCGCAGGCGCTCGATGGTCGCGCGCACCAGGGTCATTGCCATCGACGGGCTGCGACGCAACACGTACTCGAACGCCTCTTTGCCGATTTCGACGACCGTCGCTTCGCCTACCGTGCGCACGTTCGCCGCGCGCGGGGCGTTCTGGATGATGGACATCTCGCCGAAGAAGTCGCCCGGTCCGATCACCCGCAACACGCGCTCTTCATCGCCGACAAAGTGCTTGGAGACCTGGACCTGCCCTGCTGCAATGACGTAAAAGATGCCTTCATACGACCCTTCCTCGCACAGAAGCGTGCCCGCGGGGTAGGTTCGCACCCGCGCCAGGCGCAGTAGCTCGTTCACCGCCTCTGCGGAGAGGCCAGGGAACACTTCTTGCAGGAGTCTGGTCGGGTCGATGGACATCGCGCACTCGCCACCCGTCAACAACGCGCAGGTCGTTCTATGGATGGAGGCAGTGTATCACAGGCCGGGTTTGCAGACCAGCAAACAGCTAGGGTCGAGCGTTCGAAATCCCTAACTTTAACGGGCGCTGGCGGGCAGCCGGATCGTAAAAGTAGCGCCTCTGCCGACTTCACTCTCCACGCTGATGGCGCCGCCGTGATACCCGACCCAGTAGTGGGCAATCGCCAGCCCCAGACCCGCGTCTTCAGACTGAATCGCCGCCGGCCCAAATGGCTCGAAGAGGCGACCCAACAGGTCTTTGGAGAACCCCTTGCCCGAATCGGCGAACGTAACCTCGATCTGGGTTTTGACGGCGCGCGCTGTCACCAGGATGACGCCGCCCTCAGGGCTGGACCTGATCGCGTTCTCCAGCACGGCGCGGAACGCGCGCGCCAATCCGTCTTCATCGCCTTCTACCGGCGGCAGGTCCGGCGCAATGGCCGCCGCAATCTGCAACCGTTTCTTCAGCGCGCTGGGGCGCGCCTCGGTCACAATGTCCCGGAGCAAGCGAGACACCGGCAATGGCCGCCGGGAAGCCTGGATGGGTTCCAAAGACTGCACAAACATCAGGTCATTGACCTGCTGGATGATCGCGTCTACATTGTGGTGCAATTCGCGGATGTCCGCATCCATTTCCGCGGCGGGTAGCGATTCGACCGATCGGCTGTTGAGCCGATGCAATTCATCTTGTGCAGCAATCAACGGGGGGAGAACGCCGTTCGCCACCGAAGAGAGGAAAGCGGCGCGCTGCATCTCGCGCTGCGCCAGCGCAGTATAGGCAGCCTCAACCTGCTCCGTCTTGGCTTCCAGTTCAGCGATGGTGCGCTGTTCGTTGGCGCGCAACCACTCCAACACGGTGCGCATAATGGACAGCCCGATCAGCGGGTCGCGCCCCAGCATGTGCACAAACGCGGCTTTATCCAGTTCGATCACCGTCGTGGGCGCGATGGTGCGCACGGTGGCAGCGCGCGGCGCGTCCATGATGATCGCCAGCTCGCCGAAGTATTCGCCGGGGCCGGCCTGCCGCAACGGGCGCTCGTGGCCGCCTTCCAGTTCGTGGAGCACTTCGACGCGCCCTGCGCTGATGAGGAAAAACGTGTGCTCAACCGCGCCCTGACGACACAGCACGGTGCCGGGGGGATACGTCCGCGTCGCGGCGAGAGTCACAACCTCGCCAATGGCCTCTTGCGACAGGCTTGGAAAAACCCCCGCCAGCAACGCCTTTGCGTCGATGTGAAAATCCTCGTCCATTATCTCATCGCAGCGTTACTGGGCGTCCTCGAACACGACGCTTTTCAGAATCGCCTGGGCTGTTGCCCGATCAGCCTCAGCGGTCGAGAACAGCATAAACACAAAACCCCGGTCATCTGCTACGACCGCCGCCGCGTAAACGTATACATCCCGATCGGGGCCGACAGGGACGGTATAGTACTCGAAAAGGCCGGCTTCGCCGCCAATGGTCGTCGCGCCGGAGGCGCCGACCTCCTCAATCCCCGGCGATTCAGACAGGCTGAGCGCAGCCGCGCGCGACCCGGCGAGCAACTCCTCGGCGGTGCGGCCTTCGGCGGGGGAGGTGTCTATCGTGGCGAAAGCGAACTCATCGGGCAACGGCTTCGCGTTCACGTCCACCGACCCGTGCGAGAGGGTGACTTCGGTCAGCGTCTCGGGTTCCTCGTTGACCGTGACCACCCACGCATCGGGATAAGCCAGTGTATACCCCTGGCCGGCGTACTCGGCGGTCAGAACCGGCTCCACGCCGGAGCCGATGGTCTCCTCGGTCGGCGGAGTCCCGCCCTCAGGCGGCTCTCCAGCAGGGGTCCGCAATGCATCGGACGGCACGTCGGGCCTGGCGGTCGGTTCGGGGGTGCGGGTGGGGGTGCGCGTCGCGGTGACCGCAACAGTTGGCGTCCTGGTCTCGGTAGGCCGCGCGGTCTCGGTCGGAGCCGAGGTCGCAGTAAGCGTAGGGGTATGCGTCGCAGCCGCCGCACCGCCGCCGAAAGGCCGCCGTATGATGATGACCGCCGCAAGCGCGCTCA
>DAOTXU010000486.1:0-3768 GCA_034435135.1 Anaerolineae bacterium | reverse complement strand
CTCCGCTTGCGGCTATAGTCCGGCGTAGCCGGGAGAGGGGGACGGGGGGTGAGGTGTCCGCCAACACGACAAGCACCACACGCACCGCGGTCGTTGGCTCAAAAGCTTGAATCACTTCAACGATAACCCTTCGCGCGCCGCCCGATACACTTCCACCAGCGGCACGCCCGCCTTGAGCGCCGCCGCGCGACAGTCGTCGTATTCAGGGAAGGCGCGCACCTGTTCGCCCCTGAATGTTGCCACCTTCACACGCACCGGACCGTAAGACGTCTGCACGTGTGTTACCTCGCGCGGCAGGCTCCAGCGCGCCACGGTCGACTCGCGCACACCCAGCGTCACCCCCTCCTGAAACAGAATCGCGCGCAGGGCTTCTGTATCGGCGGGGTCGGCCAAGACACCCAACGTCACGGCGGGGCGGCCTTTCTTCATCATGATAGGCGTCAACGTCACGTCGAGCGCGCCAGCTTCAAAAAGCTTGTCCATTAAATAATCGTACACCTGCGGGTTCGCATCGTCGATATTGGTCTCCAGCATTGCCAGGTGCCGCACCTCGACGCCATCATCGCCGGCAGCGACGCCATCGTCGCCGAGCCAGGCGCGCAGCACATTCGGGGCCGGCTCGTCGCGCCGCCCCGCGCCATAGCCGACTGCCTCCAGCGTCATCGGCGGGCAGGGACCGAAGCTGCTCGCCAACGTGCTGATGATCGCCGCGCCGGTCGGCGTGACCAGTTCCTTTTCCACATCGCGCTGGTGGATCGGAGCGCCGCGCAACAGCGCGAGCGTGGCCGGCGCGGGCAAAGGGATCGGGCCGTGCAGCGAACGCGTCATGCCATGCCCCAGCGGGAACAGACTCGCCGCCACGCGCTGCACACCCAACTCGTGCAGCCCCAGCGCCGCACCCACGATGTCCACCATCGCGTCCACGCCGCCGACCTCGTGCAGGTGCACCGACTCGACCGGCTCGTTGTGGATGGCGGCCTCGGCCTCGCCCAACCGCTGAAAGATGCGCAGCGCCGCCTCGCGGGGGGCGGCGGGCAGGTCGGCCTCGTGCACGCGCGCGAGAATATCCGACAGGCGACGGTGCGGGAGGCCCTCGGTCGTCTCAACCGTGACCTGGGTCGCGCTGACCGCGCCTTTCATAACGTGCGCGGATGTGATGCGCACCCCTCCCAGCCCCAGACGCGCCGGCACGCTTTGGAGGACTTCTTCCGGCAGGCCCACATCGAGCAGCGCGCCGAGGATCATGTCGCCGCTCGCGCCGCCTACCATGTCGAAGTAGATCGTCTTCACATTTCCCCACCCTGATCGGACAGTGAGCCTAAGTCGGCTGTCTGCGCTTGTCCTATCGCCTCTTCCTGGAGCAGGATGCGCCGCGCCACCACCGCCGCGCCAAACCCGTTGTCGATGTTGACCACCGCCACGCCCGGCGCGCAACTGTTCAGCATCGTCAGCAGCGCCGCAAGCCCGCCGAAGTTCGCGCCGTACCCCCGGCTGGTCGGCACAGCGATGACCGGGCAGCTCACCAGCCCGCCGATCACGCTCGGCAGCGCGCCCTCCATGCCGGCGACGGCGATGATCGCCCCGGCGCGCTGCAACGTCTCGACGTGCGCCAGCAGGCGATGCACGCCGGCCACGCCCACGTCATAAAGCCGCTGCACGTTCAGCCCGAAGAGCGCGCCGGTGAGCGCGGCCTCCTCTGCGACGGGCATGTCGGCGGTGCCCCCAGAGGCGATCACCAGCGGGTCGCCGCGCGGCGCGGGCATTTCCCCGGCCCAGATCAGGCACGCGGTGGCATCGTAGCACGCCGCGGGCAGGCGTGCGCGCACTGCCTCAAACACGTCCGGCTCGGCGCGGGTCGCCATCGCCAGACCGCGCGCAGCAAGGCGCTCCATGATCTCGGCGACCTGCGCCGGGGTTTTGCCCGGCGAATAGACCACCTCCGGCGTGCCGAGGCGTACCGCCCGGTGATGGTCGAGGCGCGCGAAGCCGAGGTTCTCGGTCCCCAGCGTGCGGAGTTGTCCCAGCGCCGCGCTCACGTCCATCACGCCCGCGGCGACGGCTTGCAGCAGGGTGCGCAGTTGTTCGTTATCCATCCGCCTCTACTTCAGCGTAGTGTTCAGTGGGAGAATTTACAGCCACCGCCTGACACGTTTTTTGTAGTGCCTGTATGCCTCTCCGAATGTTGCTTCCATTTCGCTTTCTTCATAGGGGATGAACATGGTTTCAAGGGTCAGTATCATTGCCACAGGCGTCAGGAAGGGCACGAGACTGCCCAAAAAAACAGCCAGTCCCAGCAGAATGGAAACAAAACCCAAGTACATCGGGTGTCGGCTGAACCGGAAAGGCCCTTCCGTTACCAGAGTCGATGGTTTTTCAAAGGGCTTCACGGTGGTCTTCTCTCGCTTGAATAAGCTATCTGCCCAAACGTTCAACACGACTCCAGAGACAATCAACAGAAGGCCAAGGAAGGTATAGGGGGCCTGAACGATGCGTGCAACGGGAAAAAGGAAATGCAAAGCTATCGCTGCCCCAAGATAGATCAGGAAATAAGTTGGCGGCAAAGGCTTTTTTGCTCTTTCCATTTCCTTTTCCTTGCTCCCCCGGTCAGCCTCTACCCTTTTCGCTTCAGCGCCGCGTTGAGACTGCCGGTGCGGTAGCCCTCCAAATCCAACGCCACGAAAGTATACCCCGCGCCGTGCACGGCTTCGACTACCTGCGCGCGCTTCGCCATCACGTCCGGTAGTTGCTCCGGCGGCACCTCGACGCGCGCCACATCGCCATGATGTCGCACGCGCACCGCCGCAAAACCGAGCGCGTGCAGCCCGGCCTCGGCGCGGTCGATCTGCCGCAGAATCTCCGGCGTGACCTGCGTGCCGTAGGGCACACGCGACGACAGGCACGCCGCCGCCGGTTTGTTCCACACGCTCAGCCCCAGATGGCGCGCGAGCGCGCGCACATCCTGCTTGGTGAAGCCGGCCTCGGCGAGCGGGCTGCGCACGGCGTACTCGGCGGCGGCTTTGCGACCGGGCCGATAGTCGCCCCGGTCGTCTACGTTTGCGCCGTCCACGATGGCGTTGAAACCGCGCGCGCGCGCGTAGGCGGTGAGGTCGGTGTAAAGCGTGTTCTTGCAGAAGTAGCAACGCAGCGCATCGTTGGCGCGATATTCGGGCCGGTCCACCTCATCCGTCTCGATGAGCAGATGCCGCGCGCCGATCTCTTGCGCCAGTTGCACCGTTCTCTCTTTCTCCGCCGCCGGCAGGCTGGGCGAAACGGCGGTGACGCCCAGCGCGTCGTCGCCGAGCACGTCAGTGGCGACCTTGAGCACGAGCGCGCTATCGACGCCGCCGCTGAAAGCCACCAGCACGCGGCCCATCTCGCGCAAGATGCGCGTGAGGGCTTCGTGCTTGGCGCGCAACGCTTCGTCAATGGTCGCTGTGTCGATCAGGGTAACGTTCTGTGACATGTTGGTTGCTCCAACGATCTGATTTTTACAGGGACAATGATAACAAATCGACGCACGCACTGCCGCTTTCGGAGGTAAAACAGCAACAGGCGAGGACAAGAGGGAATGGCTCCGGGCGGCGATAGCAAATCCGGCTTTTGATTATGAACTGATTCAAACTTACGCCAACCGGTGGCCGTGCTAAGAAACTATCTCAAAACCCTTTGAAAGCGTATAATGCTTGTCACCAGCTATAAGGAGACAAGTCATGTCAGAAAAGAAGAAAACACCACCGACGCTCTGGGAGGTTCCCGACGACTTATGGG
>DAOTXU010000485.1:0-8114 GCA_034435135.1 Anaerolineae bacterium | reverse complement strand
CTCGCCTGCGGCTCGACACCCCCTCTCCGCTTGCGGCTATAGTCCGGCGTAGCCGGGAGAGGGGGACGGGGGGTGAGGTGCCCGCCAACACGACAAGCGCCACACGCACCGCGGTCGTTGGCTCAAAAGCTTGCATCACTTCATTGTATGAGCGTCAGGCGGCGTGACACCAATTCGCGCAGGCGATCTTTCGGCGTGTAGTAGACTGCCAGCCAGAGCGCGGCAAAGGCCAGCGGGATGGAGGCCAACCCGATAGCCGGTAGCATGGGGTACTCCTCGGCCCAGTCCGCCACCAGGCGGAGCAGGTTGTCGATCCCGACCAACAGCGCGCGCGCCTGCTCCTCGACCAGTTTCCAGTCAACCGACCCGATGAAGCGGGTCAACAGGAAGTACGCGCCCAGCATCACCACCAGCCCGATCAGCGCGATGACGGTCAGGCGGATGGCGAGTGTGAACCCGTCGGCGCGCGGCGCTGCTTCAGCCTGGCCTCGGACCTGCGACATCACCCGCGCGGCGAAACCCGCCGGCGGCGCGGCCATTGGCTCTTGCCGCAGAAGCCGGTCAACCTCCCGCATCCGGTCCCACACAGCGGAGTCTGCCGGCGACTCGTCCAGATGGACGGCGAAGCCCTGCCAGGTTTCGGGATCGACCTCATCGTCGAGTATGCGGTTCATCAGGTCCCACAGTTCCCGGTTCATAGGCGACCCTCATCATCATGCTTTCATGGCCGGCACCAGGTTCGCGGCGGCGCTGGGGCCGAGCATCTCGGCCAGCGCGCGGCGGGCGCGGAACAAGCGGCTCTTGACTGCGCTCTCGGTCGAGTCGGTCATTTCAGCAATCTCAGTATAAGAGTAATCGTACCAGTAGCGCAAAACGACCACGAGCCTGTAATCCTGCGGCAATTGCTCTAACAAACGCTGCACCAGGCTCGCGCGCTCCCCCTGGATAGCCGTCTCTTCCGGGTCGGGCGCGTCGCTGGAAAGCGCCGGGTGCGGCGGCAGGGGGTCGTCGATGGAGAGCCACGCGAGACGGCGGCGGCGCAGCCGGTCAATGCAGTAGTTGCTGGCGATGGACAACAACCAGGTTTTGAACGACCGTTCCGGATCGTAGCTGCTCAGGTTGCGGTAGGCGCGCAAAAACGCCTCCTGTGCGACATCTTCGGCCTCAGCGCCGTCGCCGAGCATCCGGTAAGCGAGGTTGTAGACCGGCTGCTGGTAGGCCTCGACCAGTGTCTCAAAGGCGCTGAGGTCGCCGTTGAGGACGCGCGTGACCACTTCGCGGTCGCGCGCTGCGACTTGTTCCGCTTCCGCTATGTCGAACACGTGTGCCTGCCTCTTTACAGGGACGCCCCATCACGCAGCGTCCAGAAACCTATACGCAGTTTAGCACAAGATGGTTGCGCCACTTCCCCACTTTTTAGGGGGATCGCTGGCGCGAGGCACGTCTCTGCATTGCACGCCAGTCTCTCGTCCGCGACGATGATTCTACCTCACAACGGCTAAGCGCGTGCTAAAACGCCGAGCAAGTGTGGCCTTTGTGAACCGCAACGCGCGCCGAAAATTGAAGATGTAAACTCTATCTTGATGTGTCGTCAATGATTTCCTGTGCTATAATGCGCTGCTGCATTCAGGTTGCGACGTTTGGCGCAGGAGAGGTGGATGTCACAAGTAGCGCGATTCCGCGCGGTAACTCGCGTCTATCTCATATCGCTGGCGACGAACCTGGTTATGTTGACCCTTAAGCTGACCGTCGGCTTCATCACTGGCTCGCTGGTGATGATCGCGGACGGGGTGGATTCGTCGCTGGACGCCATCGCCAACGTCATCGCCATGGCGGTGACGCGCATCGCCGGCAACCCCCCTGACAAGGACCACCCTTACGGCCACCGGCGCTTTGAAACCCTGGCGGCGATGATGGTCGGCGGCTTTCTCCTGCTGACGGCTTCCGAGATCGTCAAGAGCAGTGTGCAGCGCTTGCTGTCGGGTGCAGCGCCGGAGATCGGCGTCGCCAACTTCGCGGTGATGCTGCTGGCTGTGGGCGTCAACCTGGCGCTCTTTTCCTTGCAGCGGCGCGAAGGGAAACGCCTTCGCTCGGAAGTGTTGATCGCCAGTTCGGAAGACAAGCGCAGCGACATCATGGTATCAGTGACGGTGCTGCTTTCTCTGGTGACTGTGGAATTGGGACTGAGCTGGATCGACGCGGCGGCGGCGTTGATGGTGGTGGTGGTGATGGGCCGCAACGCCTTGCGCATTGTGATGCGCGCAGCGGGCGTCCTGGTGGATCGCGCCGCCCTGGACGCCGAGGCGGTCAGGCAAGTGGTCGCCGAGGTGCCGGGCGTGTATCACGTGACGCGCGTGCGCAGCCGGGGTTCGGAGGACGACGTGCACCTCGACCTTGCCGTGAACGTCGCGCCGCCGATGACGGTCGATCACAGCGCCGCCCTCGCGGAGGAGATCCGCGACCGGCTGCGCGACCGCTTTGACGGGCTGAGCGATATTGAGGTGAACTTCGAGCCGGCGCATGACACCCCGCCCGACTACGCCCTCATCGCCCGCGCGGAAGGCGCCGCCCTGGGGCTGGGCGTGCACGAGGTCGTCGCCGCGCAGGTTGAAGGCGCGCTGATGCTCGACATGCACGTTGAGGTGCTGGCGCAGCAGACGGTCGAAGAAGCGCACGAGGCGGTGTCGCGCTTTGAGGCGCGCCTGATGGAAGCGATCCCGGCGCTCCAGTATGTGGTCACCCATATCGAACCGGCGTATGGCGTCAAAACGTGCTTCAGTCACGATGTGCGCACAGAGAGTCTGGCGCGGCAGGCGCTTCGCGTGGCGACGCAACTGTTTCCTGATAACCACTGGCACAATGTACGTATCCGCACCGAACCCGACGGCGGCTATGCGTTGAGTATGCACTGCCGTGTGGCAGGTTCCACGTCGGTGGATGAGGCGCACCGTCTGGCAGAGTTGGTCGAAACGCGGGTGCGGACCGAGATGCCCGCCGTGCACCGCGTCACCATCCACATCGAGCCGTTCGACCGTCGCACGCCACAGGCCGCCGATCAACCCGCCGATGAGGGGCGCATCGCGCACAGCGGGTGAGGTCTATACCCCGCCGGGTGCCGGGAAATGGCAACAGAGCAGGGTGTGGGCAGGATTGGGACCAGTTGAAGTGTCCGCACCGCCAACGAAACGGCCAACGCCTGCTCATGTTACGGACTTCGTGTCCCCGTGATCTTTGCCAATCCCTCGCCAAGGGGTGCATTCCAAGTCAGGGGTCATGCGGTGCGCCGCTGCGACCTCACCCCTCGCGCTGCTCGGCTTGCGCCGGGCAGGCAGCGCAGTCCCCGCTCCATTCATGGAGAGGGGACTGACCTGTGCGCGGACTCCCCCGCGCCATAAATGGCGAGGGGGCAAGGGGGCTATAGTCCGGCGAAGCCGGGGTGAGGTCAACCCGGCAGAGGCAAGCCTCACTGAATGTCGCCCCCAAAACGGAATGCACCTTAGACAGCCTCGACCTCGGCTGGCGTCAGGTAGCCCAGCGCCGGTGAATGCGCTTGCGCGGGTACACGCCCTCGATGAAGTGCCCAATCCGCGCCGAGGCGTCTTGGAAGTCACGGCGCTCGGCCAGGTTCACCGCCTCCTCTGATCGTGCGCACGACCCGCTCTGCAAATGGGTTGTCTTCCGGCTTTCCGGCCTCGGCTATGCTGATGGTCGCCTCGCGCCCGGTCCGATGGGGCCACTACAGTCCCTCAGGTTGATGCGCATGGGACACGGCAGTGCCGTGTCCCATCGTCTTTTAATTTCCATTCTCACGCCACCTGCCGTCCGGCGCGATGATCTTCAGTTCCCTGCCCACCTTCTCGAAGATGTCGAGCGCCTTGCTGAGGTGCTCCCTCGTGTGGGTCGCCATGTAGCTGGTGCGCAGCAACGCCTGCGTCACCGGCACGCCGGGCGGGACCACCGCGTTGGTATAGACGCCCGCGTCGAGCAGGCAGCGCCATGTCCACGCGCACATCGCCGCCTCGCGCGGCACGCCGCCGCCCAACGGGATGGGGAACCCGTCTAGCGCCCGATCGAGCATTTTCTGGTCCCGCAGGTAAATGGGGATGACCGGCGTAGTGCTCGTGCCCGTATCGTAGCCCAGCTTCTTAAAACCGGCGCGCATGAACTCGGTGTTCTCCCACAGCCGTGCCACATGCTCCGGCTCGCTTTCCATAATGTCGAGCACCGCCAGCACCGTCGCCACGTTGTGCGCCGGCAGGGAGGCGCTGAACATCATCGCGCGCCCGTGATGCTTGATGTACTCGATCACGTCAGGGTCGCCGGCGATGAAGCCGCCAATCGAGGCGAACGTCTTGCTGAACGTGCCCATAATCAGGTCCACCGCGTCGGTCAGGCCGAAGTGCCACGCCGTGCCGCGCCCGCCGCCGAGCACGCCCAGGCTGTGCGCGTCATCGACCATGATGCGCGCCTCGTGCCGCTTGCAGATTTCCACGATCTCCGGCAAGGGCGCGATGTCGCCGGCCATGCTATACACACCGTCTACGACAACCAACTTGCCGGCGTCTTTGGGCAGTTGTCGTAGCACATGCTCCAGCGAGTCGGGGTCGTTGTGGGAGAAGCGCTTGATGTTGGCCTGGCTCGTGCCGCGCGCCAGCAGGCAGCCGTCCACAATGCTGGCGTGGTCCTCGCGGTCGATGATGGCGAAGTCATCCTTGCCCACCAGCGCCGAGATCGTGCCCAGGTTGGTCTGGTAGCCGGTGCTGAAGACCAGCCCCGCCGGCTTGCCGACGAACGCCGCGAGGCGTTGGTCCAGCTCGACATGCAGCTCCAGCGTGCCGTTCACCAGGCGCGAGCCGGTGCAGCTCGTGCCCCAGCGGTCGATGGCGTCTTTGGCGGCCTGGCGGACCTTCGGGTGCGTGGTGAGGCCGAGGTAATTGTTCGACCCCAGCATGATGACCTCGTGGTCGCCGAACCAGACCACCGTGCCTTCCGAGTTGGTCAGCGGACGATAGTAGGGGTAAACCCCCAACTGTTTCGCCAGTTGCATCAGGTCCCGCCGGGGGTCCTCGTAAACTTTCGCAAACAAATCGCCCATGTTCGTCGCTCCTCTCAAAGTAATGACGGGCAACCCGCCTGGCTCCAGGCCGCGCGAAAGTGCGCCAATTCACATGTTAGAACAACGACGCCGGAGAAAAGTGACATCTGGCCGGGGGATTGTCAACATGGGCCGCGCAGTGGCTTGGCTCGGTGTTCCCCTCGTGTGATAATATCACAGTGTTCGGCAGGAATCGAAACCGGGCAGGCACATGGCGGAACGATGGCACCATCGGTAAGCGTGGGCAGCATCCAGTACCTAACCGGCAGCGCGACCCGACCCCAGGGCGACGGGCAAAAGATCGTCGCGGTGGTGTGCAACGACGCGGGCGTGTGGCCCTGGGGAGGCTTCGCCGCGAAGCTGGTCAAAACCTGGCCGCAGGCGAAGATCGCTTATAGACAATGGTACAAAACATTGGGCAATTACCTGGCGCTGGGCACCACGCAGCTCATCGAGCTTGAGAAGTCGGACGTGTTCATCGCCAACATGATCGCGCAGCGCGGCGTGAAGCTGCTGCCTTTCCTGCCCGGCCCCATCGACGCCGGAGCGCTGGAGCAATGCCTCAACACGGTCGCCAACCGGGCGATCTACTTCAAGGCGTCGGTGCACCTGCCGCGCCTGCATGACTGGGACAAGGTGGAGCCGATTGTCGAACGCACGTTGGTGGCTGCGGGCGTTAACGTCATTGTCTACAACGGCGGTTGACTAGAGCCGTTCCCGTATGGCGGCGGCGATGGCCTCCGGTTCCGTGCCAAAAGCGAACTTCATGACCAGGCGTCCCTCACGGTCAATGAGGAACGAAGACGCCGTGTGATCCACAGTGTAGCCGCCTTCGGACCCCATTTCGCGTCGTTCAAAGAACAGGTCGTAATCCGCGCCGATTTGGCGCAGGTATACTTCGTCGCCGGTCAGGCCGATGAAGTCGGGGTCGAAGTCGGCGAGGTAGCGCGCCAACACTTCCGGGGTATCGCGGACGCCGTCCACGCTGATGAACACAAACGCCACTTCGTTGGCGTCGTCGCCCAGCGCCTGCTTCACGCGCTTGAACTCCAGCAATGTGGTCGGACATACATCGGGGCAGTGGGTGAAACCGAAAAACAGCAGCCCCATGCGTCCGCGAAGGTCGCTTAGACTGAGCCGTTCGCTGCTTTGAGTGGTGAGGGTGAAATCCCGGAGCGCGCGTGGTGGGTCATAGACGGTTGCGCCGCTTGACCAGTCGCCGTCAATGGTGGGCGAGTCGCTGCGTGCGTTGGCGAGCCGATCAATGACGATATAGGCCAGCAGCCCAAACAAAACCGCGTTGATGGCCGCAAGGCCCAGATACAGATACAGCCGCCGGTTACGGCGAGCGGTCGTCGGCTGGTCAGTCATGGCTGTCGGTCACTCCCCCGGAGGAGCAGCCTGCACTAGCGCTTCCACCGCAATCTCTTTGCCCGACTCGAAGATCAGCGTCACGCGGATACGGTTGCCTTCTGCCAGGTCTTGCCGCAACCCCATGAGCATGATGTGGTAACCACCCGGCTCCAATGACACCTGGCCTTGCGCTGGCACTTCGATGCCCCCTGACACCGGGCGCATCTGCATCACGCCGTCCACCATCCGCGTCTCATGAAGCTCCACCATATCGGCTACGTCGGTTTTGGCCCCTGTCAACCGATCCGCGCGCCCGCTGTGATTCTCAACTGTCATGTACACCGCACTGACCGAACCACCCATCGCTGAGCTATCGGACACCTCCGCCGGGCGCGCCCAGGCTCCGCTGACAACCAGATCGCTCTCGGCGCTGCCGCACGCCGTAAGAAGCGCGGCGACGCACGCGAGCAGGATTTTCACTCCCAACCCAGTCGTTGAGGCGTGCACCATACCTGACCTTTCATGCCGTTTGTCGCAACTTGATATTACCGTCTCCGCCGCGCGCCAGCACACTTTAGGTAACGATTTCCGCCTCCAGCGCGGCGGACCGCTCCTCCCGCGATGCCACCAGGATGCCGGCCATGATGAGCGCCGCACCGATCACCTGCATCAGGGTTGGAATTTCGCCCAACAGGATCACCGCCAGCACCGCCGAGCCGACCGGCTCGCCCAGCGTCGCCACTGACACGTACACCGCCGAGAGGTGCGCGAGCGCGTAGTTAAACGACGAGTGCCCCATCAGTTGCGGCACGACGGCCAGCAACACAAACCACAAATACGTCTCCGCCGGGTAGCCGGTCACGGGCAGGCCCATCCCAGCCACGTTCCCGGCGACCACCACACCCCAAAGCACCAGCGCCGCCGTCCCGTACACCAGCCAGGTGTAGGGGATTACCGTCAGCCGCGCGCGCAGGCTCCGCCCGATGAGCCAGTAGCCGGCCACCGCCCATCCACCTACCAGCGCCAGAAAGTCACCCCATAACGGATTCTGGCCGTCCGTGGTGCTCTCACCCCCGACCGCGATCAGCACGCCGCCCACCACGGTCAACACCAACCCGGCCATCGTCGCGCGGCGCAACGGCTCGCGCAGCAGCAACGCCGACGCGAGCGCCACCCACAGCGGGCTGGTCGTCACCAGCACCACCGAGGCCATCACCGACGTGTAGTCGAGCGAGGAAATCCACGCCGCGAAGTGTAGACCGAGGAACAGCCCCGAAAGCAGCGCCCAGCCCACGTCCCGCCGCGTCACCCGGCGCAGTTCGTGGCGATGGCGGGTCAGCGCCAGGGGCGTGATGAGCAGCGTAGCGATGCCGAGCCGGTAGGCGGCGATCACCAATGAGGGCGCTTCTCTCTGCGCGTAGCGGATGAAGACCGACGCGGTGGAAACCGCGCAGATTCCCACCACAATGAAGACATAAGGCGCAACGTTGCGTAGCGGCTTCTCGTCCATCGCGTTCTTCTCCCTTATCGCAGTAAGAATGTGTTTGAAAAGGTCGCCCTTGCTTCCCCTCACCCCTAAATCCCCTCTCCCACAAGGGGAGAGGGGATTATAAACCCAGATTGGGGGTATCTTTGCCCCCTCTCCCGTCATACGGGAGAGGGGGAC
>DAOTXU010000484.1:0-2940 GCA_034435135.1 Anaerolineae bacterium | reverse complement strand
CCCGTCTCGCCTGCGGCTCGACACCCCCTCTCCGCAAGCGGAGAGGGGGACGGGGGGTGAGGTGTCCGCCAACACGACAAGCACCACACGCACCGCGGTCGTTGGCTCAAAAGCTTGAATCACTTCATGGATTGGGCGATGGAGCAATTATTTATCTACAAGCTCAGTCAGAATGTCGGCCAGTCAGATTGTCTGGTTGCGTCAGTCAGCCACAGGCTGCAAGTCCCGCTCTACACACACAACCTGAGGCACTTTGAGCTGTTGCTTGGTCCACTGGCACAAAAGCCGTACTGATGAGGTGTCTTCGTTGTCCAGCCGCACAACACGCGTCGTGGTTGTCATCATAGGGGTCTTGTTGCTCACTGCGTGCGCCCCCGCGCCGACTTCGACGCCTACTGCTACCCTGACTCCAACACCCACCGCGACCGCATCGCCCACGCCCACCGCGACCGCTACACCTACGGTCACGCCGACGCCAACCACCACCCCGCTCCCCGCCCCGACCGGGCGCATCGTCTACGTGTCCGGGGCGAGCGGCGCGACCAACCTGTGGATGATCGAGGCGGCCTGCGCGGTCGCGCCCGCCGACTGCGCGCCGGTGCAGATCACGGACGCGGAGCGTGACATCATCCTTGCTATCCCGCACCCCTCCAGCCCCACGAAGCTGGCTTATCTGGGGCCGCCTCCCTCGGTGGAACTCCCCAGCCCGCCCATCCGCCATATCGACCGGCCTGAGCTATACCAGGCGTGCCTCGATCAACGGGGCGCGTGCCGCCGCGTGCTGCTCACGCCTGAAGAGGCCGCGTTCTACGTGCTGGAATATCCCGATGACACCTATCGCAACGATCTGTGGCGCGTGGACATCGCCAGCGGGGGCACGTTGCCGCTCATCACCCAGGATTTGCCCGTTCTCCACGATGCGTACTGGATTCCCAGCGGCGCGTTCGTCACCGAGTTTGACGACCTCAACCGCATGATCTACATCCAGAAAGACCCGGAGCCGGGCAGCGTCGCCGAGGAGATCGCCTGCGCAGGGTACCCGGAGGGCGGCATCGTGGTAGACAGCCCGACCGCCTGGATGAGTTGGTCGCCAGCGTCGCCTGAAGGCGACATCGGCGGCGCGCGGCTGGCGGCGGCGTGCCGCGCCACGCACGAGACCATTAGCGGGCCGGCGTACATCATGGCCTCGGTCCTCAACGCCTACGATGTCACGGAACGTCGCGCTCTCATCGAACTGCCCGACCCGCTCCCGGTGGCCCAGATGGACATGTTCCCTTTCTGGCTGCCCGACGGCGTGACGATCCTTTTCACGCGCGCCGACGTCTCGCGGCAAGACCTGCTCACACCCGACAGCCTGATGACCCTGGGACCCCGGCGCATCTGGTACGTCAACACCGACACCGGCGACCGGGGCCTGGTGCTCCGGGGCGCAGACCCCAACCTCAACTATGAAGCGCTGGGCTGGATGGGCGATAAGCTGCTGATCCGCCAGACGCCTTACCAGCCGGTGACGCTGCCCGCCGACGACCTGTGGGCGTGGGAAGACGCCTTGCAGAAGAACGTGGAGGCCACGTTCTGGCTGATGGACCCGGAGACGTTCGTGCTCTCGCCCGCCGGGCAGGTCGCACCCTACGTGCCCGGCGCGCCGATCCCGGTTCAACGCGAGGACCGGTCGCCCGACGGCCTGTGGCGCGCCTTCGAGCGCGAAGGTGCACTCTGGCTCGCTGACCCGGAAGGACGCGAGTACCGCCTGGCGTCGAACGCTTTCCGACCGGTGTGGATACCGTGAAAGGGGTCCTGAGAATTAGCCCGCGATTTTAAGCGTGGGAATACGGCAATATAAACACTCGACCGACCGACTTTAACCCTCGCTCCTCGGCGCGTCGATGTCCCCCGCCCAGGCGTCCAGGCGTTCGCGCGCGCGGGCCTTCGCCGCAGCGACATCGGTCGCCAGCGCCAGCTTCGCCTCCATCTCGCGCCGCGCCTCGCGCATGGTCATCTCGATGTAGGGGAAGGCCAGCCACACGTTCATCAGGCCGAAGAGCGCGCCGGTCAGGAAGCGGAAGGCGGGGATGCTCTCGCGCAGCGGCCACAGCCCGATCTGCGGGTCGCTGAGCAACTGGCTGCCCCCGTCGAGCGCAATCGGCCCGATGCCCAGGATCAGGTACAGCCACAGCGGGACCGGGCGTAACCGCCTCCGCACCCGCGAGAACGCCAGCGCGCCGACCAGGAGCGCGCCGTAAATGGCGACGTCGCGCTCGCACAGCGCCACCTTGTAGCCCATCTGCGCGTTGCCCACGAACGCGCGCGCCGCCGTGAGGTGCGCGGTCCGGTCGGGGTCTCTAACGCCTTCGGTGGCGGCGGCCTGGTCGCGGTAACGCTGAAACTGCGCGGCGTACTCCGGGTCTTGCAGCGCATAATCCTCAAAGGTGCCGAGGCTCTCAAGCCCGGCGGCCTCCAGCGGATAGACCGGCTGCGCCCCGTACAGGAACGTCGAACGGAACGCAAGCTGGTGGCAGAGCGGGCTGTAGATCGTGTAGATCAGCCGCGCCGGCCCTTCGACGCCGAGGTGCATCAACGTGGGCGCGGCGAAGGGCAGGCCCACATACAAGAGGAGAAAAATCACCGCGACCTTGAGCCAGTGCTGCGTCAGGCCGTAGAAAAAGCGGTTGCCCCGCGTGACGACGTCGCGTTCAAACGCCATGTTTTGCGATCAAAACCTCTTTCTCTGCCCGGTATCGGTTCACCTTATGGTTCCCGCGACTAAAGTCGCGGGCGAATTGGTGATCTCGGAGGGGTTGTTCTTGCGATTACCCGCCGGCTTCAGTCGGTAGACTGCTTACCACTGAACTGATTCAAACTTACGCCAACAGCTAGCCGTGCTAAGGCCTTTCTCTACCTCACCCCCGTCTCGCCTGCGGCTCGACACCCCCTCTCCGC
>DAOTXU010000483.1:0-5519 GCA_034435135.1 Anaerolineae bacterium | reverse complement strand
TCCCCTCCCCCCTAAATCCCCTCTCCCACAAGGGGAGAGGGGATTATAAACCCAGATTGGGGGTATCTTTGCCCCCTCTCCCGTCATACGGGAGAGGGGGACAGGGGGTGAGGGGGCTTTTCAAACACTTTCTCAGCCGACTTCTGTCAGCGGCCTGCTTGTGCGTCTCCAATGACACGCCATCCACGTCCGCAAGCCACGTCGAGATAATGCCAACGTTCACGGCGGATTGCTCCCGGTATGCGGATGTCGCGCGCGGGCGGCTATTGAACCGTGACCGGCGTGCCCGCGCTGAGGTACTCCCACTGGCCGCCGCCGGTGCAGGTGGCGACATCCGGGTAGCAGATCGCCAGGCGCAGCACGAAGCTGCCGGCGCGGGGCAGCGTCAACTGGTCGCGCCAGTTGAACACTTCGCCGGGCCTGAGCGTGGTCTCGGAGTAGCTGGTGTGGAACAGGTCGGGCTGGTTCTGGCCGTTCTCTTCGACCGCCACGCCCAGGCGGCCATAACTGACCCCCGTAGCGCCGGGGTTGGTGACCGTGAAGTTGAACCAGATTTGCTGGCCCACGCCAAACTGCGGGCCGCCCTCAAGCCTGAAAGAGGCCGTCAGCCCCTTGATAGACTGGGGCGGCGGGGGTGGGTTGGTGGGTTGCGGTGGGGGTGGAGCGGCGGGCCGCGGCGTGTTGGTGGGCGGGACCGGGCTGGGCACGGGGGTATTGGTCGCGGCCGGCGTGTTGGTGGGGACGGGCGTGTTCGTCGGGACCGGGGTGTCGGTGTAAGGCGGCAGGGTGCTGAACACCACAAACGTCGGCGACGCCGCTGACGTGGGCGGCAGGGTGTTGGTTGGAGCCGGGGCGGCGGGCGCGCCGCCCTGCTGGCCGAGCAGCATCACCACTGCAAGGCCAGCGAGGCATACTACCGCCACGATTCCTACCAGGATCATCCCGACGATCAGCTTGGTCTCCCCTGACATGGCTGTTCACCCCATTGGTTCGGTCACACTTGGGACCTGAGTTTCTGAATTCTAGCCAGAATGCGCCCGCCGCGCCAAGTCTCACGCGGCGTGGCGCACGGCGGCATGAACGCGCCCAGGCGCGCGCAGCGCCCGCCAGCACAGCGCCCCCGCCAGCGGCAGGGCGATCAGCGCCGCCTGGAAGGGCGCGCCAGGGCCGAGGCCCGCATACAGCGCGCCAGCTAAGCTCGTGCCCACTGCCGTGCCCAACGAGAAGACCGACTCGACGACGGCAAGAACGACCCCGCGCTGATCCTCGCGCACATGAGGCATGATGGCGCTCTCGACGAGGGGACGCGCTGCCCCTACGCTGCCCACGAGGAAGTATCCCACGCCCGCCGCCGCCGGGCTTCCGATCGACAAGAAGAGACCCGCAGCGACCCAGATCAGCGCCAGCGCCGCCGCGAATGCGCGCAGCGGCTTGGAGTCGCGCCCCAACACCAGGCTCAGCAGCGCCATGCCCAGTGCGTTGGTCGAGCCAAGCAGCCCAATCGTCGCTACCTCCAGGCCGCGCACGTCCTCCATGAACTTGGGCGTCAGCCCTGTAGAGGGCGCAACCGCCGCCGCCGCTGCAAAGGTCAACCCGATGGACGCGAGCGCGGCCATCAGCCAGGTTTGTTTGAGCAACCCGCCGTAGCCGGGGCCGGGTTGGCGCGCCGCCGGAGGGACCGGGCGCGTGCGCAGGGCGGCCACCAGCGACAGCGCGAACCAGCCGACGGAGATCACGAACACGGCGCGCAGCCCCAGGCGCTCGCCAAGCCAGCCGCCGACGGCAGGTGAGACGACCAGCCCGGCGGAGTACGCGGCGAAGAGCGTGGTCAGCACACGAGCGAAGGTTTGCTGTGGGCGCGCTTCGCGCTCCAACGCGACGACGCGGTTCGCATAGGCGGCGGAGGTGGGCACGCCGCAGCCCGACAACCCGTAGAGCATGAAGGCGGGTATCAACCAGCGCCAGTCCGGGGCCAGCGCGATGCCCACCACGCCGGCCATGCCCAGATACCAGCCCAGCAACATCACCCGGCGCGGCGGATACCGGTCGGCGAGCCAGCCCGCCGGCAGGTTGGCGAACACGCGCACCAGCGCCATGACGCTCATCACGCCGCCGATCTGCGCCGGGTTGGCGCCCAAGTCGGCGGCGTAGAGCGGCTGCACATAAAGCCAGAGGCCCTCGCCCACGCCCCACAGCAAGTACGAGAGCGCGAGCCAGCGCGTGTTGGTTCCTAAGTGGTGGAGCAAATCGGCCTCGCAGTGTGGCGAAGAGGAGACTCAAGTCACTGGATGGCGATCCCGCAGCCCTTCGCCGCCGACCGGATGTAGTCGGCGGCCAGGGCGTAGTCCTCCGGCGTCTTCAGGTGTTCCACCATGAGAGGCGCGTCGGGGTCAAGCCGGTCGAGTTCGGTCAGGTAGACGCGATAGTCGAGCGCGCCCAGGCCGGGGCGCACCTCATCCAGGTGCACGGTGAGCGTTTCGCGCAGGATGACGTCCTTCGCGTGGCAGCTCTTGATATACGGGCCGAGCTTCGCAAAGCACTCTCGAAGCAGCGCGCCGTTGTTGAAGTACCGCTGCGGGCTGCTGACCATGTTCACCGGGTCCAGGTGGACGGCGAACCGCCGCCGGTCGATGGCGTCGATCAGGCGGAGGTAGGAGTCGGCGGAGTCGGGGAACATCCAGGGCATCGGCTCCAGCGTGTAGAACGTGCGCGCCGGCTTCACCGCGTCGATGATGGCGCGCACGGTCTCCACGATCAGGTCAAACGTCTCGTCGGTGAGGTTAAGCGGGTGCGGGCCGTCCCAGCGCGCGCCGCGCGACCCGGCGATGTTGACGCAGCACCGCGCGCCGATCCGGTCCGCCAGCGCCAACTGCTCCTGGCAGCGCGCGACCGCCGCCCGGCGCGTCGCCTCGTCCGGGCTGAGCGGGTTGTTCCACACGCCCACCTCGGCGATGACGACATCGGCGGCCTGGGCAGCCTGGGCGTAGGCGCGGATCACGTCGTCGCCCTGCGCCGCCTCGGCGGGGCAATACGCCGCGCTGTAGCCGAGCCGCCTCAGCGCGGCGACCCAGCTTTCGGGATCGTGATACGTTTCAAAGACCGGCCCACCGAGCCGCATCGATCACCCTCCGGTTGAAAATAGCCATCAGCTTCCCGAAAGCGGTGCATTCCAGGATAGGGGCGACTTCTTACGCGAGCGCTTGGACCTCACCCCTCGCGCTTCGCGCAGCCCCCTCTCCACCCGTGGCTATAGTCCGGCGAAGCCGGGAGAGGGGACTTAAAACTTCTCTGACTCCCCCTCTCCACGAGTGGAGAGGGGGCCGGGGGCTATAGTCCGGCGCAGCCGGGGTGAGGTAAAACGCACGAACCTTGCTTAACTGCAAAGTCGCCCCAAAACGGAATGCACCCCCCGATAGCTGCGCGCTTTCGGGAAACTGCAAAGCGCCCGCCTGTTCTCAAGGGATCAGACGGGGCCTGATTATATCGCGTTGACGCGCTGGGCCGGCAAACTTCGCCCTGGGCAACGATTAGCGCCTATCCGAATAATACAGGACAAGGGGCTTAAGCCCCTTGTCCAGATCGGGTGGTCTCCCGCTTGGGTGTTGATACAGATCCAGTCAGGCTTTGGAGGCCTGAAAATGTTTGCGCTTGTCTTACCTCACCCCCCTGACCCCCCTCTCCATTAATGGAGAGGGGGAAGCCGCACTTCGCGCGGCAGGGGGTGAGGTCAAGCGTTCTGAAAACCATCAACACTTTATAAGGAAGACCACCTCCTGGTGGTCCCCGCGACGAAAGTCGCAGGCTAATTCGCAACCCTGGCGCTGCTGGCGCGCGATCAGCCGCCGACTTTAGTCGGCGGCTACGAAAAGCCCAATACAGCTCTCGCCATCGGATGCCAGATGAATAGAAGTGATTCAAGCTTTTGAGCCAACGACCCCGGTGCGTGTGGTGCTTGTCGTGTTTGCGGGCACCTCACCCCCCGTCCCCCTCTCCCGGCTCCGCCGGACTATAGCCGCAAGCGGGGAGGGGGTGTCGCGCCGCAGGCGAGACGGGGATGAGGTAGAGAAAGGCCTTAGCACGGCCACCGGTTGGCGTAAGTTTGAATCAGTTCATAGCCTTTTACCTCACTTCCGCCCCTCTCCAAACATAGACTTGGGCGGACTGGCGGTCACAACGTTCTCTTTCTGGAGAAGGACAGCGGGCTTAAGCCCGCTGTCCGGGCCACTTCGATGGCAACCAAGACGCCGGCTCAGAGAGAGGAACAGGATTATACCTGTTCCTCTCCCAACGTTACAAACGGTTTACCCGACGATTATTGGCCTACCGGCTGGATGTTGTGGAGCACGATGTGCGTGCTCTGCCACCACGTCCAGGCCGAGGTGTAGTTGTTCTCGGCGGTCGGCCAGTTGGTCCAGTAGGTGGTGTTGAACGGGATCAGCTTCTTCGCCTGGGTGATGGGGATAATGGGCAGCTCGTCGTAGTAGATGCTCATCGCCTCGATGAAGAGCGGCTCGATGCGCGGGTCGCCCAGCGGCAGCAGTCCGATCTGGTCCACCAGTTCGCTGTAGCGGTCGTTGTCCCAGCGCCAGCCGTTGTAGCTCGCCCGCTCGCCGACCGGCAAGAGCCACTTGTTGTTCAAGTTGTCCATCGACGCCCAGGGTTCGTTCACGGAGCCGCACATCTGCCAGCCCATGCGCGTCTCGAAGGTGCCGAACTGCAGGTTGTCGCCCCAGGTGCTGCCGGCCTCGTTGCGGGTGGAGGCGTTGATGCCGACGGCCTGGAACTGCTCGACCAGGACGGCGGCGATGCGCTGCTTCTCGATGAACGCCTCGTGTGTGTTGATGTCCATCGTGAGCTGCTCGCCGTCCTTGTAGTAATAGCCATCGTCGCCCATCGTGTAGCCCTTGGACTCGATGATCTCTCTGGCCTTATCCGGGTTGTGCTCCCAGAGCGGGTACTTCTCGAAGACGCCCGCGGCCTCCAGCAGGTCGGTGTAGTAGTTCAGCGGCGCGTAGGCCGGGAAGAACGAGCGCGACTTCACGGTCGTGCCCTCATAGGCGATCTCGACGATCTGGTCGCGGTCAATCGCGTAGTTGAACGCCCAGCGCATGTCCTTGTCGTCCCACGGGGCAACGGTCGTGTTGAACTCGAAGGTGCGCGAGCACGGGTCGAGCGTGGCGTAGGGCAGGTCCGGCCACCAGGCGATGACGTTCGGGTTCTGCTCCCGCATCGCCAGGAACGTGCCCAGCGTGATGTCCATCAGGCTGTCGAGGCCGTTGTCGGCCATAAGCGCCGCACGCGCCTCTTCGGGGCCGGCCCAGACCCAGATCAGCCGCTTCGGCGCGGGCAGGCCGAAGACGTCCTTGCCCCAGTAGTTGTCGTCGCGGTCGTAGACAAACTCGGTCTCGCTGATCGACGTGAGCTTGTACGGCCCGGTGAAGACCGGCCACCCCTGCTCGGGGTCGTAGTTCTTGAAGGTCATCGGGTCCTGGCCGTTCCAGATGTGCTCTGGAACGATG
>DAOTXU010000482.1:0-5692 GCA_034435135.1 Anaerolineae bacterium | reverse complement strand
TGCCCCCAAGGAGATTCGAACTCCTGTTTTGGCCTTGAAAGGGCCGTGTCCTGGTCCTCTAGACGATGGGGGCGCTTGCGGGCAGCATTGTAACACCCCCTGGGACACGGGGCAAAAAACGGCGAAGAACGGTTTCGCCTGCCACCGGTTCACACACAGCTTGAGCCGGCGCGGCAACCTGTCGTATAATGACGGTGACACTGCCGCCGACATCGCTGTCACGATGTCGGCTTTTGTCTTCATTATAAGCACCCAGGAGTGAAGCGATGCAGTCAAGCCAGCTCAATAAAACAAGGGTTATCGTCCAGATGGTGGTTGGTCTCGCCGTGTTTGCAGCGATGGCGTTGGTGGTCGCCGCGCTAGGGTGGTGGTCGTTGCTTCTTGTGATCCTGGCGATCACGGTGCTGTGCGGTTCGGGCTATTGTTGCGTGTGCGGTTACCATCGTTGGCGCGGACGGGGGTTAACCTCCCCGCCAGAAACGGGAGATGCCGAATGACCTGAGGTAATAAACCCGTGTCAAACTGACAAGAGGACTCTTGCCCTATTCTCCGCGCGATCCACGATATGCTACACTTGGTGCACGGTTTGGGTATGTGCTGACTGACACACAGCGACGCGCCCGACCTTAACCGCCCGACCCCCAAGCGCCGGGCGGTTCGTTTTTACTGCCTGGTCTTAAGCCCCCACATCGACTACACTATGCTCTCAGACTACGCCCGATGTCTCCGGGAGGCGCGAGGCCATGCCCAAGCCCAGGCTCTTGCAAGGCGAGCGAGTCCGGCTCACCGCGGTGACGCCCGGCGACCTGCCGACCATCGCCGGCTGGCATGAAGACGCCGATTTCCTGCGTTTGTACGCCGCGGACCCGGCGTATCCCAAGAATGCAGACCAACTGAAGACGTGGATTGAGGAGCAGCAAAAAGCGACCGACGGTTTCCTGTTTGCGGTCCGGCTCCGCGACGGCGATGGCATCCTCGGCATGGTCGGGTTTGACGGCATCCTATGGCCGCATCGAACCGCCTGGACGAGCATCGCCATCGGCGGGCGGGCCAACTGGGGTAAGGGCTACGGGCGCGAGGCGATGGAACTGGCGCTGACCTTCGCCTTTGACGAACTGAATCTGTATCGCGTGCAACTCACGGTGTTCAGCTACAACGCGCGCGCGATGGCGTTGTATGAAGGGTTAGGATTCCGGCGCGAAGGCGTGTGCCGCGAGTTTTTGGAGCGCGACGGTCATCGCTACGACATGATTCTGTACGGCCTGCTCAGCCGCGAATGGCGTGAGCGACAGGGCGACGCCACCGCCGACCCCAACCGTGCGGACAGAGGGCCGTAGTTCCCTTTCTGAGGGGATACAGGGCGCACAATGGGCAAGAGCAACGATTCTGCCGATACAGCGGCGCTGCGCCGGGCGCTTGTCGATAAGCTGGTCAACGACGGCCTGATCCACTTCCCGGAGGTCGAGGCGGCGTTCCGCGCGGTGCCCCGCCACCTGTTCCTGCCGGACCTACCGCCGGAGCAGGTCTATCGCGACGAGGCTATCGTCACACGGCGGATCGACGGCGTGCCGGTCAGCTCCTCCTCGCAGCCGGCGGCGATGGCGATTATGGTGGAGCAGCTCGGCCTGGAGCCGGGGGATCGCGTGTTGGAGATCGGCGCGGGCACCGGTTACAACGCCGCGATCATCGCGCATCTGGTCGGGGACACAGGGCACATCATCACGGTGGACATCGATGAGGAGATTGTGTCGGAAGCGCGCGCGCGCCTGGCAGCGGCGGGCGTCGAGGGCGTGCAGGTGGTCTGCGCCGACGGCGGCCTGGGCTACCCCGACGCCGCTCCCTATGACCGAATCATCCTGAGCGTGGGTGCCTGGGACATCGCGCCGGCCTGGATTGAGCAACTGAAGCCCGGCGGACGGTTGCTGCTGCCGCTGTGGATCCGAACCGCACAGAAGACGGTCGCGTTTGAGCGCGCCGACGATCACCTGGCGAGCGTCTCGGTGAGCGACTGCGCCTTCATGCGGCTGCGCGGCGCGTTCGCCGGGCCGGAGGCGTTCGTGTCGTTCGGACCGGAGGCCGGCCTCACCCTGGCGCTTGACGACCGGGAGATGGTGGATGTGGAAGCGACCTACGCGCTGCTCGCCGGCCCCAGCCGCGATTGGCCGACCGGGGTCACCGTCACATCCGCCGAAATCTGGCGAAGCCTGGGCCTGTGGCTGGCGCTGCACGAGCCGGGTTTTTGCTCGCTGATCGCGGACGCCGAGTCGGCTTCAACGGTCACGATCCCTTACGTGTATGGCAGACCCGACATGGGGCGCGGCACAGTCGGCGCGCTGGAGGAGGGCGCTATCGCGCTGCTGACCCGCGCGTCCGAGCTGCCGGAAGGCGAGTTTGAACCGCCACCGTTCGAGCTGGTCGTGCGCAGCCTGGGCGCGGGCGACGCGCTCGCGCGCCGGCTGGTCGAGCGCGTTGCCGTGTGGGATGCCGCCGGTCGCCCCACTTCAGAAGGGCTGCGGGTGCGGGCCTATCCGCGCGACGCCGGGTACATCCCAGCGGCGGGCGAGGTCGTGGTCCCGAAGCGGTGGACGCAACTGGTGTTCAACTGGGTGTAATGGGATCGCAGGTGTGGAGACGGTTGACCGCTATCGGGGATGTCTGCTCGGCCTGGCGGTTGGGGACGCCCTCGGCACGACATTGGAGTTTAGAGCGCCGGGGTCGTTCGCGCCGATTAACGATATGGTAGGCGGCGGGCCGTTCCACCTCGAACCAGGTCAGTGGACCGACGATACCTCGATGGCGCTCTGCCTGGCCGAGAGCCTGATTGCGTGCAAGGAGTTCGATCCGATTGACCAACTTGAGCGCTATGTGCGCTGGTATCGGGAGGGGTACCTCAGCAGCACGGGCGTCTGCTTCGACATCGGCGGCACGGTGAGCGAGGCGCTGCACCGGTTTGAGGCCACGCGGGAGCCGTTCCCCGGCCCGACACACACATGGTCCGCCGGCAACGGCTCGATCATGCGGCTCGCGCCCGTGCCGCTGTACTATGCCCGCACCCCCCGCGAGGCGATGGCTCGCGCTGCCGACAGTTCCCGCACCACACACGGCGCGCCCGCTGCCGTTGACGCCTGCCGCTACCTGGGGGCGCTGCTGGTGGGGGCAGTCAATGGCGTAGACAAGGAGACTTTACTTTCCCCGCGCTATAGCCCGGTCTCTGGCTATTGGGACCAAAATCCACCCGTCCCCGAAATCGACGAAATCGCCGCCGGGTCGTTTAAGCGCCGCCAGCCGCCGGAGATCAAGGGCACAGGATACGTGGTCAAGTCGCTGGAGGCGGCGCTGTGGGCGTTCTATCACAGCGACTCGTTCCGCGAAGGATGCCTGCTTGCGGTCAACCTGGGCGACGACGCCGACACGACCGGCGCGGTCTACGGGCAGCTTGCCGGCGCGTTCTACGGCGAGCACGGCATCCCGGTGACGTGGCGCGCGAGGGTGGCGCTGCGCGAGGTGATCGTGTCGCTGGCAGAAGGGCTGTACACACACGCCTGTGCGTATTAGCGTTTCGCGCCACCTTTTACCGCCCGCGCCATCTCCAGAAGCTCCGCCGCGTTCTGATGCGCGCTCTCCGTCTGCGCGCCGAGCATCGCCGCCAACTCGGTCACGCGCGCTTTGTCGTGCAGCATCTCCACGTTGGTGATGGTGCGCCCTTTGCGCACCTGCTTGCTGGCGCGGAAGTGCGCATCGCCAAAACCTGCAAGCTGCGCCAGGTGCGTGATGACCAACACCTGATGCCCGCTCGTGAGGCCCCACAGCTTCTCGCCCACCACCGCGCCGACGCGCCCGCCGATGCCCTGGTCGATCTCGTCGAAGATGAGCGTAGGCGTGCGGTCGGCGCGCGAAAGCACCGTCTTGAGCGCGAGCATCAGCCGCGACGCCTCGCCGCCGGAGGCCACCTTCACCAGCGGGCGGAGCGGTTCGCCGGGGTTGGCGCTGACGAGAAACTCCACCTGGTCCACGCCGGTCGAGTCGAAGGCCAGCCGCCGCTCGCCCACGTAAGCGCCCTGCGGGTCCTCCTGGTGCGCGATGCTCACCTCGAAGCGCGTGTGCTCCATGCGCAGGGCAGCCAGCTCTTCAACTACCTGCGCCGCGAGCTTCCCCGACGCCTCCGCGCGCGCGGCGCTCAGCGTCTCGGCCATCGCGCCGATGGCGTGGAGCAGTTCGTCCTCCGCGGCGCGCAGGTCTTCGACGCGCGTCTCGCTGTGGGTGATCGTCTCCAGTTCGGCGCGCGCTTTCTCTGCCCAGGCCAGCACCGCCTCGATGCTGCCGCCGTACTTGCGCTTGAGCGTGTTCAGCACTTGCAGGCGCGCCTCCACCTCGTTGAGCCGCGCCGGGCTGAACTCAACCGACTGTCGGTAGACGCGCAAGGTGCGCGCCAAGTCCTCCGCCTGCGCGCTCAGGCTCTCCGCGAGCACATGCTGCTCGGTCATCGTCGCGTCGATCTTGACCAGCCGGCTCAACGCCACCGCCGCCTGCGCCAGCCGGTCCGTCGCAGAAGCGCCCGCCTGGTCGCCGTCGTAGAGCGCGCGTTGCGCTTCCTCGGCAAGCTCGGCGAGCTTCTCCGCGTTCGCCAGGCGGACGCGCTCCTCGTTCAGCTCGCCGTCCTCGCCGGGGCGCGGCGCGGCCTGGCCGATCTCGTCGATCTGGAACTTGAGCAGGTCGGCGCGGCGCGCGAGCGCGGCCTCGTCCGCCAGGAGCGCCTTCAACTCGCGGCGCACGCCTTCAAGCCGGCGGACGATTTCAGCAAGCTCGGCGCGCGGCGCTTCCAGGTTGGCGTAACGGTCGAGCAGGTTGATATGCTCGCGCGGGCGGAACAGCGAGAGGTGTTCGCCCTGGCCGTGAATATCGACCAGGACCTCGCCGATCTCGCGCAGCAGCGCCAGGGGCACGGTCACGCCGTTGACGCGACACACGCCCCGCCCGTCGGCGCGCACCTCGCGCGTGAGGATCAGGGTGCGCTCGTCGTCACCCTCCAGGCTCTCGCGCGCAAGAATTGGCCCGATGGCTGCCTCAACGCCCTGCTCCAGGTCGAACGTACCTTCCACGACCGCGCGCCTGGCCTCGGCGCGGACCATCTCGCGGTCGGCGCGCCCGCCCACGAGCAGACTCACCGCGTCGATTAAGATCGACTTGCCGGCCCCGGTCTCGCCGGTGATGACGTTGAAGCCCGGCTCGAAGCGGAGTTCCAGCCTGTCGATGATGGCAAAGTCTTGAATACGCAGTTCCGTTAACATAGCGCCCTGTTCAATACCGGGCAGACAGGGGGATTAAGAAAGTGTTTGAAAAGCCCCCTCACCCCCTGTCCCCCTCTCCCGTCATACGGGAGAGGGGGCAAAGATACCCCCAATCTGGGTTTATAATCCCCTCTCCCCTTGTGGGAGAGGGGATTTAGGGGTGAGGGGAAGCAAGGGCGACCTTTTCAAACACATTCTAAGATACGACAGATTGAGATTCTTAGACACCACAAAAATTAGGGTTTGTCTCATCTAAAACGCTCCGCCTCCGTGAGTCGCCTTACGTTGTGGAGCCGCCCACCTTTTTCTGCGCCTGCGCGACCGCTGCCCTGGAAGCCGCAACCATTTGCCTGACGATGCGCTTACCCGCTTCGCTGTCTCCACCCTCCGGCGGAGCCAGGGCG
>DAOTXU010000481.1:0-9049 GCA_034435135.1 Anaerolineae bacterium | reverse complement strand
GGGGGCCGGGGGGTGAGGTCAAGCGTTCTGAACAACTTCATCAACACTCCAGAGGGAGACCACCTGTCGCTCAGTTCCCGGCGCGGACGGTTCGCCCGGCGCGCGTTTCACCGCTACGGCGATGATACCTCTGAGGCGGACAGGGTTGCCAGTATGCCCAACAACACGCCGATGTGCAAAAAGACATTGTTCACGGAGAGCTTGTCGAGCAGGCTGTGAACGGCAACGTGAACCCAGACGCCCATGAGACCAATCAACACGCCGCGCGCGAAGCCGCTTGTCCGACCCAGCGCCCGCGCCGTCAACACCATGACGACGGCCCACATCAGCAAGTAGGCCCCCAGGCCGATCACACCGGTCTCGGCGAGCAGGTTCAGGTAATAGTTGTGTGCATGGCCGAGCGGTTCGGGCCAGTTCATCAGCCGGTAAAGGGGATAAGCCGGCTCGTAGTTGCCGAAGCCCACGCCCAGCCAGGGGTGGTCGTTCGCCATGCCGACGGCGGCCTGCCAGTGCGCCAGACGCTCGATCTCGGCGTAGTTCGCGTCGTCGATGTCCACGCCGCGCACATCGCGCACGGCGGCGGCCAGGTCGGTGAAGTCGGTGAGCCGTTCGACCACCGCGCCGGGGAGGCGTCCGCTCGCCCAGAGCAGCAGCGCCAGCGTCGCCAGTAAGCCGATCAGCAGCAGGCCGTGAAGCCATCGCCGGGGCAGGAACAGCGCCATGACCGCCGCCGCCGCGATCACGCCCATCCACGCGCCCCGGCTCCATGACGCCAGCAGCGCCGCCGCCGGCAGCGCGGTCAACGCGCCGTAACCCAGAATTGACCCCATCCGTGGGGGCACAGCGTGCTGTGCCCGCATGATTCTTCGCCGAAGCGCCCCCCACCACTCGCTCAACGCACCCCAGGTCGCGCCGGCCCCCAGCGCAAAGCAAATACCCATAAACCCGGCGAAGGGGTTCGGCTGGCCGAAGCTGCCGAAGGCGCGGTAGCGCGCCCCGCCCAGGATGGCGAGGTGTTCCGCGCCGGAGCCACCGAAGAATTCGTACAGACCGATGAGCGCCTGCGCCGCGCCCGCCGCGAGGACCGCCAGCGCTGCCCACCGCAGCCGCTCGCTGTCCGAGCCGATCATGTCCATTGTCACTGCCGCAAGCAGCGCGATCTCGACCCACTTCAGCAACTCCGTCAGCCCAAAGCGGAGGGAAAGCGCGCGCACCAGGCTCAGCGCCGCCGCGCCGATGAAGAGCAGCAGAAACAGGAATAACGGGCTGCGCGGGGAGCAGATCCCCTCGCGGTCGGCGACCTTGCGCGCGAACCAAGCCAGCGCCGTGAACGCGAGCGCAATCTGGCCCACGTCAACGGACAGGCTGAAACCCTCGGCCTCGGTCTCGATCAGGGTCTTGAGCGGGGCCACGCCGAGGGTAATCACCAGGCCGGCCATCGGCTCGATCAGAGCGAGCACGAACAGCGCGCCGCCCACGATCAGCGCCAACGCCCAGGCCGGCGGCAAGGCTACGACCGCCACCCCCACGCCCAGCGCGACTGCCGCCAGCGCGGCGTTATGCCCCGCCGCGCCCCAGCGCAACCTCACACGCGATCCTTGAAGTAATCAATCGTGCGGCGCAGGCCCTCTTCCAGGCCGACCTTCGGTTCCCAGCCGAGTATCTGGTGTGCGCGCGTGATGTCGGGGCAGCGCGTTTGCGGGTCGCCCTCGATGCGCTTGCCCTCCAACTTGACGATCTCGCTCCTGCCGCCGGTCATGTCGCGGATGATGTGCGCAAGCTCCAGGATGGTCTTTTCGGTCGGGTTGCCGATGTTGACCGGCTGCACATAATCGCTCAGCAACAGGCGGTAGATGCCCTCGATCAGGTCGTCCACATAGCAGAAGCTCCGCGTCTGCGCGCCGTCGCCGTACACGGTCAGCGGCTCGCCGCGCAACGCCTGCCCGATGAAGTTCGGCACCACGCGCCCGTCGTCGAGGCGCATCCGCGGGCCGTAGGTATTGAAGATGCGCACAATGCGCGTGTCGATGCCGTGCGCGTTGTGGTAAGCCATGGTCATCGCCTCGGCGAAGCGCTTGGCCTCGTCATAAACCCCGCGTGGCCCGATAGCGTTCACCTTGCCGAGATAGGTTTCGGGCTGGGGGTGCAGTTCAGGATCGCCGTAGATCTCCGAGGTGGAGGCGAGCAAGAAGCGCGCACCTTTCGCCCGCGCCAGACCGAGCGCCTTGTGCGTGCCCAGCGCGCCTACTTTGAGGGTTTGAATAGGATACTTCAGGTAATCATCCGGGCTGGCGGGCGAGGCGAAATGCAGCACCGCGTCAATCGGCCCGTCGATGTAGAGATATTCGGTCACGTCCTGGTAGATGAAGCGGAAGTCGCGCCGGCCCGCGAGGTGGACGATGTTGCCCTCGCTGCCGGTGATGAGGTTGTCCATCGCAATGACTTCGTGGCCCTCTCTGAGAAAGCGGTCGCACAGATGCGAGCCGAGGAAGCCCGCCCCGCCGGTGATGAGTACGCGCACAGATTACTCTCCCCTCCGATTAAGATTAGGTGAAGTATACCATTTCCCGCATCTTTTCACTCATCGGAAGATCAGTCGGTCATACGCCGCCGTGAGCGTGCGCTCGCCGACTGGGGTCGGCTGGCCGTGCACGAGCACGATCAGCAGGTCCCCGTCACCGACCACCTCCGCCGGCAGCGCGACCGTGTGTTCGTGCCAGCCCTCCGGCAGATCGAACGTCCCCAGCGAGACGCCGTTCACGACCACCTGCACCGTGCGGCCCACACCGTAGCCCGTCCCTACCAGCGTCATTGCGTAGCCGCGCCCCGGCGGGAGTTGCACGCGCAGCCGCGAGGCGTCATTATCGCCGGCCCAGCGCGCCAGCACGCCGCCCACATCCTCCTGCCAGTACCAGTATTCCCCGATGAACGGCTCGTCCCCCGGCGCGCCGAGGTCTAGCACGTAAGCGCCGCCCGCCTCCTGCGGCGGGGTGCGCGGCGGGCAACCTTTCGGATGCCAGGCCGCGCGGTAGATCAGCAAGCCCTCCTCCGCTTTGTAGAAGCAGATCGATTCCTGCATGTTCAAAAAGCCGGTATATTCCAACAGGCGCTCGCCCGGCAGCAGATCGGGATGCACGATCACATAACCCACCGGCCACGCATCGACTGACCGAGTCAATGCGCGCGAAACAGTTGGCGGGTCGAGCGCGTGCCTTTCACCGGAAAACGCGGTCAGGAGCGGCGTCTGCTCGTAAAAGACGTGCGAGGTCCAGGGAATACGCGCGATGAGGCCGTTGACCAAGCGTTTATGGTGCACGGGCGCGTAGAACATCAGCCTTTGCCCCCTGCCGATCCCGTAATAGCCGGAGTGCATCCCCGTTGGCACTTCAAAGAGCACCCAGTCGCCGGGTTCCTGGCCGATCTCGTGATAGATCGCATAGTCGGGCGGGAAAGCGACGGGGAACGGATTCAACAGCCCAAAGTCTAGTGTGAAGGCCGCCATTGTCGCCGCTGCGATGATGCTTCGCCAGCGCGCCCGCTCGATCAGTGGTAGAAAGGAGAGCGCACAGAACGTCACGAGCGCAAACAGCGCCGGGACCGTCAGCCGAACCGGTGTGCGATACTGCCCCTGGAGGGCGTCGTGCAGCGCGCGATAGGGCATGGGGATCAACTGGCCGCCGACTTCAATATCCGGTCCCAGCGCAAACACGAACAGCCCCGCTGCAATCGCCAACCACAGCCACCGCGCGCGCGGAAGGCGTGGCGTGGCGCGCCCCAGCCGCCGCCAAAGCCAGGGCCAGAGCGCGCCCGCGACGGCGAGGATGACCAGCAGCCGACCGAACCCCCACTCGCCAGGGCCGGGCATCAAGAACAGCGCCCCCAACGCCAGCGACAGATACCGTGCCGGGTAAAGGTCAGCCTTTGGCAACAGGCCTGGGTCCATTTCTTGCAGCGCGCGCAGCGGCGCGATCCACCCCAACGCCAGGGTCACCGCCATCGCCGCCGCTGCCATGCCGAGCAGTGCTCCGCGCCTGCGCCACGTCGGCGCGCGGGCGACGGTGTAGAGGCCATATGGCGCGATAAGCGGCGGCAGCCACAGAAGAAACTGAGTGTCGGTCAGCCATGCCCCCCATAACGCCAGGCCCAGCGCTACCGCCCAGAGCGACTGCCTCTTCGCATTCGTCGCGCTGACCACGTGGTCCCAGAGCAGAAGCGCCAGCGGAAACCACCACAGCGCGATGTAGCTCAGATGCGCCAGCGCACCGTGCGCGATCTCGAAAGGCAGGAAGCCGAACACGAAACCGCCGATCAGCGCCATCCAATCCCGACTCGTCCCGTCGAGATAGTGGCGCAGAAAAAGAAACATTGCATACGCCGAGAGGACCGGAGCGGCCAGCACCATGAGATTCAGGGCCGCCATCCGACCTGCCAGCAGCTCCAACACCAGGTAGGCTGGCAGATAAGTAATCGCCAGCGTATGCAGCGACAGATTATGCTCTAAAGGAAAAAGCAGCCAGTCGGTGTGGAACAGATCCCAGCCCTGGCTCAGTGCGTGGCGCATCCACCAAAGGTTCCAGTGATAGATGTAATAGTCCGTTTCGGGGCCGGCGGGCACCGCCACACCCAGATTGGCGACCAGCGCCCACATCGCCAGGACTGCCGCCAGCGCATATAACGCCAGGGCAAGCACGTGAACGCTCCACGGCGGCCCGGTGCGAGACCAGATTTTCATAAACGCAGATCGTCGCAGCGCAGATCAGGTCAACCGGAGGCCTGGTAGACTTCATCCGGCGGCGCGGTCTCTTTGAGCGCCAGGGTCATCAGCGGGGCGCGTTGCTCTTTACCTTCGGCGTCTTCAACGATGATGTAGCCCTGATCGCGCTCAGCAAAGCTATAGAAAGTCCGCACACCTTCGTCGAACGTGCGTTGCAGTGCAGCGATCATCCCGGACGTATCGTCAAGATAGGTAATAATGGCAAAGCGCTGGTCGCCGAAGTGGCCGATAAAGTCGTCCTCCGTGCCGAACCGCTCCACCCCCTCGGCGAGCACGCGCGCCGCAAAGCCCACCACTTCATCAAAAACCATAAAGCCGTAGCGCTCACGGAACGGCCTGATATGCTGGATTTCGCCGGCCAGATACTTCCAGCCGTCACCAACGCCGACCAACTCGGCGAGCCGGTCGACAATCAGGGGCCGGCCCGGCAGCCCGGTAAGGGGGTCGGTAAGCGATTCGCGGGTGGCGCGCCGGATGGATTGGGCGACGCGCAGGCGCAGTTCCTCGATGTCAAACGGCTTGGTGATATAATCATCCGCGCCCAGTTCCAGCCCGGCGACCTTGTCGCGGCGGCTGTCCTTCTGCGTCAAGAAGGTGATGGGGATAAACCGGGTCCGGTTCGTCGTGCGCAACACCCGGCACACGTCAAAGCCATCCATGTCGGGCAGGTTCACGTCAAGCAGCACCAGGTTAGGCAGCTTTTGCCGCGCCAGCGTCACGCCCTCCTTGCCGCCCCAGGCTTTGTACACCTCGTAGCCTTGCGCCTGGAAGAAAACCGCCAGCATCTCGGAGAGTTCAAGGTCATCTTCGACGATCAGCAACCGTCCCTCAGGCATGAGGCCAAGCCTCCTTGTTGGTAGTTGGTGAGCGTTGGCTCTTATCGACTCAAATACAGTATACCACGATCACGCAACACGCCGACTCGTTTCGCCACGCTCGCTTCGGAAAAGAACCCCTGGCAATGATAGCCGTCCTGCCACACGCGGTATACCACGTCCGGCCACACCGGGTTGTAGCGCGTGACCTGTTCAAGCAGGTCGTCGGCGTAGAAACGGCGGATGGCCGCCAACAGGCGCCATTGTGTCAGCGCCTTGTACCCCTCAACCCAGCGGTTGAGCGTGTACCGGTCGGCGATCTCGATGACAGCGCGCACCTGACTCGGTCGGACGGCGCACGCGCGCAGCGTCGCCCCTGCAACCTCCAGCCACGCATCTAACGGGATTTGCGCAAGCCGGGTCCGCTCCAAAATCGGCGTTTGCTCAACGGTGACAATTCCCACCTCGTAGGCCAGCGGCTCGAACAGGTCCTCAGTCATCCCCTGTTGCTCTGCTCCTGTCCCCGACGAGGTTTTGCACCTATTACTTTAGCCCGATTCGTCGAGGGCACAAGTGGAGCACAGCGCCCCGTGGCGAGGGCACGCGCTATGCGCAGGGCCATGCCCCTACAGGTACGTCGTCTCACGTCCCCTGGAACGCCAGCACCTTGCCGACGGTGCGGAACAGGATCACCAGGTCCAGCAAGAGCGACTGGTGGCGGATGTAATACAGGTCGTATTGCAGCTTCACCAGCGCGTCATCCCGGCTGCTGCCGTACTTGTAACGCACCTGCGCCCAGCCCGTGAGGCCCGGCTTGACCACCAGCCGCGTCCTGTAGAAGGGGATGTCCTCGGCCAGCGTTTCCACGAACTCCGGGCGTTCCGGGCGCGGGCCGATCATGCTCATCTCGCCGCGCAACACGTTGAGCAGTTGCGGCAGTTCGTCGAGCCGCGTCTTGCGCAAGACCCGCCCCACCGCCGTGATGCGCGGGTCGTCCTCGCTGGCCCACAGCGGCCCCGTGTATTTCTCCGCGTCGGGGATCATCGAGCGCAGCTTGAACACGCGGAATACCCGCCCGGCCTTGCCTATCCGTTCCTGCGCGTAAAACACCGGCCCCGGCGAATCCATTTGCATGGCGATGACGATCAACGGCAGGATGGCGGCAAAGACCGCAAGCCCGATCAACGCCAGGCCAATGTCAAGCAGGCGCTTGAGCGCCGGGTAGAGGTTAAGGAACGAATTCTCTTTCAGCGGCAGCACGATAGACCACTGGTTGCCCACGTGCTCCACCGGCACGCGCCCGGTCAGGCGCTCGTAGAGCAGCGGCATCGGCGCAATAGCGATCCCGCGCTCGTAGCAGTCCATGATGCCCTGGAATACGTCGGCGGGTAGCTCGCGGTGGGTCGCCACGATCACTTCGCGCGCGTCCTCGCGTTGCGCAATCGCCGCCAGGTCCGCGCCGGTCCCCAGCACCGGCGCGCCGTTCAGCTTGCGCCCGACGTGCTCACGCGCGCCGATCAGACCGACCACCTCGTAGGCCTGGGGAACTTCTTCCTCCAGCGTCTCGATGATGGTCTGCGCCGCCCAGTCCGTGCCGACGACGAGCACCCGCCGCCGGAACCCGCTCCAGTTCATGAGAAAGGGCCGCCATGAGCGCCAGATCAGGATCAGGATGAACGATGATATGGCGTAGTACAGGATGAACAACCGGGGCAACCGTTCCGGCGGCGAGAGGAAGAAGATCACCCCGTACACGACCAGCAGTTGCACGGTCACGAGGATCAGGCGCGGCAGCATGGTCGTGAAGTGAGCCGAGACGTGCAGATCGAAGAACCCATTCAGGCCGGCGAGGATGATCCACAGCAGGCTCAACAGCGGGAACCAGTACAGCCTGGGGAGCAGGAAATTCGGTTGAAAGGGGTAGCGGCCCACCGCCGCCCAGATGCGCAGGGAGATCAACACGGCCAGGTTGACCGCAATCAGGTCGCCGAAGATCAGCAGCAGCCGGCGCTCGGACACCTGAAGCTGCAAGCGTGGCGGTTGGGGTACCGGCATGATTCTATCCCCTGTGGAGTTGCGCGATCTACGGTACAATCACCGCCGGCCCGACCGGCGCCGGGCATTAGACAGTGTTGATTTTCCACAAAGATCAAGGAGAATGCAAATGCGCGTGTTCATCGCCGGGATGGACGGCTATCTGGGCTGGGCGCTGGCCCAGTATCTCACTGCGCGCGGGCACGTGGTGGCCGGCGCGGACCTGTTCCTGCGCCGCAGGTGGGTCGAGGAAATGGGCAGTTGGAGCGCCACGCCGATCTGCGACATGACCACGCGGCTCCGCGCTTTCGAGGAGCGATTCGGCGTGCGCCCGCCCTTCTGGGAGGGCGACCTGCAAGACTACGCCTTCGTCGAGCGCATCTTCCGCGAGTTCCAGCCGGAGGCCATCGTGCACTTCGGGGAGATGCCCTCCGCGCCGTATTCAATGGTGGACGTGCGCCACGCGGCTTTCACCATGGCGAACAACATCGTCGGCACGCTCAATATTCTCTTCGCCATGCGCGACGTGACGCCCGATGCGCACCTGGTCAAGCTGGGCACGATGGGCGAGTATGGCACGCCCAACATTGACATCCCCGAAGGCTTCTTCACGGTCGAGTACCGGGGCCGCACCGACACCCTGCCCTTCCCGCGCCAGGCGGGGAGCTGGTATCACTGGACCAAAGTGCACGACTCCAACAATGTGATGTTCGCGTGCCGCATCTGGGGGCTGCGCTCCACCGACATCATGCAGGGCGTGGTGTATGGCACGCGCATCGACGAGATGGGCGACGACGAGCGCTTGATGAGCCGGCTCGACTTCGACCAGAGCTTCGGCACGGCCATCAACCGCTTTTGCTGCATGGCGGTGATCGGTCACCCACTCACGCCGTTCGGCAAGGGGTACCAGCGGCGCGGGTTCTTGCCGCTGCGCGATTCAATGCAGTGCCTCACGCTTGCCATCGAGAACCCGCCGGAAGCCGGCGAGTACCGCGTGTTCAACCAGTTTGAGGAAGTGTACAACGTGACCGAACTCGCGGAAAAGGTCGCCAAGGTCGCCAGAGAGCTTGGCCTCGAAGGCGCTGAGGTGCGCAACCTGGAAAACCCGCGCAAGGAAATGGAGGAGCACTACTACAACCCCGACCACCAACACCTGTTCGACCTGGGCTACCAGCCCACGCACGACATGGAGGCCGAGCTGCGCATCATGCTGGCCGACCTGATGGAGTACCGGGCGCGCATCGAGGCCAGGCGCGAGGTGCTCATCCCCGACATCCGCTGGGACGGCACGCGCCGCAAGGTGGCCTACATCAAGAACTGATTCAAACTTACGCCAACCGGTGTCCGTGCTAAGGCCTTTCTCTACCTCACCCCCGTCTCGCCTGCGGCTCGACACCCCCTCTCCGCAAGCGGAGAGGGAGACGGG
>DAOTXU010000480.1:0-18289 GCA_034435135.1 Anaerolineae bacterium | reverse complement strand
CGGCTCGACACCCCCTCTCCGCTTGCGGAGAGGGGGACGGGGGTGAGGTCGCCCGCAAACACGACCAGCGCCACCGCATCGGTGTTGTTGGCTCAAAAGCTTGAATCACTTCTATGTCATAAGTTGTTCGTCCATGAAGGTTGTTCCTGTATTTGAAATTAGAACAAATGTACAATATAATAGAGGTTGAAATTGACAGCGCCCTGCGCAACAGGTACCATCTCAAGCGCGGGGTGCGAACTGACACAAACCTTTTGGCACGTGTAGAAGGAGACACGAAATGGCGGCATTTCAACAGGTTATCATCGTTGGGAATCTGGGTCGTGACCCTGAACTGCGTTATACGCCTACAGGCACCGCCGTTTGCGATTTCAGCGTGGCGGTAAACGAGTACTGGAACGACCGCCAGACGGGCGAACGCAAAGAGAAAACCACGTGGTTCCGTGTAACCGCGTGGCGCGAGTTGGGCGAGCGGTGCGCGCAATATCTCAGCAAGGGCCGCCAGGTGATGGTGATCGGCACGATTGACGCCTCCGCGTGGACCGGGCAGGACGGCCAGGCGCGCGCCAGCCTCGAATTGACGGCGCGCGATGTCCGCTTCTTGGGTGTGCGTGGCGAGGGCCCCAGCGCGGACGCCGGCGGCGACTACGCCATCGTGCCGCGCGACGACGAAGAGATTCCGTTCTAGGGCGACAGACAAGAGGCTTCAGCCAGCCACTTGGTAGTAGTCTGCCAGACACAGGAGCGCAGGGATGTGACCGACACGCCCAAAAAGCCCAAGCCGCAGCAGATTCGTCTGGAGATGCCGCCGTCGCTGACGGCTGTTTACGCCAACCTGGTGATGATCGCCCACACCGCCAGCGAAGTCGTGCTCGACTTTGCCCACTGGATGCCGAACCTCCCGCTGGCGCGCGTGCAAAGCCGCGTGGCGCTGACCCCCACCAACGCCAAGCTGCTCTACAAGGCGCTGGGCGAAAATCTTGAAAAGTATGAAAAACAGTTCGGCGAGATCAAAACCCCGCCGACCCTTGCCGACCAGCTCTTCAGCCTGGTGAAACCCGCCGGGGCGACGGGCGCAGGCGATAACCTCGTCGGCGGCGCGGACGATCACCTGCCCGAAGGGGATGAGCCGCCGGAAGACGACAAGGGGTGAAGGCAAGCGAGGAACGCACGTGGACCCTTTGGAGGAGATCAGCGAGCGCATCCGCGCGGTGCTGGAAGCGAAAGAGCAGGTCCGCAACGTCGCCATCCAGCAATCGCGGGCGTTGATCCGCGACTGCGCCAACGCGATCCGCGCCATCCATCGCAAGGAGTGGAACCTGGTCGAGGAGCGACTCGCGCAGGCACGCCACGCCGCCGATGCGCTCCGCGCGGGCGTGCAGGGTTATCCCGACTTATACTTCACCGGCTACATGCAAGACGCGCTCAAGGAATACGCCGAGGCGTTTGTCACGCACGCGATGGCGCGCAACCTCCCCCTCCCGACTCCCGAAGAGCTGGGCGTGGAGCCGGATACCTACCTCAACGGCCTTGCCGAGGCCGCCAGCGAACTGCGCCGCCACATCCTGGACATCATCCGGCGCGACGAGGCCACCGCCGAGGCGGAACGCCTGCTCGCGTTGATGGACAACGTTTACGCGCTCTTGATGACGTTTGACCTCAGCGATGCTGTCACCGGCGGACTGCGCCGCCAGACCGATCAATTACGCGGCGTGCTGGAACGCACACGCGGCGACCTCACCCTGACCCTGCGCCAGCAACGCCTGCAAGACGCACTCAGCCGCGTGGAGCGCCGGTTGCAGGAGGCGGAGGATGAACGCCCAGCAGGGTGACGACGAACTGCCCGTCATCAACGCCAGCGACATCAGCCGCTATGTGTTCTGTCACCGCGCGTGGTGGTACGACCGGCAGGGCTATGCGCCCGCCAACGAACCGGAGTTCCGCCAGGGGCGGTCGGCGCACGCGCGGCTGGACCTGATCGTGCGGGCGGCGCAGGCGCTGGCGGTGCTTGCGGCGCTGGCGCTGATCGGTGGGGTGTTTTTGGTAGCGCTCTATTTCTTGCAACTGGCGACGGGAGCCGGCTGATGTCTCTCACACCGGGAATGGTGTTGGCAGTGCTTCTCTTAGGGCTGTTCCTGCTGGCGCTGGCGCGCGCAGGTCGGCGCGCGAGCGGGCTGCCCGCCGGTCAGGTGGTCTACCGTGACACCGGGGTCGGCAAACAGGAGGAACCGCTTTTCTCCAAACGCCACCGCCTGACCGGCCGGCCTGACTTCCTGATTCACCGCGAAGGCCGCCTGATCCCGGTCGAGGTCAAAAGCGGGCGCGGCCCGGAGAAGCCGTACAAGAGTCACATCTTGCAACTCGCGGCCTATTGCCTGCTCGTCGAAGCGGTGTACGGCAGGCGTCCGCCCTACGGCATCATTCGCTACAGCGATTGTGTGTTTGAGGTTGACTACACGAAACAAATCGAGACCGAACTGCTCGCCGTGCTGGCGCAGATGCGCACCGACATGCTCCGCCCGGACGTGCCCCGCAGCCACAACCAACCTTTCCGCTGCCAGCGTTGCGGCTACCGGGAGGTATGCGACGCCAGCCTGGTCCGAATCGGCGTGGGATCAGGATTTGAGGAAAGTTGGGATATGTGAAGGAATTGCGTGGAGTCTTATCCGGCTGACGAGGGGTTCTCGTCAGCATCGGGTGCTGCTTCGGTCGGAGTAGATTCCACGCCAGCTTTGCCCGCTTCGTCCTCATCCTCCCACGACACGATCCAGATGCACGCGCCGGCCACGAGCACCGTCGCCACGACCAGGGCAATCCACTGGCCCACCTCCAGGCCCACGTCGCGCGCTTCGATGGCGAGGATAATCACCATGCCGACCGCCAACACGATCCAGGCGGCCAGCCGGGGATGGCGCTCGGCCCAACCTACCGCCGGGCCGAGGACAGGGGTTTGCTTGACACGGTTGAGCAGGGTCTCCACAGTTACCTCATCGTATGTTGGGCGTCTGCAAATCAGGCAAGGGGTTTAAGCCCCTTGCCTGCCTCAAGGGTTTTTACAGCGGCTTGAGCACGCGCTCGGCGCGCAGCTTCTTGGCGAGAATATGGGTGTCAGGTGGCTGCGATTCCTGGGCGGCCTCGCGCCACGCGGGTACTTTGATGTCGGCAAGCTGGCGGAGTTCGTAGCCGAGTTCGGCGAAAGCCTGGATGAGCGTATCAGGCGCCCTGTTGTTGATAAAGAAGAAGGCGACTTCGCTTTCCAGCGTCCGCGAGTTATCTTCGACCGCCTTCGTTAACCCTTCGACCACTGGCGCGGGCGGCGCAATCGGCAAGAGGTAAAACTCATCTACGCGCGTGATGAGATTCTCCACCATCATCCCGGCCACCCCAACGACCTGTCCGTTGGCTTCGGCCAGCAAATAGGCTTTCTCGCCGAAGGCCATCATCACATCCATCTTGGTGACTTCCGCCCCCCTGAACCGGGTGAGGATTTCGGCGATGGCCTGCGCGTTGCCGGGCTTGCCGCGTTTCACCGTCACCTCGGTAATCTCCATCATGGCCGGCGCCGCCGGTTTCGCCGGGGCGGGCGCAGCGGCAGGCGGCGGCTTCACTCGCACGGTGGTCACGGTCTCCGGCTCCGGGGGTTTGCCAGCGATGACGGGCAGTCTGTTCCATGCCACCTGGACGCTTTTCCAGGTATTTTCGAGCGAGCCGCCGTTGTCGATGACGACGTGGGCGCGCTTCAACTTCTCTTCTTGGGGCGGTTGCGCGTTGATGTACATGCGCGCGGCTGCCTCGGACATATTGCGCCGGGTCATCAGGCGCTGGGCCCTGACCGCTTCCGGCGCATCCACCACCCAGACGGAATCCACTTCGTTGCCGTAGCCGGCTTCAAGCAACTTGATGGCCTCGATCACCACAACTTGGCGTTTGGCGCGCTGCACCAACACGTCCACCGCCTGATGCACAATCGGGTGCGTGATTCGCTCCAGACGCGCCAGAGCGTCGGGGTCGGTGAAGGCGATCTTCGCCAGGGAAGCGCGGTTGATTTTCCCATCGCTGCCTACAATCCACTTGCCGAAGGTATCGACTACCGGCTTGAACGCGGGAGCGCCCGGCGACATGGCCTGCAGCGCAAGCTGGTCGGCGTCAAGGCTAAAGGCACCCAAGTGTTCCAGCATCTTTCGCACAATGCTTTTGCCTGTGGCGATGTTACCCGTCAGGCCAATAACGTATTTATCCGGCCAGCGACCCACGGCGATCCTCCCGTGTTGGTTGACGGTAATCAATCTGTGTTAACACCAAAATCATTGTAGCCTGAGCGTCGGCCTATTGCAAGCATTAAACTCATCGCCGACGCCGCCCCAACAAAACGACAACGCTCCCGACAAAGACGACGGCAACCAGCGCCAGCACGAGGACGGTGAGCACCTGGTTGCGTTGTTGAGCCTGCTGCGCTTCCTGCTCAGCGCGCAATTGCTCCATCAACATCTCATGCGTAAACTCGGTCGGCCAGGGCATGGGCGTGGAAAACTCAGGCGTCGGGCCGCCGCACTCTTTCACCAAGAGCGCGGCGAGCGTCGCCTCCACAGATGGGAAGGCGTCCTGCCCGAAGGTGTAAGGGATCTGCTCGCCAGGCGCAAGCCCAAGCGCTGCCAGCGGGATCGCCGCCTCCAATTGCAATTCGCCAGTTTGCGGCTGGGTTTCCAGGGCGTAAGCGCCGGGCGCGTCCTCGATGGCGAGCGGCTTCGCCGCGTCCGAGAAAGTCACAAACCCGCCCGCGCTCGTCACCGCCAGGTCGCCGGGCGCGAAGGCCTGGCCGTCGCGGTCCAGGTCGAAGGCGACAAACAGCGGATCGCGCTCAATGTCATAGTAACTGGTGGTCAGCATGAAGTAGAGCGTCTCACAGTCATGGACCACACACAGGCTCAGGCTGCCGTTTGGGGTCCACCGGTTGGCGCAGTCGTCGATCACCCATTCCAGCGCTTCGAGGCCAACCAGCCCGTCAACGGTCGCCGGGAACCCTTCCGGCGCGACCAGGTCTTCCGACGACTGCGCGACGGTCATCGAGAACGCCGCCAGGGCGAGCGCGGCCAACCCCAGAAAACGGAAGAGCTTCATGACGCCTAGCATACACCAATCCAACGCGCGACGAAAGCGGGTACAATTACAAATATGGCTGGGAAGAGACAAGCGGTTGCAAGCCTGTTGATCGTGCTAGTGCTGGTCGCGCCTGGGTTGGGGTTAATGAATGGCTCCTACAGTGCGTTGAACGCCGAACGCACCGTTGTGGTGGGTCACGCGAAATGGTTTCAACATCTGGACAGGGGGCTTAAGCCCCCAGCCCAGGAGTCTACAAGAAAAGAAATGCCGCGCATCACGTTGCGCGCCAACCCCGCCGAAGTGATCCTGCCGGCGGAACCGGAAGCGATCAGCGTGACCTTCACAGCGCGCGTGGCCGACCCGGACGGCAGCGTTGGGGGCGTGCACATCGGGTACCGCTTTTTCATCCGCGCGTCCGCGATGGTCCTCTTTGAACGGACCGAATACCCGGCGGGGACCATCGCGGCGCGCGCGATGGCGGCGGTCGCCGGCGGCGAGGCGGAGCAGGGACGGGTGATCTTCTTTCAGGATGTATTGTCGCCGGACGCGATCCCCGCAGGCGTGGCGCTGACCGACGTGGTGGCCGAGGCATTCGTCTACGATAAAGAAGGCCAACCCATCGAAACCGCCCAGACCATGTTGCGCGTCCCATTCTTCGACACCGAGTGGCAACCCATCCTTCAACTCATCAGCCCGGAACCTGACGAGGCGCTGGTCGAGGGCTGGCAGCGCTTCATCGTGGCGGTGGAGCAGCGTCGGGCGGCGGGGGCGCGCTATGAGCTGGTCTTCTGCCATAGCGACGCAGACTTGCTCGCAGCGGCCCTACCGGCGGATTGCCTGGCGCACGAAGTAGAGACACGGGGACGGTACGAAGCCCTGATAGAGGTGCCGCACCACATCTACTGGTGGGGGGTGCGCGCGCTGAACCGTGACGGACGGTTGCTGGGTGTGAGCACGGCCTGGCCGGTGCGCGTGCTGATTCGAGGAGCGGCGGGACGGCCCCCGCTGGTGCCGACGCCCACCCCTGCGCCGGACGTGGCCCTCACGTCGGTCGCGCTGAGCTTTCCCTGGCAGATCATGCCCAACCGGACGATCTACTATATACCGATGGACGCGCCGGGCGAGGTTGCTATGAGCATGGCCTGGCAGGGCACGCAACGCGACCTGGTCGTCACCCTTGACGCGCCGGGGCATCCGGCCCCCTTCGCGCAGCACGAAGGCCCCTCCCCGCTCCAGATGCGCTACACTGCCACCAAGGAGAACCTGGCATCCACCCCGCGCCTGTGGCGGCTGACCATCGCCAGCCCCGGCGGCGGCGCAGCCGATGCAGGAGCGCTCGCGTTGATCTACCCTGGAGGTCGGCTGGCCGGCATGTTCAACCTGTCGCCGATGGTCGGCGCGGTCGTGGTCGTGCTCCCGGTGGCGGGGCCGGGGCGCATCGCCGCGACGGTAAGCTGGGACGGAGCGCCAACGTGGATGGCGCTGATCCTCAGCGGGCCGAAGCAGGTGCTCCCTTACACGCGCGTGGATGGCCCCTCGCCGTTGAGCGTGAACTTCACGGTTGAGCCGTTCGACCACGTGCAGGGCGAGGCGTGGAGCCTGAGCGTGGTGGCTTTCTCGCAGCCGGAGGCCGGCGGCGCGCTCACTGCGATCTATCCGGGGGAGCAGTAATCATGCGCATGGACTTGATGACGCCTCGCTCCGCTGAGGAATGCCGGGAGGCGTTGCGCGCTGCGCTCACAGCGGGCGCGGGACCGTTGCGCGGTCAGGTGCGGGACGATAACACCTTCCATTTGCATGGCCGGTTGGGAATGCAACTGGGCACCGTCATCACCGGGGAGATTCGTCCGCTGGAGCGTGGCGCGCACGTGCAGGCTTACGTGGGCATCGGGCAGGTGTTTTATGTTGTGGGGATGGGTCTCCTCATCCTGGCGTTCATCGAGCCGCGACTGCTGGCGCTGGCGCCAGTTGCGCTCGCGGCGTTGTGGGCGTTCTTGATGCGCAACGCGGCGCACATGCGCCGCCACCTCGAAGCGCTACTCCGCGCCGAAACGGCGTCACGGTTACCTTCAGCCGGTTGACTCGTGTAAGAACATTGGGGTATAATGCTCCACATCAAAAGATGATTATCTCAACGGGACCTTATTGTTACGTTCATTTGTAGCAGCGCTTGGTTAACCCCTCAGGGATGTGTTTATGAAAGGCAACCTGAAAGACTTCGGTACAACGCAGTTATTCAATCTGGTCAACCTTGCGCGCAAAACCGGCACGCTGTACCTGGAGCAGACCAACGGCACGAAGGCGAGCGTATCGTTCCGCGAGGGGAAGTTAATCGACGCACAAGTTGGCGACCAAAACGGCCACTTGGCGCACGTGCTTCACCGGGCGGGCAAGCTCTCCGACGATCAGGTGCGCCTGATCCGCGAGCGCGCTGGCACGACGAGCGACAAGCAACTGGGCCTGCTGCTTATCAACGCCGGCTACGTCACCCAGGCCGATATTGTGCAAAGCATCCAGAAATATACCCTGGATGTTGTGTATGGCATCCTGTTGTGGAACGAGGGTATGTTCCGTTTCGAGGACGGCGTCGCCCCGCCGCCGGACCGTATCACCGTACCCATCGATCTGGAAAATGTCATCATCGAGCATACGCGCAACCTGCGCGAACTGGAACATCTCGAAAGAGAGCTGCCCAATCTGGACTTCGCTCTCAAGTTCCCTGACCGGCCCGGCACCAGCCTGCGCAATATCAACCTCAGCGTTGAAGAATGGCGCGTGGTCTCGTTTATCAACCCCAAGAACTCGATCCGGCAGATTGCCCGCGCCAACAACATGACTGACATGCAAATCCGGCAGATCGTCTACGGGCTTTTGCAGGCCGGGCTGGTGGAGTTGGTTCGCCCACCCACCGCGATGCCGCCCGCGCAGAACGCCGACATGCGACGCCGACGGCCAGGCAACCCACCACCGCAAATCAAGAAAACCGTCGTGAACAAGCTGATCGACCGTATCCGGTCACTCTAGTAACATGGCGCGGACTTAACTATCTGAAGAGCGAGAGCTTATGCAAACCGTCAAAATGGTCATCACCGGCCCGTTTAACTCGGGCAAGACCGAATTCATTCGCTCCATCAGCGAAATCGAAGTGGTTACGACGGAACGCGACATCTCTGCTGAAGCGGAGCGGGTCAAGGACCAGACCACGGTGGCGATGGACTTCGGGCGCATTACCGTGGACGACGATCTGGTTCTCTACCTGTTCGGGACGCCAGGCCAGCGCCGCTTCGATTTCATGTGGGAAATTCTCTCGGAGGGGATGCTGGGCTTCGTGGTGATGGTGGACAGCGCCAAACCTGAAACGTTCCGCGAAGCCAAAAGCATCCTGGAGACCTTCCGCGCCTACGCCCCCACCCCCTACGTGGTGGCCGCCAACAAGCAGGACGTTCCCGACGCCTGGGCACCCGAAGACCTGCGCATTGCGCTGCGCATCGAAGATAGCGTCAAGCTGCTGCCCTGTGTCGCTACCGACAAAGAGAGCGTCAAGAACGTGCTGTTGGAACTGCTATACTCCATCCTCGAAGAGATGGAAACCTGAGCCTGAGCGGAAGGGTGCGGGCGCAGTCAGCACCCGGCGCAGCGAAAAACCCAGGAGTGACTCGCCGCCGTGAGTTCGATTGTCACCGAGCAGGGAATTGTTCATTACGAAACCTACGGGTCGGGCAGGCCCGTTTTGCTGTTGCATGGCTGGCTGGGGTCCTGGTCGCTCTGGCGAGACACCATCCAGGCTCTGGGGCGCGACTTCAAGACCTATGCGCTCGACTTTTGGGGCTTTGGCGAAAGCGGCGACAAGCGCGACAGCTTCGCCGTCAACGACTTCATGGAACTGGTTTACCAGTTCATGGATCGCCTCGGCATCGTCAGTGCGCCGCTTGTGGGGCACTCGATGGGCGGCACGGTCTCGCTGGGCGTGACCCTGAATCACCCGGAGATAGTACAAAAGGTGGTGGTGATCGGCTCGCCTATCAACGGCTCCTCGCTCAGCCCGCTGCTCAAGCTGCTCGGATTCCCGTTCACCGGCACCCTGGTGCGCAGCCGCGTCGGCTACCCCCTGTTCAAGGCCGGGATGCGCGTCTACGCTCCGTTTATGGCAAAAGACGCCGTCGGCGTGTGGAAGATGCTCATCCGTGACACCGACCAGACGACCGCGCAGTCTTTCTTTGAGAGCATCGGCACCCTGCGCAAGACCGATCTGCGCCCCCGGCTCGGCGAGGTCCGCGTGCCGGTGTTGGGTATTTACGGCAAGAAAGACGTCATTGTCGATCCCAGACAGCATGAGATCCTGGCTGGCGGCGTGCCGCACGCCCGGATCGAATTCCGACCCGACTCCGGGCACTTCACCATGCTTGACGAACCGGAGTTTTTCATCAACGCGGTGCGCGAGTTTCTGTTAAGCAACACCACGGGAGGATAGGAGGCAAACCGGGCGACCTGGCGCGATCCAAGTATAATACAATCAGGCTTATGTCCAGAACGTGTGCGGACAGTGCGCTTTAAACCGGTCACAGGAGCCTGATGTCGGCAGACGCCGCCCGGCGTCTGAGAGGAGACGAGGTGCACCAATATGGCTAAGGTCGCCAAACCGAACGTGGGCGAGGTTCGCTGGCTCCGTATCGAAGACAAGCGCCTGGTCGCTCCCTTCAACGAGCGGGCGCGCAGCCTCGGCATCATGAACAAACCCCTCTCGCTGTTCCAGCGCGACGCAGTGGAAGAAGTGCTGGGGTTGGGCCGGTTCCGCGAGGGCGAGGCCCTTGCCTCCCTGGACGCGGCCCCGCACGACAGTACGCCTACCCTCATCCACGTTGACAGCCTGTTTTTCGACACCCCGTATCTGCAAGCGTTCTGGGAGCGCGCCTCCCGGCGCGACCGACCATGCCAGGCCGCCTTCAGCGCTGACGACCGCGCTTTCTTCACCTACGCCGTGCCGCTGACCCGCAACCTGATCCGCGACAAAGCTGAAGGCAAGGACATCTACCGCGTGCCGCTGTGGTACTTCCCGCAGGGCATACCCGCCGCCTGGGATGGGTCGCAGGCCGAGCCGATCATCATCGACAGCGCGTTCCGCGAGGTCGGCTACTACAGCGTCCCGGAGTATATGTCAACCGAACTGGGCGACCTGGTACACTTGCTGCCGGGGCGCAGTATGCTCTCGATTGAAAGCTGGGTGCACATCTACTACGCCAACGTGATCTTCGGCATCTTCGCCATCGGCGGGCGCTTCGAGAAGCGCGCGGATGAAGACTGGCTCTTCCGATTGCGCATCATGCTCCAGGCCATGCTCGAACAAACCCAGATGCTCTCCTGCTCAAAGGTGGTGCACCTGGGGCGAAACGTCCATATCGACCCCTCCGTCGTCATCGAAGGGCCGACTTTCATCGGCGACAACGTGACCATTGAGGCGGGCGTGGTCATCACCAACTGCATGATCGGCAGCAACACCAGCATCGGCCAGAACTGCCAGTTGTTCCTGAGCGTTATCGGCGAGGGCTGCTTCCTGCCGTTCCGCGCATCCCTATTTATGAGCGTGCTGATGGAAAACTCCATCGTGGCGCAGAACACCTGCCTGCAAATGTCGGTCGTGGGGCGCAACTCGTTCGTCGGGGCGGGCAACACCTTCACCGACTTCCTGCTCATCCCCAAAGAACTCATGGCTTTAGGTCCCGACGGTGAACTGGAACCTACCGGCCAGGTGGTGCTCGGCGGGTGCGTGGGGCATAACTGCCGCGTCGGCTCCGGGATGGTGATCTACCCGGCGCGCGTCATCGAGAGCGACGTGATCCTGTTCGCCTCGCCCGACCGGCGCGTCATTGCGAAAAACATCTCCTACGAAGAGAGCGACCACCACAAGATGCCGCCGCACATTGCCGCCCGCCAGCCGCGCCTCTACCCGCGCGACGAGGAGGTGCTGGAAGAATCGTGGTGAAGCCAGGATTTAGACAGGAGGCCTAGTACTACAGCCGCAGTTGACGGCTGCGAGCCGGTTTTGTTAGGGTCGCGCCACCATATGTGGGGTTGGCGTTCCACATAGAATGGCGCATCTGGCCCTTGCGCAACGATGTGTGGCTGTAGTACTAGAGACCGTTTGAAAAGGGTTCCCCCGGCTAAAGCCGGGGGTGAATCGCCACCCGGCAGGGACTTTCCGGCGATTCACCGCCGACTTCAGTCAGCGGAGCCTGAAAAACATCCGTTGCCGGACTTCTCAAATGGCCTCTTAAGCCCCCTGTCTGCCCTCAAAGCATGATGGATATACCCAAGACATTCGCCTTCATCATCCACCCCATCAACCCGAAAGCCGATGTGTCGCGCAAGTGGCCCTGGCTGGGCCGCCTGCTCACCGAGCGCCAGATTGACTTTCTCTCGCGCTTCTTCCCGCCTGTCTACATCTCGGAGATCACCGGCGTCCGTTCCGAGGCGACCGGGGCGGAGGCGCGCGGCTGGTTCATCGCCGCGCCGTACACGCCCCGCCGCATGTTGGAACTGCCCGTCAACGCGGTCTACAACAAAATCATCGCGTGCGGGCGCAAAGCGGAGAAGCTCGGCGCGCGCATCTTGGGATTGGGCGCGTTTACATCGGTGGTGGGCGACGCCGGCGTGACCATCGCGCGCGCGCTCGACATCCCCGTCACCACCGGCGACAGCTACACCGTGTATATCGCGGTCGAGTCGCTGCGCGCGGCGGCGCGCGCCATGGACATCCCGCTTGACGGCGCGGTGACGGCGGTGGTCGGGGCGACCGGGGCCATCGGCGCGGCGTGCGCACAGCTGCTGGCGCGCGACGCGCCCGAACTGCTGCTGATCGGTCGCCGGCCCGACGCGCTGGAGGCGGTCCGCGAGCGCTGCGAGGGCGGCAGGGCGCGGCTGCGCACCTCGCTGGAGGTGAACGATATCCGCGAAGCTGACTTGATCCTCACGGTGAGCAGCGCCGTTGGCCCGCTCATTAAGCCGGAGCAACTCAAGCCGGGCGCGGTCGTCTGCGATGTGGCCCGCCCGCGCGACGTGGCCGCCAGCGTCGCGCAGGCCCGCGACGACGTGTTCGTCTACGACGGCGGGATGGTGGCGGTGCCGGGGCCGGTGGACTTCCATTTCAATTTCGGCTTCCCACCCGGCATGGCTTACGCCTGTATGGCTGAGACGATGGCGCTCGCGCTCGAAGGCCGGTTCGAGGATTACACGCTCGGCAAGGACATTTCCATCGCGCGCGTGGACGAAATCGCGGCGATGGCTGCAAGGCACGGCTTCCGGCTGGGCGGCTTCCGCGCCTTCGAGCGGGACGTGACCGAGGCGCACCTCTTGCGCCTCCGTGAGCGCGCGGCGGCGACCCGGCGCGCCTGGGCCGGCGGGTAGTGCGCCGGTTGCCTGCATTTAGCTTATGCATACAATGAAGGTCAGATTTCACCTCGTCGCAGTTCAAGGAGCAAAACAGATGAAAACCTTTCGACACGTCCTCTGCGCCGCCTTCGCGCTGGTGTTGCTGGTCGGTGCGCTGCCGGCGTGGGCTGACCCATCCGCACAGGCCGGCGCAATCAGCTACGGCCAGACCGTACAAGGCGAGATCACCGAAGATGCTATCGAACAATCGTGGACTTTCACTGGATCCGCCGGCGACATCATCACGATCTCGGTCAAGAGTAACGACGACAACTACCTGGACTCCACGCTCACACTGCAAGACAGCGCGGGCGCGGTCATCGTCGAGATCGACGATGTGTTTGGGCTTGATCCGTTCTACATCACCCGCCTGGAGAGCGACGGCGAACACACCATCACCGTCGGTCGCGCTGGCGGCGCGGACGGCAGCAGCGTCGGCGGCTTTGACCTCACGCTCGCCGAGGCGGCGCTGACAGAGCTGGGGGCGGCGGCCACCCTGTCGCTCGCCGAGGGGCAGGACTCCGCATTTATCGCCGTCCAGGGCGACGAAGCGCAAAAAGCGGTGCTGGAATACGAACTCAGCGCTGGCGACGCACGGCCCGACTTGTCGATAGCCTATTTCGCCTACGACGAGTTTCTTGAGCAAGTCGGCTACAATGAGCTGCTCAGTCTGACCGGCGAGACCATCTCGAAAGTATCCATCAACCTGGAACTGCCGGTGACGGGCATCTACATGGTCATCGTTGAGCGCTCCTGGTTCGATTGGGGCGACACGACCGGCGAGTTCGTGGTCACCGTGTCGTCAGCCAGCGAATAGATGGGTTTCAGCCGAAAAACCAAACGCCCCTCCAATATGGAGGGGCGTTTCATTAACAATAGATAAGCCATGCGCTCTATCTGCTGGTTGCCGGTCGATGCCGGCTTGCCCCCCACTATGCAACTGATTTATAATGCATTTGTGCTCTCTTTCACACACAAAAAAGAGGTGAGACCATGTCTAGCATCCGACGAGTGGCCTCGGCCACGTTCGCCATCCTGCTGTTATTCTCAACCTGGGCAATGACCCTGCCGGCATGGGCTGCGCCATCTATGCAAGAGGAGAACGTCATCCACTACGGCGAAACGAAGAATGGCGAGCTGACCAACCGCGAATTCGAACAACCATGGACTCTCGAAGGCAAAGCTGGCGATATTATTGCATTCTCGGCGATATGTGAAGGCTTCTCTGGATACCTGTTTCTGCAAAACAGCGAAGCGGAAATCCTCGCCGAAGTCGATGTGTTTACCGCTTTCGATTTCGGGGCAAACCCCTTCTATGTGATGAAGCTCCCCGCCGATGACACTTACGCGATCATCGTCACCCGCCAGGGTGGGCGGACCGGCAGCGGCGAAGGCAAGTACGATCTCAAACTGGAGAAGATGGCGCTCACACCCTGGACGATCCCGACGACGATCAACTTTGACCCTGAAGAGCACGCGCTTGTTTACGTGGTCTTCGAAGTTGACGCGCCGCAGGTGATTCAACTCGATTACAAGGCCGTGTTCGGCGACTTCCGCCCAGAATTGAGCCTGGCTATTGCCGATCAGGATGACATGGGCAAGGCAAAGCTCAACCCGTTGTTCACCGTTTCCGGGAGTAATCTGAAAGCCGGTGTGTTCTCTATTGAGTTGCCCTCAGCGGGGTTGTACCTGGTGACATTTGAACGCGGCTGGGGAAGCTATGAGAACGAACCTGGCGTATATGACATTACCATCAACCCAGCCGAGTAGGCCAAGCTGTTAAATCTGGACTATAGCGCCCCTCCGGTTGAGGGGGCGTTGGCTTCAACGTCCTGCGCTCCACTCCGCGCGGCTGAGTTCGAGCGCGCGCTCAAGTTCCTCCATCGTGGTGACGCCGGTCATGCGCCAGTAGAAGTCCTTCAGCGAGGGCGCAAGCCGCCGAATCTCGCGGATCATCGGGCCGATGGGGTCCTCGCCGGCGGCTCCGCCGGGCGCGGACTGGTAGCCGCCATAGAACGCGAAGTACGCCTGGTTCAGCTTACGGATGGGGTACCCGTTCTCCACGAACTCCTGGCGGCGCTCTTCCATATATTGCTCCGCCTCTTCGACCTTGCCCGCCTCAAGCAGCCCGTCCACGGTAACGCGCGTCGCGTGCATCTCCCGGCCATAGTCGAAGGGGGGCGCGGGCGCGTCGGGGTCGGGCGGCTGCGGCGGCTCCGGTTCGACCTCCCAGGGCAGCGGCGGCAGGTATGGAGCCAGGTCCGGGTAGAAACGCTGGATCACCTGGTGCGCCAGTTCCTTCCCTACAATGTCGGTTGCCGTCTCGTTGATGGTGCGCGTCTCCGGGTACGGCCCCATGTAGTTCAGCCCGACCGGGAACAAGAAAAACCAGTGATGCGTCCACTCGTGCGCCGGGACCTCAATAGCCGCGTACCACCACCCGGTTTCGACAATCATCGACGGGTAGAGCGCCATCCCGCCGATGGGGACAACCAGCGTGGACATGTCGAGCGCGGCGTCGGCCTTCGCTTCAATCTGCGCCTTTACATCCACCGGGATGCCCGGTATCAGCCCTTGCGAGTATGTCGTTTCAATGCGGTCGCGCGGCGAGACGACCAGGACATTCGGCAACTCGGTGAAGTGCAACGCCACCGGCGGCAACACCTGCCCCAGCCACGCCATGCCCTCGTCCCGCAGCACCGAGGCAATCTGCCCTTCGATGATCGACTCGGCGAGCGACTGCCGGCGGCGCTGCTCTGCGCGCAGGGCGTCGCGCTCGGCGCGGAGGTCGGCGCTGGCCGCCTCCGGGTCAGTGACGCCGGGATCGGCGTAAATCGCGTCTACCTCCGCCTCAAGCTGGTGGATTCGGTTGACCAAATCCAGATACGCACGCACGAACTGGCTGCGCTGTTGTTCATCAAGATAGGGATGCACGCCGAACAGCTCGGCGTCGAGCTTGCCGGCCAGCGCTTCAATCGTCCATGTCACGAAGTCAAACGTATACGCGCTGGTGATCGGCCCCAATCGGGTCACGATGTCTTGCGGCGGCGGGGTAGAATAGGCCAGCGCCACGAGGTAGATGAGCAAATAAAAGCCAATCTCCACCGCGAGCCAGAGCCGCCGCCAGACCTCGCGCCACACCCGCCGCCAAAACTAAAGGCCTCGCCTTTCGGCGAGGCGCGTCTCGTCTTGAGCGAGGTTCGTAGGGGCACGGCGGCGTGTCCCCGACTTGGGGGACGCCGCGCCCCGGCTCAGATCAGGCTCAAGATTATTCATACTTGAAGCGCAACACTCCCACCACAAAGAAGCCCGCCGCGTATACCAGCAGAATCCCCAGATATGGCAGAATGTCCACCAACCCCTTGCCAAAGTAGATCATACCATTGAAGGCGTCCATCGCCCATGCGATGGGCGAGACGACGTGCCCGGCGACGTTCATCGCCTGCGGCACGACATCGAGCGGCCACCACGCCCCGCCCAGCGGCGCGAGCACGATGCCGACCAGGGTGCTTAAGGCGCTGGCCTGGCCCAGCGTGCGGGTGAACGTCGCAAAAACCAACCCCATCGCGCTGACGGTCAGGGTGTACACCACTGCGACCGCGAGGGCGGCAATGGGGCTGTCGCCGTAGTTGACGCCGACAAGACCACCCACGCCCAGGATGATCAGAAACGAGCACAGGCCGGCCAGATAATAGGCCATCACCTTGCCGGCCACAATCGCCCAGCGCGGGACCGGCATGACGATCAGCCGCTGGAACGTCCAGTTTTGCCGCGCGACAACCAGCGACTGCGCCACGCCCAACACGTTGACCATCACGAACATGCACGCCATACCCGGCGCTGACTGGCTGAAGCCGGCTGCCGTGCCGCTTTCCTCCTGAACGGTCGCGGCCACAGAAAGGACGGCCGGCGGCTTCTGCCAGGCTTCCTCGGCAGCCCGATACACGTCGTTGAAGAAGGCCGCCCGTTGTGATTCGTCCAGTGCGCCCACGGTTTGCGCTGCGTCAGCGCTCAACCGCGCGGCGACCACCGACCCGCTCACCCGGCGGATCGCGGCGTCCACCGACTGGCGGATGAACATCGGCGCGGAAAGGTCGGCGTTCGCACGATAGGCCACGGTTACATCCTCGCCGGCCAGCAATTGATCGCTGAAACCGCCGGGGATGACGACGGTGGCGTAGGTCACGCCATCTTCAAGGCGCTGCGCCGCCAGCGGTTCAGGCGCGAGTTCCGTCTCAGAGGACAGATCGCACGCCTCAGGCTGTTCTTCCCGTAAATCGGTCAAGATACAGACCGTCAACGTCTCGCCGCCCACATCGCGCAGCGCGCTGACCAGCCGCGCCGAAAGCTCGCTCCCATCCAGGTCTACCATATCGACCCGAATAGTTGGCTGGCCGCTCGCCCCACCCATGGCTAAGCCGAGGACTACCGTGAAGGCCAGCGGCAAGCCGATCAAGAAGACGAGCGTTACAGCGTTGCCGAAGTTGACCCTGAGTTCATTCAGCGTGATGCTGATCACGTGTCGCATCGGACACCTCTCAGACGTTCAGGCGGCGGCTGAAACGCCAGACGCCGATCACAAAGAACACACCGCCCATCAACAGCAGGGCCGCCAGGTTGAGCGTGATATCCGACAGGTCGCCGCCGAGAACCAGCGTGGTGAAGCCTTCCTTCCCCCAATAGACGACGGTCAACATGCTGAGGAACCTGGCGCTTCCTAAGAAATCTGTCGTCCCGAAGAAGAACGTCCCGCCAAGGACGCCCATCACCATCAGGATCGCCATCCCGTAGCTGTTCAGTTGCTCCGGCTCTTTCACCAGAGAGGCAATCAGCACGCCCAGCCCAGTCGCGCCGGCGACCGACGCGAGGATCAGCAGCACCACCGCCAGCCGGTCATCCCCCCAGTTAGCGCCCACTAACGAAGTCGCCACCAGCAGGATCAGGAGCTGAAGCACGCCGATCAAGAACGTGCTCGCCATCTTGCCGGCCAGGATCATCGAACGCGGTGTGGGGGTGGTAATCATGCGCTGTAACGTCCATTGCTGTCGCTCGCTCAACAGGTCCCCGGCGCCGAACGTCGCGCTGAACATCAAGAAGAAGATTGCCAGCCCCGGCGCGACAAGGCCGAGGAGGTTGACCTGCTGCACTTCGCCGCCGGCGTCCTCGGCCACGAGCGTGACGGGTGTGGCCGTATAGGCCGCTTCCAGGTTGGCGGTCAACTCGCCGATGACCTGAATCCCCCGTAAAGACAGTTGGCGGATGCTTTCTGCAATGCCGACCTCCGTGGCGATGCTGCCCGTCGAGATGCGATAGGTCCAATCGGTCAACACGCTCTCCACCACGCTACCCGAAATCGCCGCGCCGCTGCTGGTGTACAGATCGATGGTCCCCTGGCCCAGGGTGACGCCAAGCCCCTGTTGTTGAACGGTCGCCTGGCGGGAGAAGTCTTCGGGGATGCGAATCGCCGCCACAACCTCCCCCGATTCGACCATGCGCCGGGCTTCATCCCAGTTCTGGCCCTCGGCGGCGTTGAAGAGCTGATCCAGCGTATCGCTGGGGGGTGAGATGAAGAACGCAACCAGTTGATCGCCCAGATTGATCGTGTCGCCCGTCGGGACGGTGGTCCCCTGATCCTGGTTGACGATGGTTACGCCGATGTCCGAGATTGGAATGTCGCTGCTTCCCGAAGAGCCAAACGCCAGACCGATGATAAGCGAGATCGCAAACGGCGTGAGCAGAGTGATCGCCAGGAACATGCGATCAC
>DAOTXU010000479.1:0-9226 GCA_034435135.1 Anaerolineae bacterium | reverse complement strand
CGGCTCGACACCCCCTCTCCGCTTGCGGCTATAGTCCGGCGTAGCCTGGAGAGGGGGACGGGGGGTGAGGTGCCCGCCAACACGACAAACACCACACGTACCGGGGTCGATGGCTCAAAAGCTTGAATCACTTCATGGAGAGGGGGACTTAGGGGGTGAGGTAAGAGAATACCAGAGCCTTTTTCGCGAACATGCGTTCAGTGTCCGGTAGCTAGCCACTCCACCACCCAACTGCCCCGGCATTTCATTGAGAAACCTCCGGTACCTGTGCATCGCGTGGTCTCAGTTCCACCAGCCATGACGCGACCCACGCCCGCGAGCCGTCAGGCCGCTCGACCAGATACCACGCCTGTTCCCCGGTCCCGTGTCGGGCGATCACCGGGAAGGTTTCGCCCTGGCGCGCGCCGCCGACGATGGGGTAATCGGTACCGGGGCCGGACCGCAGGTTGATGGACTCGCTCTTCACCGTGACGGTGGCGGCGACCGGCGTGGGGGTAGGCGTCGAAGTGGTGACATCAATCATCGGCACGTCATCCAGGTCGCCTTCGACATAGGGGACAGTAAAGGCCGCTACCCAACCTTCCTGACCGTCGTACTCGACGCGGTAGTATCGCTCATTGGCAGTGATGCCTGTGATCGGCAACCGCTGGTCAGTGACGAGAGCGATTGGCTCGGCGTCCCATTGAGGGGCAGTGCGCACCCACGCCCCTAACGCGCCGATTACCGCCATTGGGCGCGTATCCACTACGGGCACAGCGCTCAGGTCTCCCTCAACGCCGATGTATAGTGGCGATTTCCATATCCATACCTCTCGCCCTTCGTATTCCACGCGATAGTAGCTCTCATCAGCGCTGATACCGGTGATGGGCAACCGCGCATTGACCACCTTGCCGACAATCTCAGCATCGCTGTCAGGGGCAGTGCGCAACCATGCCCCTAACGCGCCGATCACCGCCACGGGGAGCACATCCACGACCGGCACGTCGCTCAGGTCGCGCGCGTTGCGGATGTAAATCGCGGCTACCCAGCCTATCTGACCGTCATACTCCACGCGGTAGTAGCGTCCATCTTCTGTGACGCCCGTGACCGGCAACTGCTGACCCGCCTCCACCGCAGCGATTGGCTCCGCTTCTCCATCCGGGGCAACGCGCACCACTGCCCCGAACGCGCCAATTTCTGCTATCGCCTCCGGCTCCAACGTGGGGAGCGGAGTGACCGTTTGTCGAGGGGGGCGTGTCGGAACGACTGTTGGGGTATCGGTCAAGGTAGGCATGGGCGTCGGCGTGGCGCTCGGCAAGAGCGCTGCCGGCGTCGGCGCAGGCGCAGCCGCCTTGATCGCTGCCGACCAGGCATTCTGGATGAGCAGCCTCTCCTCGCCAGTGACGACGTTCAGCGCGTACACCGACACCACGTCGTCCTCGCCGAGGCGATGGAACAGCACGGTCTGGTTATCCAGCCAACCGGTGGGCACGCCCCGCCGCCAGTTGGTCGCCGCGCCGCTCGATACATCGACGGTCACGACATAGGGCGGGTCTACGTTGGCGTAGCAGGCCAACCACTGCCCGTTTGGCGACCAGATTGCGCCAACCAGGTCATCCGGGTGCGTCGTGATGCGGGTGACTAGGCCGGTTTCCAGGTCGTGCCGGTAGATTTCGTAACTGCCGTCCTGGTCGGACTGGTAGGCCAGGTAGCGCCCGTCCGGACTCCAACTCGGCGCGTATTCCTGGTAGTTGGTGTAGGTCAGCCGCGTCTCGCCCGTCCCATCGCTGTTGACGACGTAAATCTCCCAGTTCCCGTCGCGCGCGGAGGTGAACGCAATGCGCCGCCCGTCCGGGCTGAAGGTGGGGTGGCGGTCGTGCTGAGAGGCGGTGGTCAGGCGCATCTCGCGCCCGGCGGCCAGGTCGTAGGTGTAGATATCCAGCCGCTGGTTTTCACGGACCGCCGCGTAGGTGATGAGGTCCCCGTGAACCTCCGGCTCGTAAATGGGGCCTGACGCGAGCCACCGGGGGTTCGTCCCGTCCAGGTTGCTCAGGTAGAGGTCATCGTTATCGCCGCGCACAAACACCACCTGAGGCGGTTCCAGCGTCGGTGTGAGCGTCGCGGTGGGGGTGGCGGTCGTGGTCGGCGTGTCAGTGGAAGTGGGTGTTGGTGTGAGCGTCGCGGTGGCGGTCTGTGACGGCGAAGGCGTCACAGTCGGCGTGGGCGTGGAGGTAGGCGTATCGGTCGCGGTGGCGGTGGGCGTGGAGGTGGGAGTAGGCGTGTCGGTCGGTGTGGGCGTATACGTCGCGGTTGGCGTGGCGGTCGGTGTGGCGGTGGGCGTAGAGGTCGGCGTGTCAGTCGCGGTCGGCGACGGTGACGCCGTCACGGTCGGCGTATCGGTCGGCGTCGGGGTAGGCGTATTGGTCTGTGACGGCGTGGGCGTCGCGGTTGTAGTAGCCGTCGGAGTGTCAGTCGGCGACGGCGAAGCCGTCATGGTGGGCGTATCGGTCCAGGCAGCAGCCGTTTGACTGAGCGCCAACGCCACTGCTGTGTGGAAGGCATTTTGGACGACGGCGGTCGCGGTTTCGTCAGGCGTCGGCGTGTCGGTCGGTGGCGGGGTAGCGGTCACGGTCGGCGTGAGAGTACCCGTTGGCGTGAACGTCGCTGTAGCCGTCGGGGTTGGTGGTTCTGTCGGCGCAGGGCTGGGCGTGACCGTCGGGTGCAGGGTGTCGGTCAGCGACGGCGTAGTCGTCACCGTCGGCGTGGGCGTCTCTGTGAGCGTCGCGGTCGGTGTGGCGGTGTCCGTCAGCACGACCACGACCGGCGTGGTGGCCGCAACGGTCGGCGTCTCGGTGGCCGTCTCGGCGATGAGCGCCGCCAGCGCGGTCTGCGCTGCGCTCGTCGCGGTCCCGTCAGTTGGCGTCGGTTCAGTCGGAGTCGCCGACCTGCCGAACAGAAACGCCAGCACTGCTACGAGGATGACGGCCAGCACCGTGGCTCCCCCGGCCAGCCAGACTCGCTTTCGGCTGCGTATTGTCTCTGTAGTAGACACCCTCACCGCTGGACGCGGGCCTGGCGTCCCGGCTCTGGCAGGCGAGGGGCTGACGGGGACAGGCGAGGGCACGGTCGTGGGCATCTTCGCGGTGAAGAACCCCGTCGCCGCGTCCGCCACCTCCGCCGGCACGCTCCGCACCGCCTCCGCGAAGGCTTGCGCCAGCTCCCCCGCACTCTGCTGCCGCTTCCCCGGCTCCTTCTCCAACGCCCGCAGCACCACCTGCTCCACCGCTTCGGGGAGCAACGGCATGTACTGGCGCGGCGGCGGCGGGGTCTCGTACACGTGCTGGTACAGCAGCGTGAGCCGGTCCTCCGCCTCGAAGGGCCGCCGCCCGGTCAGCAGCACGTACAGCGTCACCCCCAGCGCGTACACATCGGTGCGCGCGTCCACGCCCCGGTTCTGCGCCTGCTCCGGCGCCATGTACGCGGGCGTGCCGATCTCCACGCTCACGCTCGCATATGCCGTGCCGTGCACGAGCTTGGCGATGCCGAAGTCGGCGAGGTAGGCGTTGCCGGAGGTGTCGAGCATGAGGTTGCTCGGCTTGAGGTCGCGGTGGATGACGCCGCGCGCGTGCGCGTAGTCGAGCGCGCTGCACACCTGTGCGAGCATGGCGCGCACCTCGCCCAGGGAGGGGATGCCGTGCCCCAGGCGGTGCGCGAGCGAGCCGCCCTCCAGCAGGGGCATGACCATGTAGGAGAACTCGCGGTCGACGCCGAAGTCGATGAGGGGGACGATGTGAGGGTGTTGCAGGGAGGCGATGATCTCGGCTTCGCGCTGGAAGCGGGCGGCGAAGCCGGGTTCCAGCGCCAGCGCGGGCGGCAGGAGCTTCACCGCGACGTGGCGGCGGACGGAGGCCTGGTAGGCGCGATAGACGGTCGCCATGCCGCCCGCGCCGATGTGCTCGATCAGCCGGTAGCCCCCGATCGTCTGCCCGGAGAGATTGACCGTGCTCACGGACGCCTTTCTGCACGCGATGATGTTGCAGCCGGGGCAAATACGTCTCTATTATACGCCGAAACAGTTGCATGTCCGCATAGATCAGGCAAACGTATTGATATAAAAGTAGCGGTCATACTTCAGCGCCGATGACTGTGGTCCGGTCTCTCGTGCTGGAGGACAAGCGCAATCGGGTTGCCCTCCCCGCTCATTCAAGCTACACTCCCCCACGCCACACACGGAGTAAGCCATGCGCATCCCCTGGCCGCTCACGCTCCTTGCCGCCGCCGTCACCCTGGCGGTCGTCCTCGCCGCCGGCGCGGTGGCGCTGCAACCGCCGCGCCCGCTCATCACCTCGGCGACGGTGGCCGACGGACGCATCACCCCGGACGCCGATGGGGCCAACGACGCGACCACGATCCGCTACAGCCTCGCGCGGCAGGCGGCGGTGAGCATCTACTTCGAGAGTGCGCGTGGGGAGCGCCATTACTTCCGCCGCGAACGCCCGCGCCCGCGCGGCGACTACGAGGTGCTCTTCAGCGGCGTGGTTGAGGGCTACACCCTGCCCGGCGAGACCGTGCACGGCGCGGTGGAGGCGCGCCTGCTCCCCGACGGCGAGTACCTCTGGGCGGTCGAAGCGGTCGGAGAAGACGGCGAGGCGCATCGCATCACAGGGACGCTCATCATCGCGGAGGCGGACGCAGCCCTGCCCGATCTGACCGAGTTCACCATCTCGCCGGAGACCTTCACGCCCAACCAGGACGGCATCGACGACCGCGCGCAGATCAACGTGTACCTGGCGAAGGAAGCCGACCTCACCGTGTACCTGGACGGCCCCAACAGTGAACGCCTCTACGTGGCCGAGCGTCTGGAGGGCCGTGAGCCGGGCGAGGCGGGTCGCCACCTCTTCGACTACGAGGGCGGCGTAGACCTGGGCGCGGACCCCCCGCCGGACGGGGTTTACACCGTCACCGCCCTCGCCCAGGACGCCGAAGGGCAGCGCGTCACCCGCACCGGGACGCTCACATTGGAGCAGGGCGGCGCACCCCGCGCCGAGCTTGTCCCACAGACGGCAGGCGGGAGCGTGGCGTTTGAAGCCGCGCCCTACGAGGCGCGCTACTTCACCGACGCCGGCGCGCCCGGCGACCTGATCGCCCCGCCGGAGAGCACGCCCGCGCTCGCCGGCGCGGTCACCCTGCCGCTCGGCGACCTGCTCGTCTTCCGGCTCACGGTGTGGAATTACAGCAATATCCCTATCCGCACCACCGGCCCGCCGCCGGGGACGGTGTACCAGCAGGACCAGCGCGCGAGCGCGCTCGGCTGGTACGACGAGTCGGGCGCGTGGCGCGTCGGGATTGACTGCGACACCGCCATGAGCGACTACCCCTGGCGCTGGGCCATCGGTAGTCGTGACGAACTGATTGCGGTCGAGCAGTACGGCCAGACCTACTACTACCTGCCGCCCGGCGAGCAGGCGGTGGTGTGGGGCGCGATCCGCTTCACCGAGATCATTGAGCAGCGCAACCCGCAATATTGCTGGGCGGGCCTGATTCACGAAGATGTGGGCATTGAGGCGCTCAATAACCGCGTCGGCGCGCGCGAGGTGGAAATCGTGGAAGGTCCCGCCGCGTTTGCTCCTGGCGGATAACTGCTGTAACATTACCTCATCCCCATCCCCTCTCCACTAGTGGGGGGCTTTCAGACTGCACGTTTCCCCCCTCTCCATCTATTGGAGAGGGGGTTAAGGGGTGAGGTATTGGACTTGCAGAGCGCTGACGGTCCTCAAGAGGGTCGCGCCATTAGCCATCATCGCGCTTCTCTTTTCCTGTTGCCCATGATCGCGGCGCTGCTGGCGGCGTGCGGCGGCGGGGTCGGCCCCGGCGTCGTCGAAGCGCCTACCGCTACCGTCACGGTGATCGCCACCGGCCTGCCGACCGTGCCGCCGCCGGTCAAGGTGGGCGCGGCGGAGAACCCGCTCAAACTGGTGATGGTCCCCGTCAGCGACCGCGCCGGTGCGGAAGAAGCCGCGCACGCCCTGGCGGATTTGCTAAGCTACTGGCCTGATCCGCCGCCGACCTCCGCACCGCTGCCGGTCACCGAAGAGAGCACGCCCACGCCCGGACCTAACGCCACACCGACCGCGACGCCGACGCCGTCTTACTACATCGCGGTTGAATTGGTCAACACCCAGGCCGAGGTGATCGAGCGCGTGTGCGCGCACGACGCGCCGGCGGTCGGCTGGGTGGACGGCTGGACCTACCTGCGCGCCGAGGCCAGCGGGTGCGCGGTGGCGCGTTACCTGGTCGTCGGCAGGGATGGGCAGACCGGCGTCCGCAGCATGATTGTGCGCCACGCTCCATATCTCCCGGTGCCGGAGGGCGCGACGCCCCCGACCCCGATCAACACCACCGCCGACCTGATCGGGCGGCGCTTCTGCCGCCTGCGCTATGACGATGAGGTGTCGTGGCGCATCCCGGCGCTGATGATGAAGGCCGCCGGCGTGGACCCCGTGACCGGTCTGGCAGGCGTGGGGGATTACGAGAGCGTGGAGGATCTGATCCGCGCGGTGTACAAGGGCGAGTGCGACGCCGCCGGGATGCCTCCCGACGCGCTCGATGGGCTTGATCTGGAAGCGCTGGGCCTGGACAAGCTGCAACCCGTGGTCGATCCTTTCGACCCTGCCGACGCCGAAGCGCTGGCGGCGGCGCAGATCAACCTGCCACCGCTCGACCGCGCGGTCGTGCCGCTGGAGACTTCTATCGAAATCCCCACCCGCGTGATGATCTACCCGCGCATTGTGCAGTTCGACGCGCGCACCCACCTGGAGGCGCTCCTCGCCTTTCTCGTGGGGGAGGGTGCAGACGAAAACCGCGAGCCGCGCGACGAGGCGATTGCACGCGCGCTGGCGACGTTGCAGGGCGTCGAAAGCCTGCGCCCTGTGACCGAGGAGAGCTTCGCGGCGCTGCGCACCTTTATGGCGCGGACCGGCCTTGACCCGGTCGCCCTCGGCAAGTGATGCGCGCCGCGTGACCAACACTCAAGTGCCCGCCCCACATTTTTCAGCTCCCAGCTTCCAGTTTCCAGCGTCCGCCGTTGACCTCGCCGTCATCATCGTCACCTGGAACGTGCGCGACCTGGCGCTCGACGCGCTGCGCACCCTGCATGACGACCTGACGCTCTCCGGATTGACGGCGACCGTCTGGGTCGTGGACAACGCCTCCACCGATGGGACCGCCGAGGCCGTGCGGCGCGCCTTCCCCGGCGTGCGCGTGGTCTCCGGTGAGACGAACCTGGGCTTCGCTGGCGGCAATAACCTGGCGCTGCGCGCGCTGGGCTACATCGATACAAGCGCCGACGCGCCCCCGGTGGCCTTCCTGCTCAACCCCGACACGCGGATCAACCCCGGCGCAGTGCGCGCGCTCTACGACGCGCTGATGACTCTCCCACGCGCAGGGCTGGTCGGCGCGCGGCTGACCTACGGGGACGGGTCGTTTCAGCACAGCGCGTTCGCCTCCCCCGGCCTGGGGCAGATCGCGGTTGAGCTTTTGCCGACGCCGGGCCGCCTGTACGAGAGCCGCTTGAACGGGCGCTACCCGCGTGAGTGGTATGCAGGGGGCGCGTCGTTTCGGGTCGATCACACCCTCGGCGCGACGATGATGGTCCGCCGCGAGACCATCGGGCAGGTCGGGCTACTCGACGCGGGGTTCTACATGTACTGCGAGGAGATCGACTGGCAGATGCGGATGCGCGCCGCCGGCTGGGAGATTTACTGCGTCCCGGCGGCGCACGTCACGCACCTGGGCGGGCAGAGCACCGGGCAGGTCCGCGCCGCGAGCCTGGTGGACCTGTGGCGCAGCCGCCTGCGCCTGTACGCGAAGCACTACAGCCCTGCAAAGGTCGCGCTCGCCCGGCTGCTCATCCGCCTGGGGATGCGGCGGCAGATGGCGCTGGCGCGTCAGCGGCACGCGGCGGGGGAGATCAGCGCCGAAGAGAGGGATATGCTGCTGCAAGCCTATCGGACGATCCGCGCGTTATAATCCTAGCTACCGGACACTGAACGCATGTTCGCGAAAAAGGCTCTGGTATTCTCTTACCTCACCCCCTCGCCCTTCGGGCACTCCCCCTCTCCGCGTGCGGAGAGGGGGACGGGGGCTAGAGTCCGGCGAAGCCGGGGTGAGGTAAAACCAAGACCGACGAGCACAAACCATAGAACAACTGTCCGATGTCCGGTAGTTAGGTTATAATCCTCTCCGAGAATCCGTTGCGTTATCCCGACACACCGGCAGCTATATGGTAGTAAGATGAGCGTGAAACTTGCAGCCGTCATCCTGACCTGCAATGAGGAGCGCTACATCGTCGATTGCGTCAAAAGCGCCCTGTGGACTGACGACGTGGTGGTGCTCGACACGTGCAGCACCGACCGCACAGTCGAGCTGGCGCAGGCGCACGGCGCGCGCGTGATCGGGCACGCCTTTGAGAACTTCGCGCAAATCCGCAACGCGGCGCTGGAACTGGTGCCGGCGGAGTGGATTCTGTTCGTGGACGCAGACGAGCGCGTCACCCCGGAGCTTGCCGCCGAGATCAGCGATGAACTGCGCGCGCCGAAAGCCGACGGGTACTGGATTCCGCGCCACAACTATCTCTTTGGCCGGCTGACGCTGGGGGCGGGCTGGTTCCCGGATTACCAGATGCGCCTGCTCCGGCGCGCGTGCACCCGCTATGATCCCGCCCGCAAGGTGCACGAGGTGGTGATCCTCGACGGCGAGGAGGGCTACCTGAAGAACGTGCTTGTCCATTACAATTACGAAACGCTGGCGCAGTTCCGCGAGAAGCAACGGCGCTATCTCGAATATGATGCGCGGATTCTGTACGAAAAAGGGGTGCGCCCCAGGCCCTACACCTACCTGACGCAACCGCTGCGGCATTTCTGGTGGCGCTTTGTGACGCTGCGCGGCTACATTGACGGGCTGCACGGCCTGCGACTGAGCGCGCTGATGGCGTGGTACGAGTTTCGCAAGTACGCCCGGCTCCATCAACTGGCGCGCGCCGCCGGACGCTAGCGGCTCGCTCCTACGTCCCCTAAATCCGCTGCCACTCCACTGTTGAGCCTTCTATCGATATAACCTTTGTTCAGCGAAACCTCGCCTTGAAGTGATTCAAGCTTTTGAGCCAACAGCATCGATGCGGTGGCGCTGGTCGTGTTGGCGGGCGACCTCACCCCCCGTCCCCCTCTCCGCTTGCGGAGAGGGGGTGTCG
>DAOTXU010000478.1:0-2945 GCA_034435135.1 Anaerolineae bacterium | reverse complement strand
CAGCGCCGCGTGTACGTCAGGGTGCAGGTCGCTAAAGACCGGGACGTTACTCAGGTCCATGCAGAAACAGAAAAGAAACCACGAAGCCAACTCATCCATTCACTCAGAAAGTGTTTGAAAAGCCCCCTCACCCCCTGTCCCCCGCTCCCGTATGACGGGAGAGGGGGCAAAGATACCCCAAATCTGGGTTTATAATCCCCTCTCCCCTTGTAGGAGAGGGGATTTAGAGGTGAGGGGAAGCAAGGGCGACCTTTTCAAACACATTCTAAGAAATAGTCCTTTGTCCAAAATACACCGCGCGGGTAGAATCCGGCCATTCTGAGCGCGCTTGTGGTCAGCCTGTCGCTCCCCGATGGAGTCAAAGTGAATATGCTCGGCAAGCGGCTTCCCTTTCTTGCGGGCGTTCTGTGTATCAGCGCTGCCGCCCTCACCCTGGAGATTACCCTCTCGCGTATCTTCTCGGTGACGATGTGGTATCACTTCGCGTTCCTGGTCATCTCCCTGGCGTTGTTGGGCAGCGGCGCGGCAGGAGTGTGGATTTACGTGTTCCCCCGGCTCTTCCCGCGCGAAAAAACCGCCGAGCGGCTCGTGCTGCTGGCGTCGTTGTTTGCCGTCGCCGTCGTGGTCACCTATGTCCTCTACTGGCAGATACCGTTCAACGTCAGCCGATTGCGCGAGCAGATGACCTGGGATCACGTGTTCGCGCTCGCGTTGATCTACCTGATCCTCACCATCCCGTTCCTCTTCGCGGGCGCGTGCCTGGCGCTGGCGATCAGCCGCTATGCCGAGGTCGCCTCGCGCGTCTACTTCGCTGATCTGTCCGGCGCGAGCGTCGGGTGTCTGGTCAGCGTGCTGGCGCTCAACGCGCTCGGCGGCTCCGGCGCGGTCCTGGCAGTAGCGGCGCTTGGCGGCCTGGCAGCGCTGAGCTTCGCGTTACAGGTCCCCGGTCGTGTATGGCGCGCGGCCGGCGGCGCGGTAACGGCGATTGCGCTTGTGCTGCTCGTCGGCAACCAGGCGGCAGGCTGGCTGTACTTTGCGCCGCAGGAGACGTATCGCCCTGACCTGAGCCTGAGGCCGCTCTACGAGCGCTGGAACTCGTTCTCGCGCGTCACGATCTACGAAGACCCGTACTGGCTGCAACCCTTCGGCTGGGGACTCAGCCCGAACTACACAGGCCCCGACCCCGGCCACCTGATGCTGCTCATCGACGAGAAGGCCGGGACGCCGATCCAGTTCTACGACGGCAATCCCCAGACGGCGGACTTTCTGCGCTACGACATCACCGCGATTCCCTACCTGCTGCACGCGCCGGATAACGTCTTCATCATCGGGCCGGGCGGGGGCCGCGACGTGTTGACCGCGCACCTTTTCGGGACGCCGCGCATCGTCGGCGTGGAGATCAACGGCGCGATTGTGGACGCTGTGACCGGTCCCTACGCCGGGTACGCCGGGCACATCTACGCGCAGCCCGGCGTGGAAATCGCCATCGATGACGCGCGCACTTACCTGACGCGCCTGGGCGAGCATTTCGACCTGATCCAGGCGTCCCTCGTAGACACGTGGGCCGCGAGCGCGGGCGGCGCGTTCGCGCTTTCAGAGAACGGCATCTACACCAAAGAGGCGTTTCGCGCCTACTACGACCACCTGACGCCGGAGGGCATGGTCAACTTCTCGCGCTGGTACTTCCCGCAGCTACCTGCCGAGACGCTGCGTCTTGTGACGCTCGCTCTGGAGGCGTGGCGCGACGCTGGCGTCGCCGACCCCGCGCAGCACGTCGTGGTGATCGGCAACCTGGCCGCCACGCGCGCCGCTACCGAAGGGCTGGCGACGCTCCTGCTCAAGAAAGACCCCTTCACATCCGAAGAGGTGGAACAGATCGTCTCGCATAGCGAAGCGTTAGGTTTTGCCGTCCTCTACGCGCCGGGCTACCAGGCTGAAGACAACCTCGTGCAACAGATGGTGAACACGCCCGATCTGCGCGCATTTATCGCCAGCTATCCCCTTGACATCTCTCCGGTCACCGACGACCGGCCCTTTTTCTTCAGCCTGGTGCGCCTGGGCGATCTCATCAGGCCGGAGTTCACCGGCAGCGGCGTCTACCAGCTCAGCGCCGAGGCGGTGCAGATTTTGCTCGCGGCGGCGGTGATCTCGACGGCGCTGGCGATCCTGTTCCTCTTCGGCCCGCTGATCTTGCGCCGCCAGCGCGAGGAGCGGGCGACAGGGCAGGCGCGTTACTTAGTTTACTTTGCAGCGCTGGGGCTGGGCTTTATGCTGATCGAGCTGCCGATGGTGCAGCGGCTCAACCTGTACCTGGGGCATCCCACTTATGCGCTGGTGGTGGTCCTGTTCTCGATCTTGCTCTTCAGCGGCTTGGGCAGCCTGAGCACCGGTTCCGTCGCTCAAACCGCAGCGCCCGCGCAGATTCGGCGCACGCTTCCATTGCTCATCGCGCTGATGCTCGCGTATACGTTCGTCACGCCGACAATCACCTCGGCGACGCAGGCGTGGGCGCTGCCGGCCCGGATCGCTGTCGTTGTGGCGCTGCTCGCCCCCGCCGGCCTGCTGATGGGCCGACCCTTCCCGCTTGGCCTCAAGTGGGCCAACGCCGAGACCCCCGGACTGTTGCCCTGGCTGTGGGCGGTCAACGGCACGCTATCGGTCTCCGGATCGGTGCTGGCGGTGCTGCTGGCAATTCACCTGGGTTTCAGCGCCGTGATGCTCGTCGGCGCGGTAGGCTACGGCGTGGCGCTGGCGGCATCGGGATGGCCGGCGCGCCGGACGCGTGTCAAGGCGCGCGAGAGCACAGTGTCGGTTTAAGAATGAAGTGATTCAAACTTTTGAGCCAACGACCCCAGTGCACGTGGTGCTTGTCGTGTGGGCGAGCACCTCCCCCCCCGTCCCCCTCTCCGCACGCGTAGAGGGGGTGTCGTGCCGCAGGCGAGACG